>JBBDVZ010000081.1:0-9766 GCA_040903115.1 Planctomycetaceae bacterium
ACCCAGCTGCTTGGAGCGGATGAGATCGGCAACTCCAAAAATCCGCAGGCGGTTGAGGAGGTGAAGGCTGGTCGACGGATGATTGCCAACGCCGCGTGGTGGGGCTTCGACGAGGAAGATGCGACCGAGGCAATCCAGTCGGCCATCAATTCTGGAGCCAAAACCGTGATTCTCCCCAATCTCGGCAAAGATTGGATCGTGCGGCCGCTGCGGTTAGCCGGGCATCAAGAGCTGATCCTGGAGAAAGGGGTCGTCATCACCGCCAAACGGGGGGAATATCGCGGCAAAAGCGACTCCGTCTTCGTCGCGCAGGACATCGACAACTTAACCATCCGCGGCGAAGGCGCCACGGTCCGGATGCAGAAAGAGGACTACATCGTCGGCCTGGTGTTCAAGGATCTGGGTTGGAACCGCGCATTCGGCCAATACGAAAAGTCGGAATGGCGCATGTGTCTTGCCATTCGCGGTTGCAATAACGTCCGAATCGAGGGCCTGACATTACGGGACAGCGGCGGCGACGGCATTTATATCGATGGCGGCCGCCACGCGCCGGCCAGCACCGACATCCACCTCAAAAGCGTGAATTGCGACAACAATTACCGCCAAGGTCTCAGCGTGATCAGCGTGGACGGCTTGCTCGTGGAAGACAGCAAATTCTGCAACACGTGGGGAACTCCCCCCTCCGCGGGAATCGACATCGAGCCGGATGCACCGACGCAGCACCTCACGGATATCGTCATCCGCAATTGCGCTTTCGAGGACAATTACGGCGACGGCATCGAAGTGCACGCAGGGCGCTTGACGCGGGAATCGAAGCCGATCTCGATTGTCGTGGAGAATTGCCGCATCACGAGCAGGCGTGGAGCGGGGATTCGCATACTCAAACTGACAGATGATGGACCCAAGGGGACGATCACGTTTTCGAACTGCACGATTGAGAACACCGAGGCCTACGGGATCAAGGTGCAAGACAAATCGGCCGACGCCGCACGGATTTCGTTCGTCAACTGCCGCCTGCGGAACACGGCGAACAACCGGAACTATGCCGACGCCTGGTTCCCCATCGTGCTCCTGGGGCGCGAGCGGGGCAAGGTCAAGCGCTTCGGAGGAATCGAGTTCACCAAATGCTTCGTCGAGAACATTCGGGACCGGGCCGCGGTTGCGCTGCCCGAAGTCCCGGAGGTCTTTGATCTGACCGGGCAGATCGAGGTGAAGAATGCCCGTAGCGCGCTGGGGACTTTCGGAGAAAAGCCACGCGGTTTGGCGCTCACCGTCAAGGCCGAGATTCAATAGCCAGCTCAATCCGACTCCCGCCATACTTGCGACGAAGCACAATTGTGGAGGCGGCGCAGCCGGCCATTGCCTTGCAGCCCCGCAATTGAGTCCCTTTTACGAGAACACGGACAAACGACCCATTGATGCCACGATCGGCGCGACCCGAGAACCCATGCCTTTGGTGACACTCAGCCGCACTCAGCCCGAATCGGGAGCGTCGGTCAAAACCGGTCGCCGAGAAACCAACGTATTCTGATTCGAGTTCAAATCCTTTCGCCCCGACTTTGCGGGATTTCAGGCCGTTCGGCTGACAAGTCGTTTGCCGACGGGCTTTGCCTCTGCGCCTTCCTATTTCGGCGTTTCCGTCGCCGGCTTTGGCGCGCCGGGCAAGTCGAGCTCGGCACGCAGGGCGTCGAGGATGGGCTTGGGCACTTTTTCGAGGTTTGCTCGTTCTTCGAGGGTCGTTTCCTTCACCTGCGCGGGGTTGGTGAAGTCGTAGCTGCGGACGTTGCCTTTTTGCAGCACCCACAGCACCGTCCCGCCGCGCACCCATGCAGCGGCCCATGTGTTGTAGCCGTCGGGAAGCTTGAGCGCTACCGGCTTGCCCGGCGCATCGGCTTTCGGGTCGGGGGTGAAAAACTGGATGCGCGCCTCGTTCACTATGCGCTCGCCGACACCGCGGCGCGAGACGACTAGACGGGCGTTTTCGCCAAGCGTGTAGCGACCGGGATTGTTGGCGGTGCGCGGCTTTTTCGCGGCGTCGGGGTCGACGGGAAGGACGCGGAATTTCGTCGGGCCGGATTGCAGCGAGCCGGTGAAGGGGGTGATGCCCACGCGTTGCGCGAGGCGCTTCGCCAGCGAATCGAGCGCATCGGGCGCGGGGTCTGAGACAAAGGTCGCTGTTTCCTCCGGCGTCGCTGCTGTGCCGAAAAGCTCGCGAATCGCGCGGTCGAGGATCCGCCCGCGCTCGGGGGCGTCGGCGGGCAGTGGCATGTCACGACGCAGTCGATCGGTAATAAAATCCAGCCACCAGCTCGACTCACCTAAGTTCAACCGCCCAGCGTCGTCCTTCCCATTCACCGACACCGGCGCGGGTGTGAACGTCACGTCGTCCCCCTCCTTCGCCTCGATCCACGAGCCGACACGCGTGCCCTGCCAGTCCTCGTTGTTCTTGTTTGCGCCGACGCCGATGCTGGCGGCGGCCACCTCTGTGTATTCGCCCGGCGCGAGACGGAACGCGACCACTCGCGGCAGCGTTGTCCAGTAAGTCGAGGAGATGTTGATTTCCGTGCCTTTCGCATCACGCGCCTTGTGGCTGCCGGACTGATTCCACGTCAGCGCGCGGAACACGACTGCGTTCTTGCCCGCGTTGTGGAATAGGATGCGTGACTTCAGCGGAGTGCCGAGGCGGTGCTCCGCCGCGCGCGGCCCCAGCAGCCACGCCATGCGCAGACCGTTCGGCAGCGCCTCGCCCCACGGCGCATCCGCCAGCTCCGGCTGCAGCGGCGCGCCCGTGTGCATGGTGCGCTCAACTTCTTTCTCCACGGCCATCTTGATGGGCGTGTCCTGCACCGCCGCGAGCTCATCGAGCAGCGCCACCGCTTCCTGCCCGCTCCAGTCGCGTGTGGCATCGAGGCGCGGGAGCATTTTCAAAAGTTGCGGCGTGGTCTTCCAGGTCGGGTTGTATTTCGTGAAAGTCGTCACACTTTCCGCGAGCAGCCCGATGAGCGCGCCGGGAATCTTCCCGTTCCCGCGGGCGCCGGCGGTCCAGACTTTGAAGAGCGCCTGCGCCGCTTTGTCCTTCGGCTGTGGCTGGCCAGCCGCCACTGCTCCACTCGTTTCGCCGGTGACGAGCTTGCCCGACCAGGCTCCTGCCGGCGCCTGTTCGATATTCAACTCCGCGACCATGGTCTGATGCGTGTCTTTGAGCGTGCCCTCCGCGAAGATTGACCCCGTGGTGCGTCTGTCCGGGTTCTTTGAGTCCGGCAGAAACATGAGCAGGAACGCGACCTCGCGGGGCTGGAGCATGACGTCGGCCAGGGTCGGCTCCTTGTCGACGATGCCCAACTGGGTCTCACCGTCGAGTTTGATATACAGCTCACGGAGCTGCGGCGCTGCGGTGGTGTCGCTGAGACGGATCGGAGCATCCGACACATTCTGCACCACCAGATAGAGATCCGGCATGTCGCCCGCCTTCGGCTCGCCAGGAGCAGTGCGGATGACAATCGCCATCCGCAGCCCATTCACCGGTTTACCCCACTGCAGCCTCTCCTCGGTGCCGGGCTGGAGCTTCGCGCCGTCTTTCGGCTTCTGCGTGGCCTGCTCGCGCTCTTGGGGTGGGATGGCGGCGATCTGCTTTGCCAGGGCGTCGGCGTCGGCTCGTTCCTGGATGGCCGACGGGTTTATGGCGAATTGGCGGATGGACTCGCCATCGTCGCTCACGAGAAACACGCGGCCCTTCGTGAGGTCGTAGTCTTTTCCCGCGAGGATGAGTTTGTCGGGTGCGGTGTGTTCGCGGCGGAAGGTGACTTCCTTTTTCAGGGTCTTCGTTTTCAACGTCAGTGTCGCGGCATCATGCCATGTGCGCGACCTGGAGCTCGAAGTGTGGTCCGACGACGAACCGAAGTCCCCGCGAAACGCGATGACGAAGGAGGCGTTCTTTCCGTCGTGGACGCAGTAGGTGGAGAAATCGTTGTTGCCGACGTGCGCGGCCTGCGGAGGGCGCCAATTTTCATCCGCCGCTCGGAGCATCGCGATGGGTACGGCGACACAAGCGGCTATTGCAAGTCCGATCACGGCGAGGGCCGCCGACACGCCGCGACGGTTGAGGTTTTCGCTGAGTACGGCGACGAGGCGGCCTTCGAGCGACGACTTGCGGGCCATCGCGAGCCCGCAGGACTGCGTCCAGCGGGCGGGCGAGAGCTCCGTGACGACTTCGAGCAGATGTCCCGCGTAGGCGGACGGCCGCACGCCGCTGGCCAGAACCAGATCGTCGCACGCTCGTTCACGTTCCACGCCAAGACGCCCGGCGGCGAACCACACCAGGGGATTGAACCAGTGCAGAGCGCACGCGACCTGCGGCAGCAGTTGAGTCATTGTGTCGCGACGCTTGATGTGGGCGAGCTCGTGCAGCAGAACGGATCGCAGTTGCTCGCCGCTCCAATGCCGCGCCGCTGCGGGAAGCAACAGATGACATCGAAGAATGCCCCAGATAACGGGAATCGTCTTGTCCGGGTGAATCAACAGGGTGACAGGGCGACCTATCCCGAGCTGCAAAGACGCGGCTTCAAGGGCCGTTACGATGGGATCGTGAGTTGCCTTAGCAGGTCGCCTTGACGACCCAATGACCGTCCCTTGCCGCTCGGTCTTCCAGAGCATCCATCGCGCGGCCATCAGCCTCAGGATCAGCACGCAAAAACCAATTGCCCACACGAGTGGCAATGCGTTTAGCCAGTTCCAACTCCAGACGGCCGACGCGGGAATGGCTTCCGGTGTCATCAACACGGGCCGTGAATCCGGCAGTTCGGCAGCAGGTTGATACGCTGTTGCGGATGGCCGTTCGATTTCCACGGGCTCCGCATTCTGCGGCAATTCAAAAGCACCATCTGCGGGCCTGGCAATGGAGGGCGGGCTTGTGGCCACCACAGCCGCCGCTGGTGGAATACTCGCCCACTCTGGCAGCACTCGCCATTGAGGCAACATCGCCGACAACACCGGCACAACCAGCATCGCGACAATCGCCAGCAGCCACACAAGATGTCGAGTCGCCGCCGAGTCACGCCTCAGAATGATGGCCGCGACAGCCGCCAACATCAGCAGCGCCGTGCCTTTGACGGCGGAATCCATCAGCAGCAGACTCGGCGCACTGAAAACGCCGGCGACTATGAATATCGTGCGACTCATCTCAGCGGCCCTTCTGCTGTGCCTGTTCGATCAACGCAATCAGTCGCTTACGCTCGTCGGCCGACACCTGGTCCTTTCGCGAATGCAAATGCGCGGCGAGTGCTTCTTCCAGAGAGCCGCCGAAAAACGTTTCCAACACTTGCTCAAATGCGCGGCGTCCGGCTTTGTTTTTCGTCTGGCGAGGCGCATAGATCACCTCCCGACCGCTCCCCCGTCGTCGAAGATGTCCCTTTTCTTCCAGGATGTGCATCATTCTTCGCACCGCCATCGCCGTCGGCGGTGAGGGAATGGTTTCGACGACTTTGTTCACAGTCGCCTCCCCGAGCGCAAAGACAGCATCCATGATTTGTCGCTCGCGTCGACTGAGTTCAGACGGTTCAGGCATCAGCAGTTCCTGCAGTGACAGTGTTCCAATACGGCACCCAGCATGAGTGGCACCGAGTTTCGTTAATATTTTAACGCTCTGTGGCGTGAGTGCAAGGCCCGTTGCGTTAAATTTTTAACGTGTCGTCGAATTTTCCCATTGTCGCGATAAGGATTACGCCATCGAGAGTCCAATTCAAACAGATGTGGCACCTCTTTCGAGTCACGCGCGAAACGCGAATGAATCTGGTCCGTCATTCGATCGTGTGCGTGCCATGGGTGACCGCGCCGCCGGCCCGCAGCGCCGCCGCGACGAGCGTCGTCTCGGCCAGTTCCTGCTCGGTCGCGCCCGACTTCTTTGCCTGTTTGGAATGGATGTCAATGCAGTACGGGCACTGGGTCGTCAGCGCCACCGCGACCGCCATCAACTCCTTGTACTTCAGCGGGATCGCTCCCTCTTGGAATGCCGCCTCGTCGAACGCCACGAACCCCTTGAATGCTTCGGGGGCCAGCTCGCCGAGCTTCTTCAACTTCGTCAGGTTCTTCATGTCGTACATTGCGCTCTCCTTGATGGAAACCTTTTCCCCGGCAGACTGCGCGTGACGTCACGCGCGATCCGCACCGGCCCAGACGAAATGTATGCAGCGTCGGCATGAGTGACAATGCCCTCGATGTACACCCCAAGGTTTACTACTGGTAAACTCCAACGCAGCGAGATTCTGGATGCCGAAGTGCGATCTTTGACGTCTCCCCGCCGCTGCAGTCTGCTGATCGGTCTCTGAATCTCAACGAGTGCCGATAGAAATCTCGAGCATGCGCGTATTAATCCTTGGCGGCACGCAGTTCATCGGTCGGCACATTGCGGAGACCTTGCTGGCGGCAGGGCACACGGTGAGCACTCTGACGCGTGGCAAGTCGCTCGACGAGCTGCCTGTTGACGTCGAGCGGCTCCGCGGCGATCGCGATCAAGGGGCCTTAGCCCTGGAAGTGCTTAAGGGCCGTTCCTGGGAGGTGTGTGTAGACGTAAGCGGCTACACCCCGCGACAGGTGCGACCAAGTGCCGAAATACTGTATGCGAGCGTGAAACGTTACGTGTTTGTGAGCGCCGTCAGCGTCTACGGCGATCCGCAACTTCGTCCGGTCTTCGAGACTCATCCTCGAATGCCACCGGCCGGCGAGGACGTGACGGATGTCAACAGCGCGTACGGCGCGCTCAAGGTCGCGTGCGAAGACATCGTCCAACAGGTTTACGCCGACAGAGGCACGCTCTTGCGACCACAAATTGTCGTGGGACCACACGATCCCTATGGCCGCTACGCGTACTGGGTCCAACGCGCTACGCAGCCTGGAGAGATGCTCGCGCCAGGCGATGGCTCCGACCATTTGCAAGTCATTGACGTTCGTGACGTCTCCCGATTTGTAAGAACGGTGATCGAGAACGATCTGGGGGGCGCGTTTAACCTCGCTGGACCGAGACTCACGTGGGCGACCTTCATGGACCTCCTGTGTGTGGAGAACATCGCCTGGGTCGCTGCCGAGATCATCCAGGCCGCTGGCGTGACGGAATCTGAGCTGCCCCTTTTCAGACCAGAACGCGGTGAGCGGAGCAGTCTGATGGACGTAAGTAACGAGCGAGCGCGGGCCGCCGGCCTCACGCTGACTGACCCCGAAGTCACAATGGAGCACGCGCGAGCCTCGATCCTGGCGAGGAACTTGCCCCCCGCGCTGTCGCCAGAGCGCGAGGCGGAACTGATAAGGCTCGCTCGCCTGAAGGCTTAACTCGCATTCTCGCCCCGGCGATCGCCCACGAGTTGGGGTACGTCATCGGACCTTCCCACGAACACGTTGGCAACTTGTGGAACCGCTGAACGTCATGTTAGATTAAAACCGTGGCCGCGTAGTCGCGTTCCCGTGTTCTCCTAATCAAGACGAGGCAATCTCATGAGACGGTTCATCGTTGTAGCGTTGGTGGCGGCCCTTGTGTCCCGCCTTGGCGGTTTGGTTCAAGCGGATGAGGGCAAGGACGCGAAAGCCGTCATCGACAAGGCCATCAAGGCCCTGGGTGGCGAAGACAAGTTGGCCAAGGCGAAAGCAATCACTTACAAGACCAAGGGCAAAATCAGCCTCGGCGGAAACGAGAGCGACATTACCTCGACGGTGACCACCCAAGGCATCGATCACAATCGTCAGGAGTTCGAGGGGGAGTTCAACGGCAACAAGGTTCAGGGCGTCATCATCGTCGCCGGCGATAAAGCGTGGCGGAAATTCGGCGACGACAGCCGCGATCTCGAAAACGAACAGCTCGCAAATCAAAAGCGCCTCGTCTACCTCCAGGTCGTCGGCGCTTCGGTCCTGCCCTTGAAGGATAAAGCGTTCAAGGTCGAGTCGGTCAGCGAAGAGAAAGTCGGCGACAAGCCGGCGGTGGCGATCAAGGCGACGGGTCCGGACGGCAAAGATTTCCAACTCTTCTTCGACAAAGAGAGCGGCTTGCCCGTCAAGCTGGTGGCCAAGGTCGCCGGTCGCGGCGGCGAAGAGTACACTCAGGAAACGACGTATGCCAAGTACAAGGACTTCGACGGGATCAATGTCGCGACCCGAGTCGAAACCACGCGCAATGGCGAGAAGTTCATCGAGAACGACCTTTCCGATTTCAAAGTCGTCGATAAGGTCGACGCGGCGACATTTGCCCAACCCTAATCGACTCGGCCTCGTTCAATGAACGGCAGAGCGGCGGTGCGCCCAGCGACCACGGGCGCACCGTCCGCGTTTCACCGATCGTCGGCGAAGCCAGGAACCGCGGTGTGATTGCGAACAGGAAGCCGTCGCTTGTATGAGACGCGTTCTGCTGCGAGTCGTTCTGGCGTTGGTGTTTCTCGGGGGAGTGGCAGCTCTCTCCGCCGGGCCGATTTCCCGCTACGTGCAAGAGCGCAACCGTCCGAAGTTTCGAACGGCTGAAGTCACCGCGGGCAGCATTGTGTCGGTGGTCAACTCGACGGGGACCATCCAGCCGGTGCAATCGGTGCACATTGGAGCGTTCGTTTCGGGTCCGATCATCAGGTTGCACGCAGACTTCAACGACGAAGTCAAAGCGGGGGCTTTGCTCGCCGAAATCGATCCTCGGCTGTACGAGGCCGTTGTTGCGCGCGACCGCGCCGCTTTGGCAACTCGCCAGGCCGAGTTGGAACGCATCCAGGCGCGGCTGCAACAGGCACAAAACGACGAGAAACGGGCACTGGGGCTGCGAGCCGACAACAAGGACTTCATCTCCCAGAGCGAGATGGACCAGTACAAGTTCAGCCGCATCGGTCTCGTAGCGGAATGCGCGCTCGCAAAAGCTGCCATCGATCAGGCCCAGGCGAACCTCAAGAACTCGCAGGCAAGCCTGGATTATACGAAGATCACTTCACCCGTCGACGGCATCGTCATCGACCGCAAGATCGACACCGGCCAGACGCTGGCTTCGCAGTTTCAGACGCCTGAGCTGTTTATCGTCGCGCCCGACATGCGAAAAATGATGCACGTATTCGCCTCGGTCGACGAGACCGACATGGGCAAAATTCGCACGGCGAAGGAAGAGAACCAGCCGGTGCAGTTCACCGTCGACGCCTATCCCGGAGAGCTGTTCGAGGGCAGAATCTCGCAGATTCGGCTCAGTTCGACCACGACGCAGAACGTCGTCACGTACCCCGTCGTCATTGCCGCCGCAAACGCCGAGTTGAAGCTGCTGCCGGGAATGACGGCTGATGTGTCATTCCAGATCCGGGAAAAGAAAGACGTTTTGAAGATCCCCAACTCGGCCCTGCGTTACTTTCCCACAGAACGCCTGCATGTGCGCGAAGAAGACCGAATCCTGCTCGATAATACCGTCGAAGCCGGCGAAGTCCCCACGAGCATGCTTCCGTCGGCACGCCAGACGGTGGATGCCAGCCGTCGTTCCCGCCATGTCTGGATTCAAGACGGTAGCATGCTGCGCGCCGTGCAAGTGATGACGGGCCTCAGCGACTATAAGTATTCGGAACTCGTTTCCGGTGACCTGAAGGAGGGCCAGAAACTCGTTGTCGGAATCGAGCCTAAATGAGTTCGAGGGCATTTGAAAACCCCTCTCCCCTGAGGGGAGAGGTTGGGAGAGGGGTGAAAGGTTGAAGCGCTGAGAAGCGTTCGATGCGTTCCACCCTCGACTCGACTGAGCTCGCCGAAGTCCCCCAACCCCTCCCTGAAAGGGAGG
>JBBDVZ010000082.1:0-9750 GCA_040903115.1 Planctomycetaceae bacterium
GGCTCATCAAGCCCGTGCGCGGTGCATCCGGAAGAGGCATAAAGACTTGGCGGGGATCCGCATCTTCAACTCTCCGAGAGACTCACTTTTATCAAAAACGGATCGAAGGCCTCCCCTGCTCTGCCGTCTTCGTCGCGACGCACGATCGCACGTATCTGGTTGGGTTGTCGCGCCAGCGTATTGGAGATCCGGCATTCAATGCGGCGAGTTTCGCGTACTGCGGGTCGTCGGGGCCGATTTTTTTCGACGCGGCGATCACCCGCCAAATCGAAAAAACTGGCGACGTCGTCGCCCGCCGGGCGCGGCTACGCGGCTTGTTCGGGATCGATCTGGTCTTCGACGGAACGGCAGCGGTGCCGATTGAAATCAATCCCCGCTACACGGCGTCGGTCGAGATCTTCGAGCAAGCGTACCCGGTCGCCTTGCTCGACTGGCATCGCCGCGCGTGTGTGACATATGCCGATCCGGGCGGCTCAACCGCTGTCGATCAATTCCTCGACGCGCAGATTCAGGCGATCGGAGATACTTCCCGACCCCCGAAGTTTGTTGAAAAAGCAATCCTATTCGCGGATCGGCCGATTGTGACGCCCTCTTTGGAGCACCTTGCATTTCGCCGTTCGGCCGGACTCATCACGCTGGTGGCGGATCGGCCGCGGGTGGGAACGCCGATCGAAGCCGGTCGGCCGATCTGCTCATTGCTGGTGATCGGCCCGGATGAAGATGCCTGCCGCCAACATTTCGACAGCGACGTCGTCGCGCTCAAGCAGGCACTGGTAGACCGATCAGCATAGAACGGTGGGTGCCATGCCCACCGCTTTGGGTGGGCATGTCTTTGAAAACATGGCCACGCAGAGCCGTGGCCATGGCACCCGGCGCCCCGTGATGTGATGCTTCACCAAATCGCAGTGTCACGCCGCAAAAAACCTACGCACGGCTGGCCGACCGCATTCCGGGTTCTTCTTGATTGCGCCACATCCGCGTGTTAGGATTTGAATGGTCCTGATTCAGATCTCCCACGTATCTCCCGACATTTCCGCGAGAATGTCCAAGTCGACCGACATCCGCATTGTCGAAGCCACGCTGCAATTCGAGCCCGTCTCGTTTCGGACTCCTCTGAAGTTTGGCGGTCGACTGGTCAAAAGTTCCGTCCTGGTCAACGTCGAGGTGACCGCCGAAGCCCGCAACGGGCAGGGCGCCACCGGCATGGGCAGCATGCCGCTGGGAAACGTGTGGGCCTGGCCGTCGGCGGAATTGACGGCCGAGCAGACCGAAACGGTGATGAAGAAGTTCGCCGAGGAAGTCATCGAACTGGCGAACTCGTATCCCGATTACGGCCATCCGGTCGACATCACGTTTCAGCTTTCCGGCGAGTACCATCACTTGGGCAAAACGCTGCCCTCCCGGTTCGGCTTTCGCGAAGAGATGCCCGCGCTGGCTGAGCTGGTGGCGGCCAGCCCCTTCGACGCCGCACTGCACGACGCCTTCGGTCGCGTGCACGACCAGAACAGCTACAACCTGCTCTCGTCCGAGCACATGAGTTACGACTTGTCCGAGTATCTCGACGAGCAGTTTCGCGGCGAGTACCTCGACCAATACGTGTTGCCCGAACCCAGGCAGCGCATGCCCTTGTACCATCTCGTGGGGGCGGTCGATCCGTTGACTTCCGCCGACGTCGAGCAGCGCGTCGGCGACGGACTTCCCGAGACGCTGGGCGAGTGGATCGCAGCGGACGGACTGACGCATCTCAAGGTGAAACTCGCGGGCGACAATCTCGACTGGGACGTCGAACGAATATTGGCCGTCGAGCAGGTTGCGTTGCAAGCACAAGCGGCACGCGGCTGTGCGACGTGGTACTACTCGTGCGATTTCAATGAGAAATGCCCGAACGTCGAGTACGTGCTCGAGTTCCTCAACCGCATCCGCAAGAAGTCGCCTGCCTGCTACGATCGCATTCAATACATCGAGCAGCCGACTCACCGCGACCTGAAGGCCCACCCGGAAAACCGCATGCACGAGGCCGCGAAGTTGAAGCCCGTTGTCATCGACGAGTCGCTCGTCGATTACGAGGCCCTATTGCAAGGGCGTGAAAGAGGCTACACCGGCGTCGCGCTGAAGGCGTGCAAGGGACAGACCGATTCGTTGCTGCTGGCCGCCGCCGCTCAGAAGTTCGGCATGTTTACGTGCGTGCAAGACCTCACGTGTCCGGGCTTTTCGTTCCTGCATTCGGCAAGCCTGGCCGCGCGCATTCCGACGGTAGCCGCCTTCGAGGGCAACGGCCGTCAATACTGTCCGGCCCCCAACAAACCGTGGGCCAAGCAGTACCCGTCGATGTTCAAGCTCAAGGACGGCACGGTCGAGACGGGCGTGCTCAACGGCATCGGCCTGGGATTCTAACAAGCCCACGGACAGCCGTCCGTGGGTCTGGTCTCTTCACGATGGTCGAACGTCACCAGCGTCCGCGTTGCATCTGGTAATCTTGCACGTTCTGCACGCACAGCATTGCGAACAAGAGGCCGGGAAACAGCCCGTACTCGTCACGGTGCGTGAAAAAAAAGAATGCGACAACGGCCGACGTGGCAATCGCGATTTTGATCGCGATATCTCTGCCGTCTCGCGGCCGCACGTGTTCGCAAAGCGATTCGCAGATGCGCCCGCCGTCCAGTGGCAACACGGGCAACAGGTTGACCAGGCCCCACGTCAGGTTGATCCACTTCAACTGGATAATGGTGAAAAAGGCTATCAGGCCAATTGGCGTTCGGGTTTGAATCAAAGCAAACTCGACCGCAAGCACCAGGCCATACAAGATAAACCCGGCCCCCGGCCCGGCGAATGAGATGAAGACAGATCGGCCCGTCGTGTGTCCACCGTAGGGCGCGTACGCGGCCAGGCCGCCAAAGTGATAGAGAAAGACCTGCGGCGGCCAACCGAACGCCCGGGCAGCAAATGCGTGTCCAAGTTCGTGGATGAGGATCGACACGAAAAGGCAGGCGATCCAAATAAAAAGAAAGGCCGGACCCAGGTTCGGGTCATCGATCGTATTCCAGCCGGTCAGCACACCCGCCAGCCAAAAGGTGGGAACCACGCGCACCGGTATGCCAAACACCGAAAAATACAAATCGTAACGCGTTGGCTGAACCTGACCCAGCATCAAGCTGTCTTCCAAACAAGTCTTCGCACCTTTTCTGCGAATGGTCGCCGAAGCCGTCGGCAACTCAACGCTTCGGACTTTAGCGAAGACCAAAGGCTTTGACAATCGGCGGCCCGCAAAGCCTCAAGTAGTCTCGTTCCCAAGCTCCGCTTGGGAACGCACTGCCGCGAAGCTCTGCTTCGCTTCACGCTCACGGGAAGCAGAGCTTCCAGAAAGCGGGTTCCCAAGCAGAGCTTGGGAACCAGTCAAGCTGGACATTTCGGCTCGAAACCATTGACCTATGACCGTTTCGCTGTCGGCATTACCATAAGCGTCGCATGGCCCGTGGGTCGCACAAGCCCAGTTCTCGGCTGCCTTGACCGGCCGCCGCGGAACGCTGCGGGGTTACCCCGTGGAAGAAGCATTGCTCACATCTCGGTGCGTGAATCGTCAACGCAAACGTGTTTTTGCAACGACGATTCGGCACAGGACCAGTTGTGCGGCCCGCGGGTCACGCCTTGTTATCGATGGATGACGCTTCCCGGATGCGCACATGGGTTTGTTCGGTTTTCTCCGCCGACTCTTCTTTCCCAGCAAGCAGTCCTCCGAAGCGTTGCGCTCGCAATCGGCCCGTCTCAAGCGCCGGCGAAAGCCCGTCCGCCTGGTTCCGCTCAGGCGCGATGCGGAATGCGCTCTTGGGCGCGGACTCGACAAGTCGCGCAAGTCGCAGTCGATCCAAAGTCCCGAAACCCCGTATCGATTTGCACGGTTTGGGATTGAGTCCGGCGGCTTTCTCGATCTGAGCCGCGATCTCGACGAAGAACGCCTGCAGCACTTCGGCCTGCCAATATTCAGCACGCCCGACGAGTTGGCGGACTGGCTGGAGATGCCGGTGGGAAAGGTGGCATGGCTCGTGCATCGTTTTACGCACGCGCACCGACCCGACAACGCGCAGGAGGCCCATTATCACCACCATTGGATGCGCAAGCGTCGCGGCGGTTACCGGCTGATTGAATCGCCCAAAAAGATTTTGAAGGCCGTCCAGTCCCGCATCCTGCACGAGATCCTCGATCACATTTCCGCCCACCCGAGCGCGCATGGCTTTGTCGCCGGCCGCTCGATCGTCACCAACGCCCGGCCTCACGTCGGGCAACACGTGCTGCTCAAGTGCGACTTGGAGAACTTTTACCCGTCCCTGCGGTTTGCCCGGGTTGTCGCCATCTTTCGCAGCGTCGGCTATAGCCGCGAGGCCGCCATCTGGTTGGCGCGGCTGACAACGTCGGCCCTGCCGGGAAATATCCCGTTTCCGGGCGGAGACCCGTCCGCCATTCTGCCGTATCTGCGCCGTCACCTGCCGCAAGGCGCACCGACCTCGCCGGCGCTCGCGAACCTGTCGGCGTATTCGCTCGACGTGAGGCTCAGCGGGATGGCCCGCGCGTTCGGAGCCGCCTACACCCGATATGCCGACGATTTGACGTTTTCGGGTCCGGAGCCGTTTGTCGGTTCGCTGCGCACTTTCATTCCGCTGGTGCGAAAGATCATCCGCTCGGAGCGGTTTCGCGCGAACACGGCGAAACGGAAGGTGATCCGTGCCAACCAGCGGCAAATGGTCGCGGGCGTTGTCGTCAACGAACGGACGAACGTTTCGCGATGCGATTACGACCGACTGAAAGCCATCCTGCACAACTGCATGCGGCACGGGCCGGCTTCGCAAAACCGCGACAAGCGAGAAGACTTCGCCTCACATTTGCGCGGTCGCATCGCACATGTCGCGCAACTGAATTCCGAGCGCGGGTCGAAGCTGCTGGGCATCTATCAACAAGTGAACTGGTGATGCGGGCCGAGCAAGTCCCTCTCGAGACATCCTCTTCGGTCGCCAGAATGATCCAACAGCCGGTCCGCGGCGTTATACTGGACGGGAGATCGGCAATTCGCCCGAGCGGGCCCTGACCTGCAATTCTGCGGTCGAGCCCGGATGGAGCCCACGTGGGAAGTTTTTTGCAATTCTTGATTCGACTCCCCGTCTTCCGGCCGGTCGTGCGCTTTCTGATCGGGTTTATCGCCATTCCCGCCTTTCGATTCTTATTGAAGCGGGTCGTTCGCCTGCACGATCTCGACGACGAGCTGGAAAAGGATCTCGAGCAATGGTTTCGCGGGTCGGTGGTGTTATTGGCCTCGACCAGGGTGATGGAGCACGCGCTGTTCGGCTGGATTCCCTTCGAAGACCTCGAAGGAGACTACCGCTGGTTGCTGTGGGGCTTCCGCATCATGCTCGCGATCGGCGTCATTGAGAGCATGCCCGATCAGAACCTGTTCGCGATCGTTCACCCCGGACCGCCGAAAATCCGCTACGATCGCAGCCGCGGCTTTTGGAGCCAGCTTCGCGAGCATGCCTGGCCTTACAGCCGCGGTCTCCTCTGTCGCCACATCAATCGGTCGTCGCCCGTGTTTGCGATCCTGGCGGCGATTGCGCCGGGTTGGGTGGGTTGGACTTGTTACTTCGTCGCGATCTTTCAGTACCTGATCATCGGCCTGGTCACCTCTCACGATAAGGCGCTCGACGTGCTGAACGAGTTCGACCGGCAGGTCGCGCTGCGCCGCCGCGAGATCATCGACGAGTTTCACCTGGATGATCGCAAGGCCCAGACCGAGCGGCTACGGCGCAGCAACGACAACGCGGACGATTCGGCGGGGCCGGCGGCGAGCGAGCCGGCGGAAGCGCGTCCGCGCGGGGGTATCGTTGCGAAAGTCGACCAAGGCGGGTATTTAACGAAGTAATAGACCGACCATGCTAAAGTCCGGGTGCCATCCGCCGCGGCGGACGGCTCTGCGTGGCCATGTCCTGGGGGGCATGCCCACCCAAAGCGGTGGGCATGGCACCCACCGTTCTATGCTGGTCGGTCTATCAGGAGGTCCAGCGCCCCGACTTTCCGAAGGATCGACCGACAGGACATCATGCCCCGCATCTGCCAGCTCGACCCACACGTCGTCAACAAAATTGCCGCCGGCGAGGTCATCGAACGCCCCGCCAGCGTCGTGAAAGAGCTCCTCGAAAACAGCACCGACGCGCTGGCGACGCGCATCGAGGTCGACGTGGCTCAGGGGGGCAGCGAGCTCATTCGCGTCGTCGACAACGGCGAGGGAATCCATCCCGACGACATGCTGCTGGCCGTCACCAGCCACGCCACCAGCAAGATCAAATCGGCCGACGACCTGTTCCGCGTGCAGACGCTGGGATTTCGCGGCGAGGCGCTGGCGTCGATTGCCTCAGTCAGCCGCCTGCGCATTCGCAGCCGCACGCTTGATGCGCCGACCGGCTGCGAAATCGAAGTCGACGCGGGCCATTTCGGGCCGTTACAAGAATGCGGTTGCCCCGCCGGTGCGATGGTTGAAATCCGGCAGCTCTTCGCGAACACGCCGGTGCGGCGGAAGTTTCTCAAGTCGCCCGCCACCGAGTTCGCCCACATCGGCGAGCAGTTCACTCGGGTGATGTTGCCCAACCCGCGGCTGCATGCCGTGCTGCGGCACAACGGCAAGTCGGTGTACGAGTTGCCGGCCACCGATCGAATCACCGACCGTTTGCAGTTATTCTATGGCTCGCAGGTCGTCGAGAACCTGATTCGCGTCGAGTCGGAAGCGCACGGCGTGCGCTTGTGGGGTTACGTGGGGCACCCCAGCCAAAGCAAGTCGACGCGAAAGGGGCAGTACCTGTTTCTCAACGGGCGCTGGATCCAGGATCGCAGCCTCCAGCATGCTTTGGGCGAGGCGTATCGCGGCCTGCTGATGGTGGGCCGCTATCCGATCGCTTTCTTGTTCCTGGAGATGCCGCCGGACGCGGTCGACGTCAACGTCCATCCGACGAAGGCGGAAGTTCGCTTTCGCGACTCGCAGCAGTTGTACCGTCAACTGCTCTCGGCGCTGCGTACGAAATTTCTCGGACTGGATTTGGAGTCGTCGATCAGCGTTCCCAGCCGCATCGGCGCGGCGTCGATGTCGACCGCGGCCATTGCCCCGGAACGCCAGCGAGAGTTACAGATGGACCTGGCCAGTTGGGCGAAAGAGCGGCTCGGCAACTGGTCGCCGACCGAACAAATCGGCGCGCCGTCGGTGTTCGATCCGCAGGACGAGGAAATCGCCGATTTCGCCGACACGTTGCTGAGACGCCAAGGGCCACATCCATCTGATGTGGCTCCCTTTTCGGAGCTCGATGCACCAACGTCGGCGTCGGCCGCAGACGATTGGCCTCCGACCGATCAAAGTGAGATTGCGGGCCACGTCGGCGCGATTGCCCACGACGATGCTCCGGACGCTCTTGGCGAATGGACCGATCCAGCGGTTCGAAACGACGACGCCCATCCGCCTGCCGCAATGCAACCCCCGACGCAGGGGTTCCGCGTCATGCAGATTCACGACTGCTACCTGGTCGTGGAGACCGAGCAGGGGCTGACCGTCATCGATCAGCACGCCCTGCACGAGCGGGTTCTGTACGAGCAGCTTCGGCGCCGCGTGCTCGAAGGGCGGGTCGAATCGCAGCGGATGCTGGTGCCCGAGACGCTCGAACTGGGCCCTGCCGAGGCCGCCGCCTTGCTGGAAAGCCGTGATTTGCTGGACGAGCTGGGTTTCGGCATCGAAGAATTCGGCGGCAGCACCGTGCTTTTGACCGGGTACCCCCCCATGCTGGCCCGGGCCGACCTGGGCCAGTTGATTCGCGATATCGGCGAACAACTTTGCGAGAGCGGGAAAAAGCCCACCCGGCGTGATATACTCGACAAGATCCTGCATATGATGTCGTGCAAGGCGGCGATCAAGGCTGGTCAGCGGCTGACATCGACCGAGATGGAAAGCCTGCTCACTCAGCGGCATCTGATCGACGATGCCCATCATTGTCCCCACGGACGACCGACGGCACTCGTCCTCAGCCGCTCGGAGTTGGACCGGCAATTCGGAAGGCTGGGGTGATCGGTCGTTTATGGCACGGCAATCGCCTCACCCCGTTCCCCGCTTGACTCGTTTTTTCATCCGGCGGTCGCCGGCCTTGATGAGAATATGATCTGCGTCAGTATCGGCCGCACGCGGCACAAAATGATGATTGCCGAACACCGCGCCCTGGCCGATAAGGGTGCGCAGTTGGTCGAATTGCGGCTCGATTACCTGTCACGCCCGCCCGATCTCGTGCGATTGCTCAACGAGCGTCCCACGCCGTGCGTGGTGACCTGCCGCCGCGACGTCGACCGCGGCCGTTGGCGCGGCAGCGAGGCGCAGCGGCAAGCGCTGTTGCGGGCCGCCATCGCCGCCGGCGTGGAATACATCGACCTCGAAGACGACGTCGCCGGCGAAATTCCGCGCTACGGCAACACCAACCGCATCATCAGCCATCACGATTTCGCAGAGACTCCCGAAGACCTCGCGGAGATCCACAAGCGGCTCAGCGCGCTCGACCCCGACATCATCAAAATCGCGACGATGGCCAACTCGCCGAGCGACTGCGTGCGGATGCTGAAGCTGGTCGCCTCGGCCCGCGTCCCCACGGTCGGTTTCTGCATGGGCGAGCTGGGGACCGCAAGCCGCGTGCTGTGCGGAAAATACGGCTCCCCCTTCACGTATGCCGGTTTCAGCAATGAACGAGAACTCGCGCCGGGGCAATTCTCGTACGATGAAATGAAAAACGTTTACCGGTTCGATGAGATCAATTCCGAGACGAAGGTGTTCGGCGTGCTGGGCGACCCAATCGCGCACAGCTTCAGCCCGCTGGTGCACAACGCCGCCTATGCGCACGAGAAAATGAATTGCGTCTACCTTCCGTTCCGGGTCCCCAAAGATGCGCTGATGACGACGCTCGAAGACTTCGAGTGGCTCGACATTCGGGGGTACAGCGTCACCATCCCTCATAAAGTCGCGGTGATTGCCAAGGCGGACCACTTTGACGGACCCGTCCAGGAAATCGGAGCGGCCAACACGCTGTTTCGCGACTCGCAACGCTCCTGGTGCGCGTCAAACACCGATATGGATGCCGCACTCACCAGCCTGCGGACCGCGATGGAAGAACGGCAATTCGCCGATTCTTCGCTGCAGGGAAAACGCGTGCTGCTCCTGGGAGCCGGGGGCGCGGCCCGGGCCATCGGACTGGGCGTCGTTCGCCGCGGAGCCGCGCTGTCGATCACCAGCCGCACGTCGGAAAAGACGGCGGAGCTGGCCTCGAAGCTCGGCTGCCAGAAGATTCAATGGGAAAACCGCGGGTCGGTCTTCTGCGACATCCTTATCAATTGCACGCCGGTCGGCATGCATCCCAACGTCGATGAGTCTCCGTTTCCCATGCACTGGCTGCGCGATAACATGCTGGTTTTCGACACGGTTTATAACCCCGAAAACACGATGCTGTTGAAGCAGGCGCGCGAACACGGTTGCCGCACCGTCTCGGGCGTGGAGATGTTCGTGAATCAGGCGGCGGCTCAGTTCGAGCGGTTTATCGGGCAAGCCGCTCCGCGAGACGTCATGCGCGAAGCGCTTCGCCGCGGAATTTCTCCGGTGAAATTCTGGATAGAATGAAAACGCGCTCGAGCCGCGGGGTTGATCCCCGCGGTCTTCGGCACTGCACTCTTCGGCCCCGCTGGTTCAGCACGGCC
>JBBDVZ010000083.1:0-3390 GCA_040903115.1 Planctomycetaceae bacterium
GATTACGCCGATTCGTTCTTATGAGGAGTCCACGAAACCAGGAATGAGGAGAGAGACCTTGCACGATTCCTCCCTTCCTGAATTCCTCAGAGGCCATTTTTGCTGTACGGGGTACTGATTCGCGTCGATTCGCGCAATTCGTGGGCATTCCATCCGAGCCATCCGATTTATCCGTGGTCAAAAAATCTTTGCGTCAAGCAAAGAAATAGAACGTTTGCAACGCGGATGACGCGGATATCAAAATACGAAATGCATATATGCCGCCGAGGAAATGCATACAGGAAAAGCGATCCACAGATTTCGCTGATTGACGCAGATTCTATTGGAAAAAAGGAACCGCGGATAAACGCTGATGAACGCCGATTAGAGATTCTTTATGAGCCAGGAATGCAGGAGAAAAACAGTTTGAAATTCCTGCCTTCCTGTGTTCCTTTGTGGCTTCTCTTCATCCGAGATATCCGAGATATCCGTGACATCCGTGGTAAAAAATTGAACCGCAGAGCTGCGGAGGACGCCGAGAAAAAACGAGCATTCAGAAATCTGCGTACGTCTGCGCAATCTGTGGATCGCATTCTTCAATCGGGATTCCGTGTCGGCTTCTCATTCCTCGCTCAGCGAGACAGTCGTGCCGGCCGCGCCTCCGCGGCTAAAGGCGCGAAGCTTAATCTTCGCGTCGAACTCGGGCGGCTCGGCAGGATTGTACAACTTCGATTTGGTGTTGGGTTCGCTGCCATTGATGGTATAGCGGATGGCAAGACCCGGAAACGGCACGAGCGCCTTGACGCGGCCGTTGTCGTTAATCGCTCCCGGCTTCGGCACGTGGTAGCGGAATTTCGATCGATCGAGCGTCGGCAGCGCGACCTGGCCGACGTAAGCGGCGAACCCCGGCCAGTTCTTTTGCACGTCTGCTTCGCTTACGTCAGGGTTCCACGCCCGCTCGCAAAAAGCCAGCAGACGCGGCATCAGGTACATCTCGAACATCTCCGGCGTGATGACCGTCTCGGTCCAAATTTGCGCCTGAAGCCCTAGCACGTTTTTGCGTTCGCTCATGTCGAGCGGCTTGTCGGTCAGCCCGAACGGCCGATAGCCATACGCCTTGATCGTGTCGGTGGCGCCGGACCAGAAATGGCCGCGCTCGCTGGGATCCAACTCGTAAATCATGTCGTAGTACGTGAACCGCGGGTTGCATAACACGGTGGGCTGGCCGGCGCGGATGCGTTTGTAGCCCTCTTCGCCGTTGATGTCCCAGTCGGTCATAAACGCCCGCCCGGCCGCCATCCGGTCGAGAATGAAAGGCACGTTGTCGTGCCAGCAGCCGATGACGACCTTGTCGGAGACGGCACGATCGATGATGTCGTACAGCTTCTTCGAAAAGTCCATCCGGATCTGCTTGTGCACCGCCTCGGCTTTTTGCTTGTCCTGTTTGGGATCGACGTTCTCGTAACCCTTGGCGGCACACGCGGGCGAGAGCGTCCAGGCTTCCACGGGCGTCTCGTCGCCGCCGATGTGCACCCGCTTGAGCGGAACGCCGGCGGCGGCGTGCATCTCGTTCAGTCCCTTGAACACGTCCTCGATGAACGTGTACACGCCATCCATGGCCGGGTTGAGAATGTTGTCGGTAAATCCCTGCGGGCTGACATGCACCGACTTATCCGCGGGATCGATGAGCTGGTAGCCGGGCTTGTCCTTGAGCGCCTGGATCGCCGACCGCGAATGGCCGGGAACGTCGATCTCTGGGATGACCTCGATGTGACGCTGGTCAGCGTACTTGACGAGCTCGATGTATTCATCGCGGGTAAAGTATCCTTCCGCGCCCTTGGCCCCGTCGTCGAACACAACGGGCAGCATCTGCACTTTGCCGTTGGCATCGTGCACCTGATGTCCGCGGCGCGAGCCGATCTGCGTCAGCTCGGGCAGCGCGGGAATTTCGATGCGCCAGCCCTCGTCGTCGTTCAGATGCAGTTGTAAAACGTTGAGCTTGTAACGAGCCATCTGATCGATGACGCGCTTCATCATGTGCGGGCCGTAAAAGTGCCGGCAGATGTCGATCATCAGCCCGCGATGACCGAGCTCGGGAGAGTCTTCGATTGTGACGAGCGGCAGGCGGCCATTTTTTAACGATCGTTCCATCAGTTGTGAGAGTGTTTGCACGCCGTAAAAGACGCCGGCCGGCGAGCCGCCAATGATGCGGACACCTCTATTGTCGATGTGTATTGCGGCATCGACGGATAGCCGATACTCCTCCCGCCCCAATTGCGGGTCGATGCTCAACACGATGGGGTAGGCAGGGTCTTGATTCGACTCTATCGAGAACCATAGCACTAGCTGTTCCGCCAATTCGCCCTCGAACTTCAGCTCCACCGGGAATTTGACCGGCCCGAGCTGGACAAGGGGAATCGATCTGTCCGCGTCGACTGTGACCTTCTTAGGCAGCGGCAGCACGAGTTGCGGTTTGGCTTGCGCAGCATTCTTCGCGTAGCGCTCGTAGCGAGCCGCGGTTGTCATCTGGGCGCCGACGGGATCCGGCACGGGTTGGAATTTGGCGATCGGCCCATACGCGACCGGGATGTCGCTCTCGACCGTCTCCTTGCCGTCCTTGTCGACGCTCACCAGGTAGAACCCGGCCGGCCGATCGCTGGTGACCATCGTGATACGATTGCCGCGGTACTTGATCTCTAATGGGTCGAGTCCTTCCAGCGGCTTGAAGCCTTCGCCGGGTTCGATTTTGTAACGGCACTGAATGCCGGAAAACGTGAGCTTGAGCGTCGGGTTGTTTTCCCGAAAATGCTTCTGGTCGATGTCCATGAAGTCGCCGACGCTGAAGTAAATCGCCCAGCCCGACGCGGGCAGAACCGGCGATGGTTGCGGCTTCGAAAGATCAGGCCGCAGCACCAATCGTCCGATGGTTGCCGAGTTGACGATGTAATCGTACGACGTCGCGGCGTTTTTCGGCCCGGGAATGTTTTCGTCGTGTATCCACTCGATGAAAAGCAGACGCCGCGGACCGGGCTTTGCGACCGTCGCTTGCGGCTTAAATTCGGCGAGATTTTGGTTGATCGCCGTCGCATCTTGCGGAACTTCCACGCCCGCCGCCTCGAACACGTTTTGGGAACCTGCTTCATCGACGACATTCTTCGACGGCTCGCATCCGAACAGGACGAACGTCGCACCCGCGCCAAAGACGGCCAGAACCAAATTTCGCAAGATGAACCTCATGATCTCTCGGCACCGGATCAGGGGCTGCAATCGGCAAACAGCGCCGTAAAACTCCCCGTCATTGTACCGGTGCCGATAGGCCGACACCACAGGCGTGGGTGGCAGGAAAAGATTGGATTTACCACGAATTCCCTCGTTCCCAAGCTCTGCTTGGGAACGCACTATCGGCAAGCT
>JBBDVZ010000083.1:3400-9745 GCA_040903115.1 Planctomycetaceae bacterium
CCGTTTGCCGTCTCCCTGTGCACTCGAAGCGGAGCTTCGAGACAGTGGGTTCCCAAGCAGAGCTTGGGAACCAGGAAAGCCCACCGCATCGGCGCCTATGCGAGCAGCTCCTCGATGGGTTTGCCGTCGGTGAGAATGGGGACCGGGCGGCCGGCGTGGTTGATGAATTGCCGCGTGGTATCGACGCCGAGCTGCCGGTAGAGCGTCGCCAGCACGTCGCCGGGGCCGATGGGCCGCCGCGCGGGCTCTTCGCCCTTGGCCGTGGTGGCCCCGATGACTTGTCCGACGCGCAGCCCGCCGCCGCCGATCAAGGCACAGCCCGCCTTGCCCCAATGGTCGCGGCCGCCCTTTGCGTTCATGCGGGGCGTCCGCCCGAACTCGCCCCACACCAGCACAATCACCCGCTCGTACAGCCCGCGCTCGATCAGGTCTTCGATCAATGCCGACAGCATGGCGTCGTACGCGGGCAGCATGATGCGAAAATATTTTTCGACGCCGGCGTGGTTGTCCCACATGTTCGACGAGCTGTCGGTATTGAGCGTGACGAACGTCGCGCCGGCCTCGACGAGCCGGCGGCACAGCAGGGCCGCCTGCCCCCACACGGTCATTCCATATCGCGCGCGGACTTCGGGTCTTTCCCGCGAGAGATCGAACGCCTGCCGGATCGGCGTGGCAGCCAACACGTCGAACGCGCGCTCGTAGTCGCGCGCGCCCAAGACGTTTCCATCGAACTGCCGCCCCGGCCGATCGAGACGTTGCCGCAGGTTCAAGCGCCGATCGAGCCGCCCGAGATCGAGCTGCGGCTGTGCCTGCAAATCGTGCGCGGCGAACTGCGCGCCGGCGTTGTACCCGGGAAACGGCATGCGGACTTCGAACGGGTTGAACGATTTTCCCAGGTATGCCGCGTTGAATTGCCGCGAATACGTCTCGATCGGCAATTCGGGGAGCACGTGCACGTACGGCAGTGCATTCGCGCCGCGGGAGGCACGCGACTCGGCGACGATCGAGCCTGCCGACGGATGCGTCGGGTCCGGGCTCGCCGCCGTCGCGCCGAAATAGCCGGTCTGCATCCAATGCGTGCCGGCAACGTGGTCGCTGGTCGTGTGGGTCAGCGAGCGGATCAGCGACAGCGATCGCATGATGCGCGCGTGCCGCGGCAGCAGCTCGCAAACCTCCGCGCCGGGCTGATCGGTGGAGATAAAGCGAAACGGTCCCCGGTAAGCCGCGGGAGCGTCGGGCTTCAGATCGTACAAATCGAGATGGCTCGGCCCGCCGCCGAGCCAAATCTGGATGACCGCTTTCTCCGATGGGTTCGTGGCTTCGGCACTGGCGGACCGTGAAAGCAGTCCGAGCAATCCCAACCCGGCGCCCGAGCCGAACGTCGCGCGCAACAATCCGCGCCGCGACAGCAGCCGCGCAGCCGTGATTCGCTCGATCGCCAGTTCGATCATGAGAGGTCCAGTCTCACACGTCGGGCATAAAGAAGAAAAGCATCCACAGATTTCGCGGCTCGACTGAGCTCGCCGAAGTCAGATTGACGCAGATTAAGTTTTCTTCTGAGGAAGCCAGGGGAGACATTTTCGAAATTCCTGGTTTCCTGATGATTTTTCTTGTCTTCTTTTTCGTGTCGATTCGCGCACTTCGTGGGCAATTGCAGTGCTTACCAAACCAACGTCGGGCTTCCTCCTGCGGCTGGCGCGACAAATCGGTACTGCACGCCCACGTTCAAATCTTGCTCGACGACTCCCTCTTTGGTGATGCGACGAAGCGTCACCGGATATCGGAAGACATGCGCTTCGCCGATTCGCAGCGTGTGAGGACTCGACCATTCCATGCCTGGGCCGCGCACCTGGTACAGCAGCGATTCGCTGCTCGAGTTGGTGAGTCGCATGGGCGCGGGCATCGGCGCGAGGCCTTCGGGATAGCGCGCCTTCCAATACTCGCGGACATATTCGGTGTGCAGCCGCTTCTGCTCGTTTTCGGCGGCCGCCATCGCTTCGTAAAGCTTGTGCTCGTCGAGCAACTTCTGCGCGAGCTGCGCCAGCCGCGTGTTGGGAAACGCTTTGATCATCTCCCGCGCGCGATCCTTCTGCTGCGGCAGGACCAGCGTGCGAATGTCGGCGATCATGCGCTGTGCCTGCTGCTCGTCGTCGGGGTTCTGTGCAGCCGGCGGCACTGGTACCTGCGCGGCGAACGCCGGGCACGCGGTCATTGCAACCAATATGATCGCCGACAACCATAGGCATACTCCTCGGCAGAAGCTGTGCCGCAGGCAAGTTTCAGGCGAAGTGAAACGCGTCATTGTGATCACCTCAGCGTGTTCGTCATGGCTTCCAATCATTCGGCTGTGCAAAGCCGTGTGTTCCGCGATTGTCCGTGGGAGCCAAGCGACAATCAACTGCAAACCCCGATCCGACCGACTCAATTTAACCACGGATGACTCGGATGGCTCGGATGAGGAGAGGCCGCTAAGGAAGGCAGGAATGCAGGAATTCTGCATCTCGTTCCCAAGCTCTGCTTGGGAACCAGATAATTGCCTTTATCCTCCATTCCTGGTCTCCTGGGTTCCTCATAAACATTTCTTATCAGCGTTGATCCGCGGCTCCACTTCTTCCTGATAAAATCTGCGGAATCTGACTTCGGCGAGCTCAGTCGAGCCGCGAAATCTGTGGACGCCTTCCTCTTCCTTCTCTGCGGCCTCCGTTCCTCTGCGTTTCAATCCGGTTCGACGAGGCCCGGTTCGGTGCCGATGTCGAGGCGTGGACCGTGTTTCGGGCCGGAGAGGCGGGTGGCTTCTAAAAATGCGATCAGGTCGGCCATCTCGGGCAGTGGAATCTTCTTTTCGAACCCTTCCGGCATCAGCGATTTCCCGGTGGCTTTGAGCTCCTCGATGCCGGAGCGCAAGATCGTCTCGGTGGCGTCTCGCTCCTGCTTGAGCGTGATGCTAGTTGCCGTTTGGGCCGCGATGATGCCGGTGTGCAATTGCCCGTTGACGTCGACGACCACATATTGAATGAAGTTCGGCAGCACGTAGCGATTGGGGTCGAGGATGTGCGCCAATAGCGCTTCGCGGTCTGCCGACGCGGTCGACGTGAGGTCGGGGCCGATGGTAAACCCCTTGTCGCCAATACGGTGGCAGACCATGCAGTTCTGCTCGAAGACTTTTTGCCCGCGGCCCGCGTCACCGCCGATCTCCAAAACCTTTTTGTACGACGCGACGACTTCGGTCCGCGGGCCCGTGCTGTCGTTCGCAAACAGTTGATCGGCCAGAGTGCGAATTTGCATGTTGTGGTGTTCGCGCAGCAGCTTCCGCTGAATGGGGTCGATATCGGCGGCGGACGTTTTCTGGTCTCGAATGGACTGTAAAAGTTCGAGCGTCCACGATTCGCGCGAGAGCAGGGCACGGATCATCTGCAGGCGCAGCTCGGGAACCGAATGGTCCCAGTTGGCAATCAGCAATGCGGCGATTTCAGGCTCCGCGAAACCGGAGAGCGCGTTCAATGAGGCCATTTGCACGTCGAGCGGCTGCGTCGCGTCGAGCAGGGCGGAGAGCGCAGCCTTCGCACGGGCGAATTCCACCGTGCTCAGAAGTTGTATCGCCCCCATGCGCTTTGCCGGCACGGCGGCAGAATCGGCAGCCGTTTGTTCCGCGTCGGCACACAGCACTGTCATGAGTTCAGCGGATTCCGGCGATTGGATGTCGCTCAAAACGAAATGCCGTCCCGCGCGCTTCAATCCCTCGCCCAGGGCCTGCACCATTCTTTGTTGCAATGCGCCGTTCGAATTGACATTGGCATTCGTCGCCAACATCTGGAGCGCGCCGTCAACGTCCTTGGCGTTGTTGCGAACGCCGACCACGGTGGCCAGTTGTTCCAGCATCGAGGCGGCTTTGCCCCCTTTGACAAACGACTTGTCGTCGAGCAGATGCGTTAACAATTGCTGCGACGAGTTGGCGGCCGAGCTCAGCACCGCCGTGCGCATCCAGGGGTTGTCGGCGTCGCGGCGCGCGATTGTCGCCAAGGCGGCAATCCCCTGGGGATCGTCTGCCGCGCCGAGCGCGAAGGCCACCTGAAAGCGCACGCGGTCGTTGGCATCATCGGCCAGCCCCAAAACCAGGTCATGCAGCAGTGGAGACTCGTGCAGCGACGGTCCCGCCAGCGCGACGGCATGCGCTCGCACTTCCGGCTGAGGGTCTTTGAGCGCAGCAGCCACGACGTCGTACGACCATCCGCCGTGGAGCCCTTTCAGCGACCATAAGGCATGCAGACGGCTCTGCGGCATTTTGCCTTTCTGCAGCAGATCGGTCAGCGGCTCGATGAGATCGCTGTCTTGACGCTCATGGATCAGCCGGTGAGCCGTATCGCGCCACCAGCCGTGCGGACTTTGCAACGCTGCCAGCAGTTCCTTGGACGTGGCTGTCGACAGATGCGGCGGCGGCGGGGACTTGAAACCCTTGGGCGCGATGCGATAGATGCGGCCGGTCTGTCGTCCGCTTTTGAGGTCGAGAAACTTCAGGACATCGAGCGGGATGTGAATCGATTCGAGGATCTCGCGGTTCATGTCGAGCACGTACAGCGATCCGTCGGGCGCATTGACGAAGTTCACCGGCCGAAACCAGTTGTCGGACGAGCGCACGAACTCGGAATTCTCCGGAGCGCGATGCGAATCGAACGTGACGCCGGCCGGCGTGAGGATGCGCCGATGAACCAGGTTGTTCTGCGCATCGCCGACAAACGCGTTGCCGTAATATTCGCTGGGATACGCGCCGCCGCGATAGATCGTCACGCCGGCGGCGGCATCAACCACGTGCTGGCTGGCGCCCGTCGCGCCGGCATCGCGTTCCTGGTGCGCGATGCGGCGGCTCGAACGGATCAGCCTCCAACGCTCGACCGGGCTGATGCGAAAAATCGGCACGCGGTCGCCGGCAATGTCGTGAATGGCTTTGGGTACCGGCAGGTACGGATTGCGAGCCAGGTATTCCAGTGGCAGCACCACGTGCTCCAACGGGTTTCCCTGGCTGCAAACGTACCGGTTTCCCCAATCGTCGAACGAATTGCCGAACTGCACCGTGCCGGAAGTTGGCTCGATGACTTCGCTGTCGGGGCTGAAGCGAAAGTCGTTGCCGTCGAACGACACGCCTTCGCTGGCCGGATCATTGCCGGACCGGATCTTGCCGCCGTTTCCCGCGGTGGCTCCGTAAATCTTGTGATCGAGACCGAATGTCAGGTTATTCAACATCGCCTGCTGGTTCTGCGTGCCGAAACCGGTGAACACCTTGCGGCGGACGTCGGCCTTGAAATCGCCGTCGGTGTCTTGCATGTACCAGATGTCGGGGGGGGCCGCGACGAACACGCCGCCGTTCCACGCGGCGACGCCGCCGGCCCACAGCAATTCATCCGCGAACACGTGGCTCTCGTCGAACACGCCGTCGCCGTCGGTGTCGCGCAATAGCCTCACCGTGCCGATGGGCTTGTCGCCCGGTTTGGGGAAGTACGGATAATCGCGCATCTCGCAGACGTAGAGGTTTCCGTCTTCGTCGAAGCAGGCGGCAATCGGATCGACGACGTCGGGTTCGTGCGCGACGAGCTGCATCTCGAACCCGTCGGCGGTTTCGAACGTCTTGAGCGCCTCGGCGGGGGTTTTTGGCGGGATGGGTTTGAGGAACTCTTTCAGTTCTGCTTCGGTGTGCGTTCGCGCGCCGGGGTCTTTCAAAACGGGCAATTCGTCGTGGGCCAAATCGGCGGGCAGCTTGCCCGGCGGGATGCCGTTCGTCTCGCGGATTTTGAGCAGAATGTCGCGCGAGTGGTCGAAGTACGCCAACACGTCGGCCTTCTTGGAAAAGTCGCGCTGCTTTTGGACTTCGATCTGTCCGTCGATGCGTGCGACGATTTCATCGAGCGACTCGCGGTCGTAGGGCTTGCGGCCGTCGATGTAGAAGTACACGGGATTGGTGTGAGACTCGGCATCGGCATTTCCCGCCGGCGATTTCGAGAACGCCCTGGCGGCGATCCATGACGGCTTGCTCAAGCTGAGCTGCAGGTGGCCGCGGTACTCTCCGCCCCGCGCTTTGTCGGGCGCCAGCGTCTCGTCGAGAGCCACGCGGCCGTTGACGATCACTTGCACGTTCGTCACCGGCGCGACTTCGGACGAAACGCGCACCGTGATGTTTGCCGCGTGCGGATCCGGGCCGTTCTTTTCGATCGTGTCGCCGGGCTTGTGTCCGTCGACTTCGAGCAGCAGCATCGGCCCGGTGGTGACAAAGCTGCGACCCGCCGCGGCCCCTTCGAGCCATTGCGGAAACGTCGGCCGACCAGAACCCCCCTCCCTTTTAGGGAGGGGCTGGGG
>JBBDVZ010000084.1:0-9684 GCA_040903115.1 Planctomycetaceae bacterium
TGGAACGGCAGCATGCCGGAAAGCCGTCCCAGCCTGGGAGCGGTACCGGCGCCGCTAAGTCCGTCGACGCTGATTGAAAGCGGGCTGACGCTCACGCAAATGAGCGATCTGATTCTCAAGCTGTTATATCTGCATGGAAACATGCTCGGCGTCCAGATCGCGCGGCACTCGCGCTTGCCGTTTCCGGTGGTCGACGAGGGACTGAAGTTTCTCAAAGACGAAAAGTGCGTCGAGGTGGCGTCCGGCGAGACGATCGGCTCCGCTTCGTATCGGTTTCACCTGACCGAATTTGGACGTCGGCGCGCCGTCGAAGCCTTCGAACAATGTCGCTACGTCGGTCCGGCGCCCGTACCGCTCGAGGCCTACATTCGCCAATGCCGCCGGCAGACGGTCTCGGGCAGCGTCTGCAGTCGCGAGGCCCTCAAGGATGCCTTCGGCGACCTCATCATTCCGCCCATGTTGCTGGAGGAACTGGGCCCCGCCGTCTGCAGCGGCAAGTCGATCTTCGTCTACGGTCCGCCGGGAAACGGCAAGACGATGATTGCCAAGGGATTGGGAAAATACCTCAATACCCACGGCAAGGAAATTTACGTTCCGTATGCGATCGAGGCCGAGAACAGCATCATCACGGTCTTCGATCCCACGATTCACCAGCCGACCGACCACGACGAAGTGCTGCAAAACAACGTCTTTGAGTCGGAAGCGGGGACGTCCGGCGAAGGCAGTCCCCCGTGTTATCTCCCGTCAGTCGATCTGCGTTGGCGACGCGTGAAGCGGCCGGTCGTCATTACCGGCGGCGAGCTGACCCTCGAAATGCTCGACCTGCGGCACAACGACGCCAGCAACTATTACACGGCGCCACTGCACATCAAGGCCAACAGCGGCGTGTTCCTCATCGACGACTTCGGACGCCAAATCGTCAGCCCGCGCGACTTGCTCAACCGGTGGATTTTGCCGCTCGAGGAGCGCATCGACTATCTGACGCTGGCCACCGGCAAGAAATTCGCCGTCCCCTTCGAGCAGTTGATCATCTTTTCGACCAACCTCGACCCGCGCGAGCTCGTCGACGAAGCGTTTTTGCGGCGAATTCGACACAAGATTCAGATTGGCTCTCCCGACCGTGATCTCTATACCCAGATCTTCAAGCTGGGTTGCCGGCAGCGCGGAATTCCTTACGACCAGGCTTCCGTCGATTACCTATTCTCCAAGTTCTACGACCGGGGCAAATCGCCCAGATCAAGCGACCCGCGAGATTTACTAGAGGTGATGCAATCGATCTGTCGATTTAGAGAACAGCAGGTTCTCCTGACTCCGGAGATGATCGCCGAAGCCAGCGAGCGATTCTTCTGCCGGCTTTAGCCAACGAGCCGGCGGGTTCATCCCGCCGGTTTTCGGCCGCGCTGAGTCAGCGTGGCCGAAGAGTGCATTGCCGAAAACCGCGGGGATAAACCCCGCGGCTCGGGCCTTTCGACTTGCGAACGGTCCGCGGACATGGAGGTGCGTGGTGAGCGTCAGAATCTCCTTTAAGGCTTCATGGGTTGCCGTCGCCTGTCTGTCGGCGGCCTTACCGGGTTGCGCGGTCCATCGAGGACCGAACGGTGAATCGGCCCTTTGGAGCACCGTCAAGAAGAGTTCGACCTCCGCAAAAGACCTCAAAGACCCCGTCGCGCTCAACCTGGCTTATGCGCGCTGGCAAGAGCAGTTGGGGCAAATCAACGATGCCCGCCAGGCCTACGAGTTCGTCTTGACCGACGACCCGAAATCGACCGACGCCATCTTGGGCCTGGCCCGGCTCGATCAACTGGCCGGACGCTCGCAGCACGCCGAGGCCGGAATTCAAAAAGCGCTGAAGATGAAGCCCGACGATCCACACGTGCTGCATGCCGCCGGCCAATTCTACGCCGCGAAAAACGACTGGTCGAAGGCCACCGAGCTACTCAGCAAAGCGATGACGGCGGATAGCGACAACGACACGTACCGTTATAGCTATGCCGTCGCGCTGGCTCGATCGGGACGAATTGAAGAGTCGGTGCCCCACTTTGTCGCGACCGTGGGCGATGCCTCGGCACAATACAACATCGGCTACATCCTGTATCAACAAGGCCGTCTCGCCGAAGCCGAGCAGCAGCTCGCCCAAGCAGTCAGCAAACGGCCGGAGCTGAAACAGGCGAGAGTCGTGCTCGAACAAGTGCGCAAAGCGCGGAAAGAGGGCACGATGCTTGCGGCGACGCCCAACCGGTCCCGGTCGGCACGCACAGCGGTTGCGAACGCGGACGCGGCAGTCATGCGCGGCGATGCCGTGCCGTTGCGGCAGGCCGTTCAGCAGACTTCGGGCGTTCGACAACCGTTTTCGCAACCGGCCAGCGACGAGGCACACGGCATGCTTCCGGATGATTCGTACCAGGCCCCCGCCCAGCCTGCGGCGGCACAGCACTGGTACGACAGCAAATAACGAACCTGTTGCGGCACACGGGTTGACGGGCTGCATCAAGTGCTCTCACAATGCACTGCTGGCAGCCTGACACACGCGCTACAATACCCCGCATGGCCCGATGACCTGTCCCGTCGGAACCGACGTAAGCCGCGCGGCTGGCATTCTCCGCGATGGAGGGCTGGTCGCCTTTGCCACCGAGACCGTTTACGGACTCGGCGCTAGCGCGCTGGATCCCGCCGCTTTGGCTCGTTTGTTCGAAGTCAAAAACCGCCCGCGCTTCGATCCCATCATTGCGCATATCTCCGATGTGACCGGCTTGCCGCAGTTGGCGGCCGAGATTCCTCCGGTCGCCCGCAGCCTGGCTGAACGCTTCTGGCCCGGTCCGCTCACGTTGGTCTTGCGGAAGACCCAAATCACGCCCGACTTGCTGACGGCCGGACTGCCGAGCGTCGCCGTGCGCGTGCCCGCTCATCCGCTGGCGCTCGAGTTGTTACGTGCCGTGTCGTTTCCCGTCGCGGCGCCCAGTGCGAACCTCTTCGGCCATGTCAGCCCGACAACAGCCGAGCACGTCGCCGAGCAGCTTGGCGACAAGATCGATTACATTCTCGACGGCGGCCCGTGCCGCGTGGGACTCGAGTCAACGGTGCTCGATCTCACCGGCGCGATTCCCGTGCTGTTGCGGCCCGGCGGTTTGCCGGTCGAGGAGATCGAAGCCCTCATCGGGCCGGTGACGATTCGCCGCGCGAATTCGAGCGATGAGGCAGAGGCCCAACTCGCACCCGGAATGCTTCCGCGCCACTACGCCCCGCGCACGCGACTTGTGATCGTGGAAAACATTGAACCACCAGAAGCCGGCAAGCGGATCGGACTATTGACCTTCCGTCCGCCGACCACGAACCTTCTGTCCGATCGCATGCAAGAACGGGAGGGCGAGGCTCTCGCCGAGCCAACTCCGAATTCTCCCAACGCCCTGCCATCGGAACCCCCTCCCCCCTCGCGGGGGAGGGCCGGGGTGGGGGGGGCCTTCGCAGCCATCGAAGTGCTTTCGCCGGCCGGCGATCTGCGCGAAGCGGCAGCCAACTTCTTCGCCGCCTTGCGCCGCCTTGACGCGCTCGGCTTGGACGCGATCGTCGCCGTGCCGTTTCCCAACGAAGGTCTCGGCCGCGCTCTCAACGATCGGCTTCAGCGCGCGGCAAACAGTCAGAGATGAACCACGAAGACACGAAGGTCACAAAGAAAATCAGGAATGCAGTTGTCGCGAGCCATACGGGAAAGTCAGGGCTGGCAAAGCCGTTTTTCCTCTCTTTGTGAACTTTGTGCCTTGGTGGTTATCACCGTTTGAGTGCGACGTTCGACGTTCAAAACTCGACAATCTTCGGCTAGATCTTCCCGGCCTGCAGGTCGTTGACCACCTCGGCGAGGATCACCGGGTCATCGGTCGCAATCACGTGCTCGACGCGGCTCTTGGGCACCTTGAGCCGCAGCATGAGTTCTTCGGCCGTCTTCCACAGCTTGTCGCGCTTTTTGCCGTCGGCCAGATAGAGGTTCGTTACCAGCTCGCTCAGCCGCTGGTTGTCGATCTGCTCGCGGTTCTCGTAATAGCGGCCAATGACTTTTTTTTGATAGTTCGAATGCTCTTTCTTCATGGGTCTCGTTCCGTTCCGGGATCTATCGTTATCGCCCAAACCGGCCGCATGATAGCCAATGGCCCCGGCTGCATATAGTGCGGAAACCAAGCCAACCTGGCCACACCTGCGAGCAATCCTCGTTCCCAAGCTCTGCTTCGAGACAGCGGGTTCCCAAGCGGAGCTTGGGAACCAGAGAATTCAAAATCTGCGTCAATTGGCGTTTATCTGCGGATCATTTCCTTTTCTTCTCTGCGACCTCTGCGGTGAGAATTTGCCCGAGGAAATTGGGCCCATCAGGCTTTTTGTGGGCCTGCCGGGAATGTTACAATGGCAATCACGCCTGGAACTGTGTCGTGTCGGCGGTCGATGTCGGCACGACGCCCCGCCTCGAATGCTCGCCGGCTCGATCGATGGAGAGTGCTCGCATGTCCTTCCATCCCGCGTGGTTGTTGCGGTTTTGCTTGATGGTCGCGATTTTGCCGGCCTCCTTTGTAGTCATGACGACTCTCCAGGCTGGCGAGAATCACAGCGCGACGGAAGGAAGCAGTCATTGGTCGTTTCAGCCGCCCGAGCGGCAGGTTCCGCCCGCCGTCAAGAACACGGCCTGGGCGCGCAACGCGATCGATGCATTCATCTTGGCGAATCTGGAAGCAAGCGCCATCGAGCCCGCGCCCGAGGCGGACCGCAGCACGCTCATTCGGCGCTTGAGCCTCGATCTGCTCGGGCTGCCTCCGACGCCCGCCGAGGTCAATGCGTTTTTAAGCGACACGCGCGACGATGCTTATGAGCGGCTCGTCGAGCGTTTGCTCGCCTCTCCGCACTTTGGCGAGCGTTGGGGCCGGCATTGGCTCGACCTGGCGCGCTACGGCGACAGCGACGGCTACGAGAAGGACTCGTTCCGGCCCGATGCCTGGCGGTTCCGCAACTGGGTGATCGACGCCATCAATGCCGACATGCCCTTCGACCAGTTCACCATCGAGCAGCTTGCCGGTGACTTGCTGCCCGGCGCGACTCCCGATCAGCTTGTCGCGACCGGATTCCATCGGCAGACGCTCATCAACACCGAAGGGGGCGTCGATCAGGAAGAGTTCCGCGTCAACGCCAATCTCGATCGTGTCGCGACCACCGGCGCGGTGTGGCTCGGCTTGACGATGTTCTGCTCGCAGTGCCACGACCACAAATACGACCCGATTTCGACGGCTGACTTCTACCGGGTTTTCGCCTTCTTCAACAACGCCAACGATTCGCTCTACAACTTTCCCGCGAGCGGTCCGTCGGCGGCCGAATTCGAGCAAAACCTCGCGAAACACCAGGCCGAAATGGCGAAGCTGGAACGCGAGATCGAACAGGAAAAGCAGAAGCAGACCGATCCGACCGGCAACCTGAAACAGCTCGTCGACCAATGGATGCGCAAAGAGCGCGAGATGCCGCGCAGCCCCGCGGGTTCGGCGATGGTGATGCGCGAGCGCGAGGCGGCACGTGTATCGCACGTGCTCAACCGCGGCGACTTCATGCAGCCCGGTCAAGAGGTCTCGCCGGGAACGTTGGCCGTGCTCCACCGCTTCGAGCCGAAAGGCGAACGTTCGACGCGGCTCGATTTGGCGCATTGGCTGGTCGATCCGCGGAATCCGCTCACGGCACGCGTCGCCGTCAACCGCATCTGGCGGCATTTGTTTGGCCGCGGCATTGTGTCGACCGTTGACAACTTTGGCGTGATGGGCGAAGCGCCCACGCATCCCGAGCTGCTCGGCTGGTTGGCGACCGAGTACGTTCGCCTCGGCTGGAGTCGCAAGGCCATCATCCGCGCCATTGTCACGTCGGCCGCGTACCGGCAATCGTCGCGCGCGCGCGCCGAGTTGGCAGCGGATGATCCAGACAATAGTGGCGTAGCGAGGCAGGCCCGCTTTCGCGTCGATGCCGAAGTCGTGCGCGACTTGTATCTTGCTGCAGGGGGCTTGTTGTGGCCCGTAGTTGGCGGCAAAAGCATTCGGCCCATCCTGCCTCCGTCGGTAGCCGAGGTGAGCTACGCCAGCAGCGTGAAGTGGGAAGTCACTCCGAAGCCCGAGCGTTACAAGCGCGGCCTCTATGTTCAAATCCAGCGGACGGTGCCCTATCCGAGCCTGACGGCGTTCGATTGCCCCGACGGGGTCCTTGTCGCGCCGAGCCGCAATCGCTCGAACACGCCGCTGCAATCGCTGACGCTGTTGAACGACCCGGTGTTCTTCGAGTGCACGCAGGCGATGGGCCGCCGGATTCTCGACGAAGGCCCGGCCGATGATCGGGGCAGGTTGCAATTCGCGGCGCGGTTGGCGCTTTCTCGACCGCTTGCCGATCCGGAACTCGCCCGGCTCGAGTACCTGCTGGCCGGGCAGCGCGAGCGGTTTTCAGGCGACGCCGAGAAAGCCACGCAGTACGCCGGGCTTCCGCTGCCAGATCGTGAGTCCGCAACGGCCGCCGCAAAAGCCGGCCCGGTCGAGACCGCGGCATGGGTTTCGGTGTCGAGCGTGTTGATGAATCTGGATGAATTTTTGACCCGGGAGTGACGTCATGCACCCGCTCGACCTTGCCGTTCAACAAACGCGCCGCCGATTCTTCTCGACGACCGCCAGCGGGCTGGGCGCCGTGGCACTGAGCTCGCTGCTGCGGAGCGACGGAGTACTGCGCGCCGCGTCGTTGACGACGTCGGACGATGCCGCCAACCCGCTGTCGCCGCGAGAGCCCCATTTTCCCGGCAAGGCAAAGAGCTGCATTTTCATTTTTCTGGAGGGCGGGCCGAGCCAGATCGACATGTACGATCCGAAACCCAAGCTCAAAGAGCTCAACGGGCAACGGCCGCCTGCCGAGCTGATCAAGAACATTCGCTTCGCCTTCATAAAAAAGGACACGGTCACGCTGCTGGGTTCGCCGCGAACCTTCACCAAGCACGGCCAATGCGGCATGGACTTCTCGGAGCAGTTGCCGAACCTGGCCACGTGTGCCGACGACATCTGCATGATCCGCTCGATGCACACCGATCAGTTCAACCATCACCCGGCGCAGCTTTTGTTGTCGTCTGGCCGGCCCATCTTCGGATTTCCGAGCGTCGGCTCGTGGCTGACGTACGGCTTGGGGAGCGTCTCGCAGGATCTGCCCGGTTACGTGGTGCTTTCCGCGGGCCGCGGTCCCAGCGGCGGCGCTTCGCTGTGGTCAAGCGGGTTTCTGCCTTCGACGTACCAGGGCGTCTTGTTCCGCAATCAGGGCGAGCCTGTGTTGAATCTACAGAACCCGCCGGGATTGTCGTCCGAAAACCGCCGCGAGGCGCTCAATGCGATGGAAGACCTGAATCGCGTGCGCTTCGAAACCACGGGCGACGCGGAGATCGCCAGCCGCATCGCTTCGTATGAGCTGGCGTTCCGCATGCAATCGACCGCACCGGACCTGATCGACATCTCGGGCGAGTCGAAAGAGACGCTCGACATGTACGGGGTAGGGCGGGCCGACGGCGATATGGAAGGGGTGCAACGCTCCGGCGGGCCGGGGCAATACAACGCGTTCAGCATGAACTGCCTGCTCGCGCGCAGGCTGGTCGAGCGGGGCGTCCGCTGCGTCAGCCTGTTCCATGCGTCGTGGGACCATCACGGCGGGCTGGAGAAATCGCTCAAGCACAACACCGGTTTACTCGACCAGCCCGTGGCGGCTTTGCTGAAAGACCTGAAACGCCGCGGCCTGCTCGACGAGACGCTGGTGATTTGCGCCGGCGAATTTGGCCGCACGCCGCTGCTCGACAACGGCAAAGGAAACGACGGCCGCGATCATCATCCGTACGGGTTTACCCTGTGGATGGCGGGCGGCGGTTGCAAGGGCGGGCAGGTGGTCGGGAAGACCGACGAGCTCGGCTGGGCGCCGGTCGAAGACCCGATTCACATCAACGATTTCCACGCGACGCTGTTGCACCTCTTCGGCTTCGACCACGAACGCCTCAGCATCCCGTTCAAAGGCCTCGACGCCCGCCTCACCAACGTCAGCGGCAAGGTCGTGCAGAAGCTGTTGGCGTAAGGTTGGCGCGCACGAAGAGTGCGCGACGATCGAGTCCCAGCGTGTTGCCCTGGGCTGTTTGTGATTGCCCCTTCAGGCAAAATGGATTGAGTCCGCTGCCGCAGCCAGCTTGAGCACGCCGCCGAGGAGACAGCGATGAAAGCGTACGAGATTCAAAAATTCGGTTTCGAAAACCTCAAGCTAGTCGAGCGGCCGCAGCCTGAGCCTGCAACGGGCGAGGTGTTGATCCGCGTGCGGGCGCTGTCGCTCAACTTTCGCGATCTGCTGATCCTCAAGGGCCATTACAATGCGCGCATGCCGTTGCCGCGCGTGCCGCTCTCGGATGGGGCGGGCGAGGTTGTGGCCGTGGGCCAAGGCGTGACGCGCGTCTCCGTCGGCGACCGGGTCATGGGCAACTTCTCGCAGAGCTGGCTCGACGGAGAACCGACGCTCGAGAAGAGCCGGGGGGCGCTCGGTGGCGATGTCGACGGCATGGCGACCGAATTCGTCGCGCTCAGCCAGGAGGGAGTCGTTCGGGTTCCGGCGCATCTCTCGGACGAAGAAGCGGCCACGCTGCCCTGTGCGGCGGTGACGGCTTGGAACGCGTTGGTGCGGCAAGGCAACATCAAAGCCGGCGACACCGTGTTACTCTTGGGAACGGGCGGGGTGTCGCTGTTCGCGCTGCAGTTTGCACGACTGTTCGGGGCGCGGACGATCATCACCTCCAGCAGCGACGAGAAGCTGGCGCGGGCGCGCGAATTGGGCGCCCACGATACAATCAACTATCGGAGCGTCCCCGAATGGGAAAGGCGCGTGCTGGATTTGACCGGCGGCCGCGGCGTCGATCACATCGTCGAAGTCGGCGGCGCGGGCACGCTGCCCAAGTCGCTGCGCGCGGTGCGCGTCGGCGGCTGCATCGCGCTGATCGGCGTGTTGACCGGCGTCGGCGACGTCAACCCGCTGCCGATTATCATGCGCAGCATCCAGGTGCGGGGCGTGTTTGTCGGCAGCCGCACGATGTTCGAGGAGATGAATCGCGCGATCGAGCTGCATCGGCTGAAGCCGGTGGTCGATCGCGTTTTCGATTTCGACGAGCTGCCGGCGGCACTGCGATACATGGAAAGCGGCGCGCACTTCGGCAAGATCGTGGTTCGCGTGTGAGGCTGCGTGGCGTCCAATGCTTCCGCTTGTCGAAGAGCTGACTGGGTATCCCGACGTCGCAGACGTGCTGGCGGCACTGGCCGATCAGCCGCGATTAATTGTTTTGGAAAGCACGCTGCAGCGGAAAGAAATCGGCCGGTACTCGTTTCTCGCAGCCGATCCGTTTGCTTTCTTTACGATTCCACGCGTCGCGTACGGCGAGTCCCCATTCGCCAGTTTGCGAGATGTTCTTTCGCGATGTTCCGCCGAGACGGTTGCCGGATTGCCCCCTTTTCAGGGCGGAGCGGCGGGATTGCTCTCGTACGAGTTGGGCCAGGCGTGGGAGCAATCGCCACTGGCGAAACACGATGAGTTTCAACTGCCGGACTTGGCCGTGGGTATTTACGACTGGGTAATTGCCTGGGACCATGAGTCCCACCGCGCGTGGATCGTGTCGCAGGGCTTTCC
>JBBDVZ010000085.1:0-9613 GCA_040903115.1 Planctomycetaceae bacterium
GTGGGTGGGGTCAGGCGCCTGCGTGCCCCCTGTCCGGCTTTCCTGGGGGCGAGCCTGTCGGCTCGACCCCAGCCACCCATTGAGGTTAGCGAATCCCAAGTCGCATATTGCATGGGCAGCCGCCGCGATTTAGAATCGGAAACGCTTAACATTCCTTCCGATCTTCTCCTTCGTCCATTTGACGGAATGAGGCGATGGCGACACTGGTGATGCTTCAGGGTGGCGAAGCCATCCCCTATGACCTGGAGGCTGACGACACGGTGATCGGTCGCCACCCGGAATGCGGCATTCATCTCGATTCGAACATGGTGTCGCGCCGGCACGCCCACGTGCTCAAGCGCGACGGGCAGTACATCGTCGAGGATTTGGGCAGCGGCAACGGAACGTACGTCAACGGCAAGCGGATCGAGGGGCCGACGGCGCTCAAACACGACGACCGCGTCAAGCTCGGCCCGATTCTGTTGCGGTTCGAATCGGAGCGGACCGAGGTCAAGCAGGCGCACGAGTCGACGTCGTCGTTCACGCTGAGTGCGACCGCGCCCTTCAAGCTCGACGTGGCCAGCGGCGAAAACGATTCGGCGAAGATCGTCGGCGAGTCGCAGAGCTCGGCGGGTTACGGGGCGCTGCAGGTGCAGCCCGAAGCCAAGCTCAAGGGCATTCTCGAGATCAGCCGCGCCATGGCCGGCACGGTCGAGATGGACCAGCTCCTTCCCAAGATTCTCGACACGTTGTTCAACATTTTTCCGCAAGCCGACCGGGGCAGCATCCTGTTCAAGGATGTCGATTCGGGTCGGATGGTGCCGGCGGCCCAGAAGCACCGCCGGCCGAGCGAGGACTCGACCGTCAAGCTGAGCAAAACGATATTGAACAAGGTGTTGAACGAGAGGGCGGGCATTCTGTCGGCCGACGCGACGAGCGATTCGCGTTTCGAGGCCGCCGCGTCGATCTCGGATTTGACCATCCATTCGATGATGTGCGTGCCCATGCTCAACCTGCAGGGGGAGGCGATGGGCGTGATCGACATCGACACGCAAAACCCGCTCAACGTCTTCAACAAGGACGATCTCGACTTGCTGATCGCGGTCGCGGGTCAGGCGGCCCTCTCGTACGAGAACGCGCGACTGCTTGTCTCGCATCTCGAAAAGGTCAAGCAGGACAACGAGATGCAAATTGCCCGCGGGGTGCAGCGCGCGCTGCTGCCGGAAAAGTTCCCGGTGATCGACGGTTACGAGTTTTACGCTTCGTACGAGTCGGCACAGGCGGTCGGGGGCGATTATTACGACTGCATCCAGCTTGACGACCACAAAATCTGCCTGTCGTTCGGCGACGTCGCAGGCAAGGGCGTGCCCGGTGCGCTCATCATGTCGCGGATGTCGAGCGTCGTGCAGAACACGATGGGGTTCGTTCACGACGTGGAGCAGGCGATCGTGGCCATCAACAACCACATGTGCGACAACGCCGTCGAGGGGCGCTTTGTGACGTACGTGCTTGTGGTATTGGATACGAGCACTCACGAGCTGTCGCTCGTAAACGCCGGTCACATGTCTCCCATGATCCGGCGGGTCGACGGGACGGTCGACGTCTTCCCGGAAGAGACGATCGGTATTCCGGTCGGAGTCGTCGAGAACTATCCGTTCGAAGTCGTCCGGCGAACTATCGCGCCCGGAGAGACGGTGGTCATCGTCACCGACGGCGTCGATGAGGCCATGAACCCCGCCGGGCAGCTTTACACGAAGGAACGCGTCGTCGCGTTCGTCAAAAACGCCAGTCCGAAGGCCGAAGCGCTGGGAAAGGCGCTGCTTGCCGACGTCCGCAAGCACGCCAAGGGACGTCCGCAGAACGACGACCTGACCATTATGGCGTTCGGCCGCAATGCCGTGTGACAGGCGCAGGCGATGCCCGTCGCGCGCTATTTCATGAGCACTACGGTCGGTTCGGCCACTTTGCGATAACCCAAGCTGCGCAGCACTTCGATGACCTCGCTCCAGGTGGGAAACTGGCGTCCGCTGCGGCGCTTGTAGTCGTCCATGGCCTTCATGAAATCGATTTCTTCGTCGGTATAGTCGCGTTCGCACGTCGTCGGATCGATTTGACGTCGGCGTTCGACTTTGCGGCGCGAGCTTTGGCGGCGTTCGGTGACCGCGGCGCCGCCTGGTGCTTCCACGGTTCGACGTTCGGCTGACTTACGACGACTAATGGAGCGGCGGTCCGCGATGGACTCTGCCGACAACCGGGCGATATTCGCCATGGCGCTATTAACCTCACGAGGGGGGATGATGCTCAGCCAATTCGATGCAGGAGACCGAAGACCCCATCCTGGGCGTCTCGACGGCCCTCCACAATTATTCCCCCCGTTGACGAATGTGTGAGTTTGAATCGGTCCGGAAAGGGAAAGCAACCACGCCCGATTTGCGGATTGCGCGATTGGTCCGGATGTAGAGACTTTGCGGATCGCACGAAGGTAACGATCGTGCGCTGGAAATTCGCCGATCACCGGGTGCCGCGGCCGCGGCTCTGCGTGGCCATGTCTTCGGGAGCATGCCCGTACAAAGCGATGAGGGTGTCCGAGAATTCACCTGCTTAAAATCACGCGATTTGTGACGCCCCTTCAGGGCTCCGATGTCTTGAATGCGCCCTGGGATCTGGTCGCAACACAGTGCCCATCGCCCTGAAAGGGCAATACCGAGGCGCACATATTCCGTATTGGAATTACCGGATACCCTCACCCAAAGCGATGGGCTTTGCACCCGCCGTCTTATGATGGACGGCCTGCTACGGTTGTGCCGTCTTGTCGCTGAGCACGCTGCCGGCAACGAGACGAACTCGTCGCTCGTTGACCTGTGCGGCCAGAAACGCCACGTCGAATATCCGCAGCACGTCGTCGACGCGGGCCATGCTTTTCTCGCCGTCCGTGTCGGCTGCGGAATCGGAATGGGCCGCGTGACGCAGGAAAAACGGGCGGTGTTCCCGCATCATGTTCCGTAAGGCCGCGAAATCGATCAGCAACAACTGGTTCTCATAGCGCAAATACTTCGTTTGCACCTCCCGATACAGCGGCGAGTCGGCAAATCCGGCTGGGGCGCTCGCCGAGCCGAATTGGCTGGCCAGACGCCGTGAGCTGGCAACGGCGACCGCATCGGGCATGAGAGCGTACGCGGGTTCGAACTCGCCCATGTGTTCGATCCACCGCGTGACGGACGAACCATCTTCGGCCGATTTTACCACTGCGGCTTTCACGGGCGATTTGCCGTTATGCACGGCCGCGAGGTAGTTGACTCCCGTGCTCAACGCGTTGTCCAGCGCGTCTCGCACCGTCGGCTTTCCGCTGGCGAGTTGCGGATCATTGTCCGGCGACAGTTCGAATGCGACGAGCCCATCGGCCGGGAAGTCGCTGTCGTTGCCGCCAGACTTACGTGGAACCAGGCAGGCGATCCAATTCGGTCCCAGTGCCGGTAGCACGTCGTCGAGCGGGTCCCGGCCGAGCAACAATCCGCGCGCGATTTGCCGAAAGCCCGACCATTCCGCACGGTCGCGTTCCGGCGCGAACTCGGCCAGCAGTTGTGCCATCCCGCGCAGGTCGAAACGACCGGCGACAGCCACGGCCGCGTTCTTGGGCATGCGCCGGAGAACGTCTGGCGGACCGGTCACGGCTTGCAGAGACCGCTCCACGGTTGCGTCGAGTTCTGCGTTGAGCTCGACGATCAGGCCATCGTCGAAGCGCAGTCCCAGCCCGATGGCGTCGCATCGCTTCCAATAGTCGGCAAGGAGCCGCCTCAGCGGGTTATCGTCCTTCTCGGCAAATAGCTCGTGCGATGCACCGCAAGCACGCGGGTTGAAATAGACTCGGGCCACGCAATCTTTCGACAGATCCTGCTGCGATCGGTGATACAGCTTGGTCTGATAAAGGTTTTGCACGGCGACGGCTGGAGAATTCTCCTTTGCCGGCGAGGCGCTTTGGCCGGCGGAGTGAAGGTCAATGACTCGCCGCATCATCGACTCTTTGTCGGACACGGCAAAGATGGGACCGAGCCGCAGGTAATACAACGTTTCCAATGCGCGATTCTTGGGCTTGGTGCGCGAACGCCGATAGTAGGTCTGCCCGCGATGATTCAGAGCGTCGGTCGTGTAGGCCTGTTGACGATTCCACGTTTCCAGTAGCCAATCGATCGTCTTGTCGCCGGCGGTCTCAGTGAGCAAAACCGCATCGAGGGATTTTGCGGTCGACGGGTACACGGCGACAACCACCGACTTGCCGACCAACTCGTACGTGAGCTCTTCGAATGGTTTTCCGGCGGCTTGTTCGATGGCTTCGCGGGAGCGGACGAGCTTTTTGAAGTCCTCGCACGCCAGCCAGTCGCGATAGAGTTGAAGGCTTTTGATCCGCTGTGCGAGCGACGAGCGCATGATCGCCGGAATTTCGGTTTCCAGTTGCGACAGTTCAACGCAGAGACCCACGTCGTCGCCAACCAGCCTGAGCAGCGTCGCCGAAGGTTCGCCTCCGAATGCCGCCGGCAATGCGAACGCAAAAAACACCCAAAGCGGTGCGAGCCTTTTCGATCGGAAACTACGCATCGTTCACTCTTCTGTTGTGAGCGCAGAACCCAGTTACGAATCGGTGAATCAAATCGATGGTGGCGGTTCGGGGGCCACGTCGAACAGAAAGTCCAGCGCCTCTCCGAACTGCCGACCGATCGGTTTGAGGTCGCGTTCCCACGCGTCGTCGGGTGGAACGTCGGGGTGATTCCCCACGGCGGCGGCCGGTGTTTCGGGCGGCGCCAGACGGTTCGTCGCCGCCACGAGCTTTGATGCATCCGCCACGGCGGACGCGGCGTCGAGCGCTAACACGCGGTAGGCACTGCTTGCGCTTCGAAGCAAGGTCTCGACTTCGGCGTCATTATCGTCGGCTTCCGCAGGCACGTCGGGCGCATGTTCAACCGATGTGACCACGAGCTGCGTGCTTTCGGTGTCCTGCGGCGATCGGAACCATTGCCAGCCGGCGACTAATAGTACGACCGCCGCGACCGCCGCAATTCCCGACGCGATTCGCCGGGCAGTGGCTCGAGATCGAGTCGGTACTACTGGTGCCGGCCCTGGCAAACTTGTGATGCTGCGACTCCCTTCGAGCTCTATCGAAAGGCCGTCGGAATCTGTGACGTCGTCCGCATCGCCAAACGCCAAACGTGCGAGCACGGCGTCTGCCAACTCGGCTTCGGGTGCGCTCGCCTGCCAGGCGACAATGGCCTGATCGAGCAAGCGCTGCTGTTCACAGAGCGCGCGGCATGCGGGGCAATCGGCGGCGTGTCGATCGAGCGATACTTCGTCGACCGTGCTTCGCCCTTCGATTGCCGCCTCGAGCAGCCGCTCGAATTCAGCGCAACTCATAGTGGACATCGGGCACAATTCCCCTTCGTTGAAGATGCTCGGCCAGCTCGCGCCGGGCGCGATGCAGCCATGTTTTGACTGTTCCCCGCGGGCATCTGATCATGTCCCCAATCTCGGAGCAGCTCAGCTGTTCCTGGTAAAAGAGAACGAAACACGTGCGGTACTCGTCACGGAGCTTCTGGAGCGCCAGTTGCAGTTCTGCCGCGAGATCCTGCGAGCGGTTCCCGTGCTCCTCCACTGCCAACTGAGCGACAAAATCTCCGCACAGCGGTTGACGCGATCGCTTTTCGAGAAATGTGCGGCAACGGTTCGCGGTGATGGTCAACAGCCATGGCTTCAGCGGCCGTGACGGGTCCCATCGGTGCAAGCTTCTGAGAATCCGCAACAAGACTTCTTGGGCGACGTCTTCGGCGTCTTCGCGCTGGCCGAGCATCCTGAAGCAGATGCCGAAGACCATCCCTTGAAACCGCTCGACAAGCGCGCGTACGCCAGCCTCGTCCCCCGCCAGGCAACGCCGGACCAATGCCGCATCGTCTGCTGTCGCAAGAGAGTCCATTGATCCGCCGAGGTCGGCTGCCTTCGAAACGGGTGGCGTCCTGCCAGCGACGTTTCAGGATTGGTTACCGGCATTCCGATCCGCCGGTTTCAGGTTTCTCGGCGTCATTGCAGGGCAGGGCAGGGACGTGCCGCCCGCCGTGCGATTAAGCCTTGATCGACTCTCGGACGAGGTGGCGGGCATGCTTGTAGGCGTGCCTCAGGGTAATCAGCCGGGACTCGATCTGATCTTCGGAGTAGTACTTTCCCGGTTCGCTGTGAGGCAGGCCGGCCAATGCCAGCGTCACCGGCAGCAGGTCGAGAAACTCGCGGTATCGCAGCTGCTGGTCGGTCGATTCAGCCATGGCGAGTGCTCCTTTGCCTATTGGCGGGCGACGTGCTCGTAGGAGTTTTGGGCCGAAACGCGAAGGCGAGCCGATGCCGCCCATTGCCCAACTCCATGGTAGCCGACCCGCCGATGCAAGTCATAGCCGAGATGGCTCGCGCACGGTGCGGTTTACGGAGCCACTTTGCAGCGTCTGCGAGTGAGCAGACTCTCGTCCCAAGAAGTATTCGTAGGGTGGGTGTCAACCCACCATGAGTGCGCGGACACGTTCGATGGTGGGTTATCACCCACCCTACTGGACTCGTCCCAAGAAGTCAGCTTGCCCGCTGGACGGGGTTCACGTTCCGGGACGGCGCTGCATGTGTTGCCGGATGATGTTGGCCGCCTCTTGAGAAGGATTCGTCTTCACAGGCGCGGCTTGGCCGTCGGCGCCGGCTTCGGCCACCGGCTTCGGAGGGGGCGGTGGCTTCAACCCGGTCTGTGATGGATCGGGCAGACTGGTTGCCGGGAAACTCTCGCTGCGCGGGCTCTTCTCCAGGGGAATGTCCGGGACCGCCACCGAAGGCTGCGACGGCAGGGCCGGTGGCGGCGCCATCGGGTACGCAGGCGGAGCATACATTCCCGGCGGAGAATAGCCGTATCCATAAGGATACTGCAGCGGCGGTTGATAGTACTGCGGCGGCATTGGTTGATACGGGGCACCCGGCATGTACTGAAGCGGCTGGCCGTAACCCATGCCCGTGTACTGCTGCTGATTCGCGGCACTTGGATCGACGGGCACCAGGCTATTCTGCGGAGTGACTGCCGTGTCCGGTTCGTTGAGAAGCGATCCAACCGCCGAGTCGCCGAGGATTTTGTGACCACCCAGCGAGGAAGGATTCAGCTCGAACGCTCCCGAGTCGCCTCCGCCTCCGGCATGTGTGCCGCTGTCTCCGCTGCCGGTAATGAGCGGGATGGGAATTTCGTGTGCGGTTTCCGAGCCGGAGAGTTCCGATGTGTCGGACGTGGATTGATCGCCGACCAGGTTGGCCAACGCGGTGGCGGCTCCCGATCCGGGCTGGCGGCGCGCCTCCTCTTCGCTGACCTGCGAGATGAGTATTTCAAAGCGGAGCTTGCCGACGCGCACGACGTCGCCCGCCTTGAGCGCCAGTTGGCCGTGCACCCGTTGATCGTTGACAAACGTGCCGTTGGTGCTGGCAAGGTCCCGCAGGCGGACGGTAAATGGATCGACCGAAATGGCGCAATGGTACCGGCTGACCAATTCGTTGTTCGGGCGCAGTTGGCAGTCCTGCTCTCGGCCGATCAGGAATTTCGAACCCAAGATGGGGATTGTTTTTCCACGGTGCTTCCCGCTAATCACCCGCAGCCGAGCGCGCAACATACCAAACTTACTCCGTTACCCACGTCCAAGGCGGCAACTGGGGCGATGCGCCCGCGAGCCGACCAACCGTTTCGCGAAATGAACGCCGAAGGGGTGGCGGAGCCCCACGGCTTCCGTTCTCACCACTCAGAAACTACAAGCCAAGAATCGAATCAAATAAGAGGAAGGAAGTCAACAAATGGCGGCGGTCTCAAACGGGGAGTAGGAACGTAAGAAATGCACTCGGGCGAAGAATCTCGCACCGCTCCGAAAATGAATGCGCTGATTACTTATTGTACGCGCGGCCCGCGCAAGAACGATTCAGAATCTATGAATTTTTGGCCAGGTCTGCGGCAATAAGCTCGGAAATCCCGGTCGGCTCGAATTGCCACAGTTTGATCTATTTAACGCTACCAGCCGCAATTGCCGTTGTCAACGGATTTGTCGCGGCCCCCTCGCCACTTTCTCTAATCGACTTGAGCGTGTGCTTTCAAACAGAGAAACAGGCCTGGCGCGGTGCTGTTTTGCCTTCAAAGTCGCACACCAAAGTCTGCCGGCGGTCGACGTTCTCGTGTTGGCAGGCGGGCATTAGGCGAGCGGAATGCCCCTCCAGTCCAACAGCCGATAGCGCGTCTCCTCCAGACTGGCGGCGTGTCGCTGCACGTCCGCGTCGAGCGCATCGAGTGCAACCGGTTCGCCCAGAACTTTTGCGATATCGAAGCCAAGATGGCCGCGTAATTCGTCGGCCGTCAGACGGCCCTCTTCGGCCAGATCCAAGACGCCTGGAAACTGCGGCGCGAAGGGCGATCGGCGGAGCAATAAGCTGCCGTGCTGCAAGATCGCTCCCCGCCGACGCCGCTGGGCGCTGCCGACGATTTTGTGTTCCGCAACCAGCACGTCGCGCGGATCGCCGCGCCCGAAGCAGAGGAAGGCGGCATCCTTGAGCCTGTCGGCGCTGCCGCGCAGTTGTGCCTCGATGCCATGCCGCTTTAACCGCGCGATGATGGCATGGTGCACCGCCGGGTACAGTGCGGCCGGTTCGGTCGCGAGCGGATGGCTAGCCGGAACGACGCAACTGTACGTGATCTCGAAATGATGCAAGAGGGCGCCGCCTCCGGAGAGCCGCCGCACGACAGGCAGGTTCGCGAGATCGTTGATTGCGGCGACGGACTCGGGCGCCTGAAAATATCCCAAAGAGACCGTGGCTTCCGACCATTGATAGACGCGCACCGCACAGAGATGCTGCTCGACAGCCGCCGTCAAAAGCGCCTCGTCGAAAGCCATGTTCCAAGTGCCACGGTTCGGTTCGCCATCGACAATGACATGGCAGGTTGGTGAGCGGCTCATCGCACTTCTTCTCGTTCCCAAGCTCTGCTTGGGAACGCACTGTCCCGAAGCTCGACTCGACTGAGCTCGCCGAAGTCCGCTTCGCGTTCCCGTGGACTGGAAGCAGAGCTTCCAGATAGTGGGTTCCCAAACGGAGCTTGGGAACCAGTGTAAACTCCCCTCCCTTCCAGGGAGGGGTTGGGGGAGGGTCGAGACGCTCGCAACTTTGACCCCTCTCCCGACCTCTCCCCTCAGGGGAGAGGGGTTACGTCCCCGGCTTTTCCATCGTCCAGTTGAGAACGGGCTGCCTGGCGGCTTTCACGTCGTCGGGTCGGCTGACGGGAGTGGCATGGGGCGCCTTCTGCAAAAACTCGGCGTCTTCTTGCACAATCTGCCGAACGGTGGCGGCGAACGCATCGAGCGTTTCCTTCGACTCGGTCTCGGTCGGCTCGACCATCATCGCTTCCGGAACCACAAGTGGAAAGTACACCGTCGGCGCATGAAATCCGAAATCGAGCAGCCGCTTGGCGATATCCATCGCCGAGATGCCGCGCGACTTCTTCAACCCGCTGGCCGAACCCACGAATTCGTGCATGCAGTATTCGCCGTGCTGGGTGGGCAGCACCTCGCCGAGCAACGTCTGGAGATAGTTCGCATTGAGGACC
>JBBDVZ010000086.1:0-9588 GCA_040903115.1 Planctomycetaceae bacterium
TAGAATCGCCGGCGGCTTGAGTGCCGCCGGCGATTGCTGGATTGCTGGCCTTTTTTGACGTGTAACAGCCTGGTTACTTCACAAGGGCCGGCGACAGTTGTTGCCGGGAGATTTCCAGCGTTTCCTGTCGCGAGGGCTGCGGCGCCGCCGACCAGTTTCGCCGCGACTCGCTGATTAAGGCGATGCCCAATCCGTTCAGCAGGGCAACGAGGAAACCAATCGCCGCAATCATCGCGCGCCCCGCACCGGCGGGCTTCATGACGAGGGTTGCGGGTTGCACAATGTTGACGTTCGAAATCTGGTGAGCCTCGAGGGCTTGATCGATGCGAGCCTGTTCCAACCCCTGGTTGTAGGCCTTGAAATCGGACTCGAGCAACGCGACGCGGTTCGTCAGCTCGGCGATGTGACCCTCGTGGTTGTTGAGTTCGGCAATCTCGAGGTTCAGTTGGGCGTGCTGCCCGTTCAGCGAATGGAGTTTTGCCTTCAACGATTCGGCGGTCGATTCCTCGGTCAGAAGCTGCAGATGCAGCGCCTGGTACGTGGGATTCGTCGCTTGCGTAGCCTGCTTACTCTCGCTTTGCTCGGCCAAGATGCGGCGTGCCTCGGCGATCTGATCGCGTACCGTCAAGACCTGCGGGTGGTTTGCACCGAATTTACTCAATAGTTCGCTCTGATGAATCTCGTGCTGATAGAGTTGCTGGCGCGTCCGTTCGGCGGCGTCATCAAAGAAACCGCTGACTTCCTGGGTCGTCAACCGCTCGGGAACGTTGGCAATCGCAGCCTTCAGGGCCGCAATTTTCGCTTCCGATCCAGCGAGTTCGGCACTGGTCTTGGCGATGGAATCGTGAGCGACGCCCATCTGATCCTGCAGCAGCTTCCGTTGACCCTCGACGGAGACCAGGCCGACCTTGCTCTTGGCTGTCGCAAGTTGCGTGCGCGCTACGGTCAGCTCGCCCTGGAGCTTCTGCGACTGGTCGGCGAAGAACTCGTGAGATCCCGCGGTGCGGTTGACCCGCAGATGCTCTTCATGAAACACGTTGATGAACGTGCTCACGATTTCCTGGGCCAGCTCCGGCGTGCGCGCCTTGCAGGCGATGTGCACCACGCTGGACTTTTTGGACCGCGAAATGCTGACGGCTTTGTCCAGCGCTTCGATCGCCCGCTCTCGGTCCTTCTCCGAATTCGTGCCCTTGTTGAGGATCTTGTCGGCTCCGACGGCGTTGACCACGCCTTCGAGAATGACGTGGCTCTCGAGGACGTCCATCACCGAGGTGATTTCGCTTTCCCGCGAGTCGTAATACGAAATGGTGGGACCGGTGGTCGCGGTCGGGTCCAGCGTCACGCTTTCGCGGCCGACGCGGACGAACAGCTTCGCCTCGGATTTGTAGGTCCGCGGCGTGATGAACATGGCACAGGCGGCAACCGCAAGCGTGGCGAGAAAGCAAATCCAAACCTTGTTCTTGTGCTTGGACAGCGCCGTGCGGATGAACTCCAGGGGACCAGGGGAAACATAGTGGGCTGAATGCGGTGCGATCATCACAGGGTTCTTTCCAGTCTCCGTTGGATTCACGGGCAGGCACTAGATGAACTCTAGCTTTGCCGTTTCGAAACGGACGCCCAGACTTCCCGAGACTTCTTGCGGCCAGTGTGCCACTGCGCCTTGGAAACGTTCCAGATGCCGACGGCACGCGATGACTGTCGAGAAAACTTGCCGGTGATCCTTCGCATCAGGTTGCGAGGGAACGTCCGACTCGGCGATTCACACGCAAATGCGAATCCGGAACACGGTCTTCGCGAACCCCTGCGGACGAAAGCCGCTCTCGTTCGTCATGTTGAAGCGGTTGTGCCGGTTTTTCGGGCGACTTGGACATCGATTCCTCTGTTCGACGAACAACAAATGTCAGTCATCGGCACTTGCAGGTCGAGCAAGGCCGAGTGCGTTGTCGCCAAAAGGCAACACAGGGTTGTGGAGTGTTGCATCGCGGACGCAATGCCGCCGCGGATCGGAGTACTTACCCGAAGTAAGCGACGAAGACTGATGGACGCCCTGCGCGCGCGGCAAAAGCAAACAGGGCCGGGGAAACCCCCGGCCCTGTCTTCACAATCGAGCATGACGCGGCAACAGCCCACGTTAGTTGTTGCTCAAGGCCCCGAAACTGACCGCCGCCAGGAACGGCTCTAACACGAAGCGTTCAGTCCAGGCGGCAACGGCTTCGGGCTTGGTGTACTGGAGGATGACATAGTCGCCGGGCTGGATGAAGATCCGGTTCTCCGGTGAGCGAACGACGTCCTTCAAATCGACCTCCACGTTGACCACACGGTTGTCGCAGGTCTTGCGGCGAATGATGACACTGCTGGCGCCAACCGCGACGTCCCGGTTCAGGGTCGACATTCCACCCACCGAGCGCGTCCGGCTATGATGCTGCGTGTTCACCTGCGATTGGACGATCGAAAGAGCGCCGAGCAAGTCGAGATCGTAGTCGCGCGGCAAGGCATACTGTCCGCCACCCAGCAGGCCGCTGGTATAGAAAAATTCGTCCTCGCGCGGCTCGATGAAGACCACGTCGCCGTCTTGCAGGATGACGTCTTCAGGATTGAAACTCGTCTGCTCTCCGGGAGTCAGGCGGATGGGAATCCGCAAAATCCGCGGGTTCAGAATCGTCGAGTCATCGCTTTGAAATGTCACCGGTCCGGCAGTCACTCGCCCGTCCGAAACGGGCATCTGATCTTCGTCGGCGGCTCCCGGTGCTGCCCACCAGGCATCGGTCTGAACGACGCGTTCCCCGGACATGGTCTGAATCGAATCATTCGACCGCCGGGTGCTGTTAGCCGATGATTTCGCACGGCTGCCGGGCTTCTCTTCCCACCATGGCGCTTCCGTCGGTTGCTTCAGCATCGGCTTCGAAATCTGACTCGAGACTTTCCAAAACTCTTCGACCCGGTGCCGCAACGTGGGCTCGGACGTGCGCCACCACTCTTCTCCCGGGCTCGGCTCTCGGGCGGGCGTTTCATTCGGATTTCCGATCAGCCGCAGCGCATTCTTGACGCCGTTTTTGTCGTCATTCTTTGCCATCAGCGCGGCAAGATCGACGGAGAGCTTTGTGGCGTTTTTCGATTGCTGCCTCCACGGGTTTTGCAGGGCCTGCGGCGCGGGCGGCACATTGCCCGCGACATTTCGGTTCTGGCGGATGATGTAGACGGCGTTCTCGGCATCGAGGTTCGGCAGTCCCCCGGTGGCGGCCAGTGCATGCAAAACGTCGTTCTCAAAGGCGGGGAGCTCGACCACCTGGCCGCGTTTGGCAGGCTCTGTCGAGGTGTAACCGAACGTCGTCTGCGAGTTATGACGAGGAGTGACCTGTTCGTCGCGAAGCACGAGCACGCGGTACATCCGCGGCTGCTGCAGACTGACGAGGATATGCTCTCGATTCGGCTGCAGGATCTTGTTGTCTTCGGTATACGTCTTGCGAATCAAATCTTCGACTTCGGTGAGGGACATGCCGCGCACGCTAATCGGCTTGACCAGCGGCAGCGAAATCATTCCATTCCCACGTACCTGAATCGGATAACCGGCCGACGACGGGTAACGGGGATCCGGTTGAAACATGACAGGGGGCGCTTCGGTTCTTTCTCCCCCGCCGAGCACGCCCTGAATGTATACGGCCAGGATGTCGCCGCTGTCGACTCGATGATCTCGCGACGGCGTTTGCCCCAACAATGACAGGTCGATCGTCTGCTGCGAGGACCGGTAGGCCTGATTCAGCTCCGGCGGCAAACAACTGGCCGGAATGCCGTCCAGTGGGTGGCACGCTGCGCATCCGGCGGCAAACATCATCAATAGCGACAAACCGGCGTACAGCGACTTTTGCCGGGCGACGCCGCGCGAGCGACTCGCCGTCGTCGGCTGCCCGTGACCGCCGGATTTCGCGGCCCGAAGCGCCGAACCCGCATGGCGATGCGGCTCAAATTTTCGGCTGACTGCAACTCCGTTTTTCATCACCCGAAGATCCTCCAACGAATTTTCCCGTTACCGTGATTTCGATTGCTCCGCTGCGGCTTAGACGACAGTGGTTTGGAATGGGGAGAGACCAACTTCTACTGGTCTCGTTCCCGCGACGGTAAGTAACCGCGAAAACGCGTCGCCAGAGTGTTACTTGCGTCACCTAGCCTTCGATACCAAATGCCAGGACCAGGCCTTCGAGGCCCAGGTCGCCCGTGGTGCTCAGCGGTCCGCCGGCATCAAACCAAACTTGGGCTTCGTATCCGCCACGGACGAAGACGAGCGACCTGTCGTCCATAATCGAGCGGGAGTATTGAATTCCCAGGCCGATTTCACCAATCGTCATGACTTCATCGCCTTGGAAGAAATCCTGTCCGATATTGGCGCCGGCGTTCTTCACTTCGTAAATGCTCTGGTTCCGCTCGCCGAACAAGACCGAGCCCCGCAGGCTGCCGTAGCCGCCCCAGTTGCTTTGTCCGAATTGCTGGTGAACGAAGAACGACACCGTGGGGCCGATTCCCTCGAAATCGTGCCGATGGATGACCTGCTCATCGAGCACTCCGGCATTGAAGACGCGGGCGTTGAACTCTTGCTCCATATTCGCGTAACGCAAGCCGAGCCCGGCAACTCCATACGACCGGCAGCGACCGAATTGCTTTGTCGCTTCGAGGTCGAATGTTTGCAGGATCAGGGAGTGCTGGGCGGTAAAGATCTCACCGTCGTCGGCAAAGGCATTGCGGCCGATTCCGGTACCGGCACCGATCACTTGGACGAAGATCGGCGTGTTCGCCGGCGTTCCGACGATCGATTGAGGGTTGGCGCCATGATCGAAGTGCCAGAACGTTGCACGTACTCCCGACCCGTCACAGCCCGTGTGGCCCAACCAAACGCGGGCCGACGGTTCGAAGTCCCGATCGAACGACTGCACGTGGTTATCATCCGGAGGGGGGTCGCTGATAAAGGCTACGTCTTCATGGAAGTGAGGACGAATGAAAACCAAGGCCACTCCACCGTAGCAGCTCGATTCGCAGCATGGCTCGCAGCACGGAGTGCAGCAACTTGTCTCGCAGCAGGCGCTGTCACACGCGGGGCCGGGCGTTACGTACGGTTGCGAGAGACAATCGTTGCCAGTTTCGAGGCGGTCGAGCATCGACGCGAATTGAATCTCCTGGGCGTCGAACGGAAGATTGTGAACATCCTCGTACATGTGGGCACAAAGGCTTCGCAACGCCTCAACCTGTCCGCGAAGTTCTTCCACTTCCGAGGACGCGCTTTGAGTACCCCAGGCGTCGTCCGACAGGCCCATCTCGTCGTCAACGGATGCGGACGCAGGCTGTTGCGTGGTCTTTCCGTTGTCCCACGCCTCGTACTCGGTGTATTCGGATTGACTGACGTCGCGAGGCAACTCTTGCGCGACGGATGCGACCGCCAGCGAGCCGAGTAGGACCGTCGCAGCCAAAAAGGTTGCTGGCGCTGATTTCATGGCAATGGTTCCCGTTTTCGCTTGAGCGTGTTTTGGAGTACTAGGCGGCGGTCCGATGGCCAAGTCCGCGACGTTTCAGAATGGCTGCCCCCAAGCAGGGGTTCGTGCAAAGGCGGTACAACCAATACACGAACTTCCATTCTCAATGTCGTTGGGATCCTTATCGGAGCTTTAACAGCAGAAATGCAGCGCGTCGGCCAATTGGGCAAAACTGTTACAACAAGCCGACCGCAGAGTTCCACCACGTGCGACAACCGGCAGAAGCGTTGCGGACGGAAGGGTCAACCTGCTTCCATCCAGAGGCCGGGACCGGGACATTCGACAAAGTCACGGAGGTCGGCAATCTCGGGCCGATCGGAATTGGCCGCTGATCTTGCCTATATCGCGCGCTTTGTGCGGCTGGGAGCATCGGCGACAAAAAGGCGGCTGCTTCGCGCAATTCCCCAGAATACGCCGGAGAATGGGCCGAGTTCGCTCATGCCGAGCAACGGCCAATGCGGTACGTAACCGCCGAAAAACGGTTACGCTCGACCGCGCGATTGCGCCGTCTAATTGGCGGTCTTGAGTGTATCAATTGAGCGACAGGGCAGGAGCCGCAGCGAGTACCAGACGCAAACCGCCAACGCGATGGCCGTTGCCGTTACCGGGCCGGGAACGCGAAAAAGCAACCATCCCCCGAGCGAGCCCAATGCCGCCGCTGCCGCAATCAGCACCGCGATCGCCCCCCGGTCGGCCCATTCCAGGCGGTCATCCCAGGTGACTTTGCGCTGGCAATAGGGGCACATTGCCGCCAGCCACTCGACCATGCCCCCGCAATCCGAACAGCCATGGCGTCGAAGGAAGAATGGTTCTTGCACGGTTTACGACCCCCTTTCGCCAAGCATAGCTTATTTTTTGCTCGTCAAAATCGGCGCAGTGTTTTTGAAACACGTCGAAGAGCATTTCCCCCGGCAGGTCGGTCCGCTTCCCGGCCCGCTGCAGCCGACGCTGTGACGACGTCGGTTCGTCCGGCAAATTCTTGTCGTTCGCACGCTGCTGGATGTTGCGCGCGAATGTCCTGCGCTCATCGCAAGGACTTGCCGCCACTTGTTTCGTCTTTGGCAACCATTTAGAGTCGATGCATCGTCGTGTCGTTGGCTCCCGTCGGGTGTGTCCCTCAAGGCAGTGAAATGCAGGTCGACTTGAATGGCCGGGTGGCAATCGTCACCGGCGGCGCCCATGGAATCGGTCGGGCCATTGCCGAACACTTGTGCCGCAATGGGGCGTCGGTTGCGATCCTTGACGTCGACGGCAACGCCGCCCGAGAAACCGCGCGCGACTTGGAGTCTAGCGGCAGCAAGGTCTTCGCTCTCGCGGCGGATGTCTCCAATGTCGAGCAAATAGGGGCCGCGGTGGCGGCGGTCGTCGAGCGTTTCGGGCGGCTCGACATCTTGATCAACAACGCCGGCATCAACTCGAACAATCGGCACCCCATTCACGAATACCGCGAAGAAGACTGGCACCGGATTCTGCAGGTCGACCTCACGGGCTTGTTTGTGACCAGCCGTGCCGTCATCCCGCACTTGTTGAAAGCTGAAGGCGGCCGCATTGTGAACATTGCCTCCATCGCTGGAATTGTGCCGCTGCGTCTTCAAAGCGGTTTCGTGGCAGCCAAGGCCGGTGTCATCAACCTGACGCGATCGATGGCGCTGGAATTGGGGCCACACGGAATCCTCGTGAACGCGGTCGCCCCCGGCTCGACGCTCACTCGCGGGACCGAGGCGTTGTTCTACGGCCCCGACGGCCAGTTTTCGGAGAAGGCGCGCAGCTTGTTGGATCACATCCCCCTCGGGCGACCGGCGAGCACCGACGAGATCGCGCACGCGGTCCTGTTTCTTGTCGCCCCCGAAGCCAGTTACATCAACGGCGCCGTTCTGCCGGTCGATGGCGGATGGACGGCCGGTTATTGTCGCGATTGGTAGCCCATTCCACGTTCGATGTTGGAGGTTCGATGGCGGAGATCAAGCAGTTCAAGAGTTACGAAGGCGCGGGAAAAATCGCAAAGCCGTCCGTGCCCGTGCAGCCGAACATCGTCACCGTCCAGGACGGATGCCCGGTCAAGTATCCGGGATGCGAAGGTATCGGAGTGCGAGTTGTCCATCCCAGCAATCCGAAAGCGCCGGCGAAGAACTTGGGGCTGGTCATGTTTTTCGTTCCGCCCCACGTTGTCCTGCAGCCTGGCAGCCACGAGAACGAAGAATGCTACTGCATTCTGCGAGGGCGAGGCACGATGACGCTGGCGGGCAAAAAGGTCGAGGTGACCGCGGGCACGTTTATCCATTTGCCCTCGTGGTGCGAGCATGGCATTGAGAATACGGGCGACGAAACGCTCGAAATTCTCATTTGCACGTCGCCGCCAAACCCTTAACCGATTCAAGAATCATGCAAAAAGAGCAACAGCGATTTTGCACCACGGGCCGAAAGGAAAGCGTTCATGTCACGGATCCGAACGGCCCTTGCCTGTCACTTCGCTGCATCCCTCGTTCTCGCGATTCTGTCTGAATTGCCGCCGGTATACGCGCAGGACGACGGCGGAGGTGATCAGGCGGGCATCACCATCGATGCCGAGGGCGTTGTCCAATCGGTCATCAAGAAGGGCCGCTCCGAAACGCTCGACAAGCGCCGGATGGCCGCGGTCGCCAAAGAGAAGCTCTCCAATGAGCTGAACGCGTCGAGCACGCTGAGAAAGGTCTCGCTGCTCGGCCTCGAAGCGGCTTACGAGCCCTATGCCGGCAAGAGTGAGTCCATTCCGCCGGAGATCTTTCACGTCGCCGGACTTCAGCGGATCGACTACGTCTTCGTCTATCCGGAAAGCAACGACGTCGTGATCGCCGGTCCAGCCGAAGGATTTGCGCCAAACTCGATTGGCCGCATGGTAGGAGTCGGCACCGGCCGGCCGCCGCTACGGCTCGACGACTTGGTGTTTGCCATGCGGGCGGGCAGGGGAGGGACACGGGTCTTCTGCTCGATCGACGCTCTGCCCGAGAACATGACGGCTCTGCGGCAGTACTTGGCCGAAAATAGCTTTGGGGCCAGCGCGTCGGTGGCGAGCGCTCGGTACAACAAGATGGCTCAGGTGCTGGGGATGCAAAACGTGCGGGTCGGCGGCGTGCCCGCCGACTCGCATTTCGCGCGGGTGTTTGTCGAGGCCGACTATCGCATGAAGCTCATCTCGATGGCGTTGGAGCCGGCGCCGGTCCGCGGGTTCCGCACGCATTTGTCGATGCTCAAGCCTGAGGGCAACAGCATCCAGCGATGGTGGTTGGCCCCGCTTTACGACGATTTCGTCGCCACCGAGGACGGTAACGCGTATGAACTGGCCGGACAGCGCGTGCAAATGATGGCCCAGGAGGAAATCGCCGACCAGGGCGGCAACCGTCGTAAGGCCGCCTCAACGCGCCTTTCAACTCGCGAGTACGCGAAGCATTTCACCGACAAGTTCCCCGAGATTGCCGACAATTCACCGGTGTTTGCCGAACTGCAGAATTTGTTCGACCTGTTGATTGTGGCAGCCTTGTTGCAAAAGGAGAGCATCCCCAAGAAAGTCGGCTGGGAGATGGGAGTGTTTCTCGACGAGTCGCGGACCGCGTTCCCTCGCGGACACGTGCCCCGACAGGTCCCCACCGTCGCGAACGCCCGTCGCGCAAATCGCAACGTCATTCTTGGGCTAGTCGGCGGCGGCGTCGGAATCACCCCGAGACAGGTGCTCGAGTCGACGGAGATCAAAGTCGACACCGAGCGCCGGCTTGCCGGCGATCGAGATAACGCCGCACGGGCGGGGGCGGGGGCCGACGCATCGAAACGGCAGCAATGGTGGTGGGACTAACGGCAGTTTCACCGGACCAGCAATGCCTTTAATTCGGAAGGCGTTCGAGAGCTGGCCTGGAGCCCGCCCCTGATCGCTAGCGCCGGCATGACTTGGAAAACTTTTCTCAAGTCCCATTGGGAAGTCCTCGCGGCAGCCGACTTCACCACCGTCGAGGTCTGGACCCGAAGCGGCCTTGTGACCTTTTACTGCAGCGACCAAGCTGGTTTGACAGCCCCAATAGCGGGTTTCACTCGGGAAAAA
>JBBDVZ010000087.1:0-9567 GCA_040903115.1 Planctomycetaceae bacterium
AACCGCGCCTTGCCGCCGAGCGGCTGCTGCGTGATCAGCGAGTAGGGACCGGTAGCGCGAGCATGGACCTTGTCATCGACGAGGTGATGCAGCTTCAGCATGTAGATCTGGCCGACCGTGACGCGCTGTTCGAACGCGTCACCGGTTCGACCGTCGTAAAGGATCGTCTTGCCGTCGTCGGGACAGCCGGCTTGTCGCAGGGCTTCGCGAATCGCCTCTTCATCGGCGCCGTCGAACACCGGGCAGACCGCGCGGAAGCCCAACTTCGACGCCGCCATGCCCAGGTGCGTCTCGAGAATCTGTCCCACGTTCATGCGGCTGGGCACGCCCAGCGGGTTGAGGATGATGTCGACGGCGGTCCCGTCCTCGAGGTACGGCATGTCTTCGATCGGCAGGATCTTGGAAATGACTCCCTTGTTGCCGTGGCGTCCGGCCATCTTGTCGCCGACGGAGATTTGCCGTTTCGACGCCACGTAAGCTTTCACCATCTGCAACACGCCGCTGGGGAGTTCGTCGCCGCGTTTCATGCTGTTGAGCATCTGGTCGCGTTCGTCGATGGCGTCCTCGACCGGAGGCCAGAGCTCCTTTTTGGCCTTGCGGGCATCCGATTGTTTCTGCGGGCTGCGGATATCGAGCTTGTCGAAGTACGCATCGAAATTCTGCGCGAACTCGGCGAGGAACTTGTCGTCGTCGATTTCGCGGATCTCGCGGCCGTCGTCATCCTTGAGGTGCCGGCCGAGCGTCTTTTCAAATTCCTGCAAAAACTCCTTAAACGCGGCGGCGATCTTGCTGTTTCCGCCTTGCTCGGCCTTCTTGAGGTCCGACTCGAACTTCTTGCGTTCGGCCTCCGACAGGCTCATGCGGCGGGAGAACCGCTCGGTATGAACGACAATGCCTTCGACGCCGCTGGGGACTTCCAGCGACTCGTTTTTGACGTCTTCGCCGGCGCGCCCGAAGATGGCATGGAGCAGTTTTTCTTCGGGGGTCAGCTCGGACTTGGCCTTGGGCGAGACCTTGCCGACGAGAATGTCGCCGGGCTGTACGCGGGTGCCCACCTGCACGATGCCGTCTTCGTCGAGATGGCGCAGGGCCTTCTCGCTGACGTTGGGGATATCGCGCGTGAACTCCTCCTTGCCGAGCTTGGTCTCGCGGATCTCGATGTCGAACTCGTCGATATGAATCGACGTGTAGACGTCTTCCTTCACGAGTCGCTCCGAGAGAATGATGGCGTCTTCGAAGTTGTAACCTTCCCACGACATGAAGGCGACCAGCACGTTGCGTCCCAGCGCCAATTCGCCCTTGCTGGTTGCGGCGCTGTCGCACAGCAGTTGCCCGCGCTTGACGCGCTGTCCCATGGAGACCACCGGTTTTTGGTTCAGGCAGGTCCGCTCGTTGAGCCCCGTGAACTTGCGGAGCGGATAGCGCTTGCCATCGACCTCGACGACGGTGGCGTCGACGTACGTGACCTTGCCCGCCCGCTCGGCGCGGACCAGCATTCCCGAGTTTTCGGCGACCGCACGCTCGAGCCCGGTGCCGACGATGGGCACTTCGGTGATCAAAAGCGGCACGGCCTGCCGCTGCATGTTCGAGCCCATGAGGGCGCGGTTGGCGTCGTCGTGCTCGAGGAACGGAATCAATCCCGCCGAGACGCCGACCATTTGAGACGGCGCCACGTCGATAAAATCGACTTCTTCGCGGCCGACCCAATGCACGTCGTTGCGGAAGCGGGCCAGCACGCGGTCGTCGATAATGCGACCCTTTTGAATCGGCGTATCAGCCGGAACGACGCGGACGTTCGACTCTTCGTCGGCGCGCAACCACTGCACCTCTTCCGTGACCGCCCCCTTGTGAACCTTGCGGTACGGGGTGATCAGGAATCCGTAGTCGTCGACTTTCGCAAAGATGCTCAAGCTCGAGATCAGGCCGATGTTGGTGCCTTCAGGCGTCTCGATGGGGCAGATTCGGCCGTAGTGCGAAATGTGCACGTCGCGGACTTCGAAGCCCGCGCGCTTGCGGTTCAATCCGCCCGGCCCCAACGCGCTCAGCCGGCGTTCGTGCGTCAACATCGACAGCGGATTGGTCTGGTCGACCACCTGTGAGAGTTCGCTGCGACCGAAGAAATACTCAATCGCCGCCGAAACGCTCTTGGGGTTGATCAACGTCCGCGGGCTCATTTCCTCGACGTCCTTGAGGCTCATGCGCTCCTGGACGGTGCGCCTCAGCTTCAGGAAGCCTTTGCGGATCTCGTCGGAACCCAGCTCGTCGATCGTGCGCAGCCGCCGATTGCCGAGATTGTCGATGTCGTCGACATTGGCCGCCTGATCGTTGGCTCGCAGCCGCAACAGATACCGGATGGCGTTGATGAAGTCTTCCGGCCGCAAGGTCATTTCGGTATCGGGAATGTCCTGGTCGAACTTGCGGTTGATGCGAAACCGCCCGACCCGCCCCAAGCGATAGCGATTGACGTCGAAGAACTTTTCGCGGAAGAGGTCGGTGGCCTTCTCCAACTGAGGAGGGTTGCCCGGACGCAGCCGCTGGTAGATGCGCAACAGCGCTTCCTCGTGACTTGCCGTGCCGTCTTCCAGAATGGTGTTGAGAACCAGCTCGTCGGGAATTTGATCGATGATGGTGACGGTCTTGAGGCCCGATTCGAGAATCTGGGCGGCCTGGTTTTCCGTGATCTTGCGGCAGCATTCCGTAATGATTTCGCCAGAGCGCTCGTGCTTGACGGGGTAAACAATATCCTCGGCGGCAAACTTGCCGGCCAGGTCCTTGGGGGACCCGCCCTTGGAGACCTTGAAAGGCTTGGTCTCGTAAAACAGTGCCACAAGGGAAGCGTCGGTCGAATACTCGGGCGCCATGGCGCGCAGCAGGGTCATCGCCGGGAACTTGCCGCTCTGATCGATGCGGACGCCGAGGGCCTCCTTCTTGCTGACGACGAGCTCGATCCAGCTTCCGCGTTCGGGAATGATGCGGCAGGAGTACGTCTTCCGCTCGCCGGGCTCGGAACTGAGGACGAAGTCGACTCCGGGCGAACGGTGAAGCTGGCTGACGACGACGCGCTCGGCGCCGTTGATGATGAACTCGCCGCCGCCGATCATGATCGGCATATCGCCCAGGTACACTTCCTCCTCGATCGGCTGGTCTTTAATCAGCCGCAGCCAAACGCGGAATGGCCGTCCGTAAGTCAGGCGCAGTTGGCGGCACTCGGTCTGCGTGTAACGAGACTTGCCGAGCTCGTATCGCACGTATTCCAACTTGTACTGTCCGTCGTAGCTCTCGATGGGAAACACTTCGCGCAGGATCGCCTCAAGGCCCTGGCTCTTTCGATCCCGTGGAGCCACCTGGGTCTGGAGAAAAAGATCGTACGAGTCGGTCTGAATGCGGGTGAGATCGGTCAACTCGAACTCGCCCTGGATCTTTCCGAAGTTGCGGACCTCTTCAAACTCAAGATTACGTTTGGCAGCAATCGGCATTTCTTGCTCTCTTTCGTTTTCTCGCCACTCTCTCCACCGATCGATTTCAAACTTCGGTGCGCAAAGGCCCGGCAATCACTCTCGGCGCAAAGGGCGAAATATGCCCTGCCGAACGATGCTCGCGGAACCAGCCCCGCACACTCGATACGTCGCCGCAGGGAAGAAAGCCGGTGCAGAGCGAACCCACTCCGCGGGCAACAGCGCACGCGTGCCCCAGTTGCGCATGCCCTCGACGGCAACGGCAGAACTTGACAGTCTTTTTAGAGTCAAATTCGTCACTCAATCGCGGCCGCTAAAAAAGCAGCCGCATTGTCGGTATTATGGTTCGCCCCGGGAATTCACTCGCCACAAACCGGCATGTTCAACGCACGATGGACCTCGCCGCCGCAGACCGTTGCCGCGACTGGGCACATCGAAGCGTGAGAATAGTCACCACGACGACGCTCGACTCAACCTGAACGACGGGTCGGTGCCGCTGCGACGCGCCTGGTCGTTTCGCTCCCTCGACGACGAGAGCGCTTCCTGCCGAGCCGTCACCGACGAGTCCGAGTACAAATCGAACACCCACGTTGCGTGCGGCGACACTCGACGCGAGCCCGCCGCCACGCCCTCAATTCCATTCCCTCTACTTGAGTTCGGCGGTTCCGCCGGCGGCTTCGACTTCTTTCTTGAGCTTCTCGGCGTCTTCCTTCGACAGCCCCGTTTTCAGCGGCTTGGGAACGCCTTCGACGAGTTCCTTGGCCTCTTTGAGGTTCAGGCTGGTGGCCGAACGGACGACCTTGATCACGCCGATCTTGTTCTCGCCGAAGCCCGTCAGGATGACGTCGAATTCGGTCTGGGCTTCGGCGGGAGCCGCCTCGGCCGCTCCGCCTCCTGCCATCATCATCACGCCGCCTCCGGCGGGCTTGATCCCGTGGACCTGTTCGAGGTAGTCCGTCAGGGTCTTCGCCTGCAGCAGCGTGAGGCCGACGATCTTGTCGCCCAGCTCTTTGGTTTTTTGATCGTATTCCACTGTTGCCTCAGCCGTTGACATCGGTTTTTTCCCTTTCTCGTCGGATCGATAACGAAATGCCGGTGCTCACGTACCGCGCCGGTGCGCCTGCTTGCCGGACCGCGTGTTTTGTGCCTGCTTAAAATTCCCTAATGATGCCCGGTGCCATTTCTCGGTTCGCCGGGCATTGCGACGGCGGATTCAACACCGCCTTACGAAAATCACTGTTGTTCGCCGGTCTTCTCTTGTTCGCCGGTCTTCTCTGCCAGAGACAGAATTTGTCCCGCCAGTTTGCCGCCGGGGCCCAGCAGCGCCGCGGCCAGTTGTGCGCCCGGACTGAGGATGAGCCCGGCAATCTGGCCGATCAACTCCAAGCGGCCCGGGCTTTTACTCAACTGGTCGACTTGCTGCGCGGACAGCGACGTGCCCTCCGCGACGCCCCCGCGAATCTCGAGGACCTTCAGGTCCTTGACCCATTTGGCGATCTCTTTGGAAAGCGCGACGATGTCTTCGCCGCCCCACACGAGCGTCGTTGGTCCCTGGAGGTAAGGATCGAGCGCCGCCACTTCCGCCTCGGGAAGAGCTTTCTTCGCCAGCGAGTTTTGAACGGAAAGAGCGGTGATGCTCTTCTTGCGGAGAGACAGGCGAAGCTTGTTGGTCGTCACCCCGTCCAGCCGGGAAGAATCGACCACCAGAAATTCGTGCACTCCGCTGATGCGGCTGCGGATATCGTCAACCAACATTTCTTTGACGCGCTTGCTCATAGAACTCGTCGGTTCGTTATGCGGGATTCGGTTTCCGTTAGCGCCGCGGCGGTTTGTGCGCGGCTTGTTTCATCAGCTGCTTCAGGCGGCAATCAGTATTCCGGGGCTCATGGTGGCCGAAAGCGTCACGCTGCGGACATACACGCCCTTGGACCCCGACGGCTTTAGAGCGTGAATGTAGGCGATGAGCGCTTCGACGTTTTGCACGAGCTGCGTCTCAGCGAAAGATATTTTTCCCACCACGCAATGCACGATGCCGGCGGCATCGCAGCGGAACTCGACCTTGCCGGCCTTGTATTCCTTCACCGTGTTCGCGACGTCCTGCGTCACCGTTCCGGCTCGCGGCGAGGGCATCAACCCGCGAGGCCCCAGCACGCGGCCCAGCGGACCGACCAGGCCCATCATGTCGGGAGTGGCGATCGCAACGTCGAAGTCCAACCAGCCTTCCTTGATCTTGTCCGCCAACTCCTTGCCGCCGACATGGTCGGCCCCGGCCGCCTGTGCGGCCTTCAGATTGTCGCCTTGGGCAAACACGAGCACGCGCTGAGATTTGCCGATGCCGTTTGGCAGCACGATCGACCCGCGCACTATCTGGTCGGCCTGCTTCGGATCGACGCCGAGCCGCGCTGCCAACTCGACCGTCTGGTCGAACTTGCACGGCTTGATGTGGGACGGAAGGGAGGCTTCCAACCCCTTGAGCGTCTTGACGGCCCGCGGAACGTCCACGGGCCCGAGGTCGGCAACCTTCTGCCGAAGATAGGTCATTCTCTTGGATTGCGTGGCCATCGGTCTGATCTCTGTTTCTCGCTGCTGCTGTCTGTATTTCGTGGTTGTCGCGATTCGTTTTTTCTGGCGGTCAGTCGACGACGTCGAGCCCCATGCTGCGCGCGGTGCCGGCAATAATGCGCGAAGCGTGTTCCAGGTCGGAGGCATTCAAATCCTCAAACTTCGTCTTGGCGATATCCGTAAGCTGTTGCCTGGTCACCGTGCCGACCTTTTCGGCTTTGGGATTTCCCGATCCCTTGGCAATCTGTGCCGCCTGCTTCAGGAGAACGGCCGCGGGCGGGCTTTTGGTGATGAAATCGAAGCTGCGGTCGCTGTAAACGGTAATAACCACGGGAACGACGGTGCCCACCATCTCCTTCGTGCGTTCGTTGTACTGCTGCACGAACTGGCCGATGTTCACGCCATGCGGACCCAGGGCGGTACCGACGGGGGGGGCGGGAGTCGCCTGCCCGGCGGGAACCTGTATCTTGATTTGCGTTACGACTGTCTTTGCCATCGTCGCTTTCTTGTAGGCTCAACCGAATCGCCGGACTGCGGCGACCGCGGACGAACTCGCGTCAAATCTTTTCGACCTGCCAATATTCCAACTCGGTGGGAACCGACCTGCCAAAGATTTCGACGAGCACCGTGATCTTGCCGTGCTCTTCGTCGATCGCGTCGATGGCCCCCTCGAAGCTTTCGAACGACCCTTCTTTGATCTTCACGATATCGCCCGGAGCCAAGTCGATCTTGATCTTCGCCGGCTCGGCTTCCTTGGTCTCCTCGAGGCCGAGCATGCGCTTGATTTCTTCTTCCTGCATGGGGATGGGCTTGCCGGCCGCCCCGGTAAAATCCCCCACGCCACCGGTGTCGCGAACCAGGTACCACGTCTCGTCGTTGAGCACCATGTGGATCATGATGTAGCCGGGGTATAGCTTTCGCTCGGTGACGCGCTTCTTGCCTCCCTTGCTTTTCTCGACGACCTTTTCGGTGGGGATGATGACGTCGCCGAAGAAATCTTCGAGCCCTTCGCGCTTGATCCTGCGAATCAACGAGCTGCGAATCGACTTCTCACGGTTACTTTGAACTTTCAACACAAACCACTGCATTTGCTCGACAGGCTGCGGGGCCGTTGCCACCGCCGCGCCGTTGCCGGGCGGTACCTCGGACGCCGCTTCAACATCGGCGCGCTCGGGCATGCCATTGTCGTCGGCTGCATCGTCCGGACTGACCGCGAACGCATCGGATGGTTCGACCGCGTCGCCGTCGTGCATGTCTTCGTCGATGGACGCAAGCTCGGCTTCAGGCTGTTCGCCGGCCGGCGTGTCATCGAAATTGGACGCATCTTCGTCCATCCGGAACCCCTATTGACGTTCGCGTTTCTCACGTTGCGGTCTTGCGGCGGTACTGGGGGCGTTCTGTCGCAACCCTTGTCTGGCCGGCGCTACAGCAATTTCGAAACGGCTCGTGCGACGCAGCACGCCTCATTGACCGGGAGAAACACTCGGAACGTCAATGCAGACAAGCACTTCGAGAAAGCCGCTCCTTTGACGACACCACCCCGATCTCGCATCATCGTTGATCGACGGCAAATTTTCAAGAATACCGGCCCAAAAAATGCAGGCGGGCTTTTTTAGCCACCTGTCGTTTATGCGGCAACCTAAAACCGCAGGAAGCGAATAAACGGCAAGCTGAAGAACCATTGCCAGAAAATGTCGAAAGACAGCAGCACCATTCCCAAAACAAACATTGTCACAATCACCACCACCGTCGACACCCACAGTTCCGGCCAACTTGGCCACGAAACCTTGTCCATTTCGGCTTCGACGGAGATCAAAAAATCGGCGAACCGAGGATAGTTGACCAGTCGAAAAATCACCCATGTCCCGATCGCACTGATCGCCACGGGAAAACCGATGCGCACCAGGTTGGTGAGGACTGGCACCTCGATCTGTGTCTCGGTGCCGTCATCCTCTTTGACGATTCGATACCAGCGGAAATCGGCGAGCAGCCCCTGACTGAGCGTCCATGCCCCGAAAAACAGCACCAACAGCAGTGCGACCGCCGACAATTGGCGCGTCAAACGGCCCTGGTTCCGCTTGTAGAGGTTGGTGGCCAGCAGTGCGGCCCAAAACGAGGCCTCATCCTGTTTCTTTGCCATCGCCATCCATCGAAACAATTGGAAAACACCAACTCACACAAAACGGTCCGGACACGCGCAGCCCGCAGACACTTCGTGCAAGCCAAATCGATCCCAACACCACGTTCACGCTCGATGCACGGGCGGAGGGACTTGAACCCCCAACCGCCGGATTTGGAATCCGGTGCTCTGCCAATTGAGCTACGCCCGTAACGACTTCCCTGGTCGTGACGTTGCGCCGGGCAACGCCATCCGCCCGCCGGCCGCCAGATTCCGCGGACTCCCTCCGCGCGCTATAGCGGCCTTACTTCTTCCGAGATTCCTTGTGAAGAGTATGCCGCCGCAGCTTCGGGCAGTACTTCATGAGCTCTAGGCGTTCGGTGCCGCGCGTTTCTTTGCTGACCCGGTAGTTGCGCAAACCGGTTTCCGAGCATTCCAGCCAGACAAACTCGCGAACCATTCATTCACCTCGCTTGCCAACACGCTGTCGCAGACGTCTCGGCCGGCGACGAAGTCAACCCGGCCGCCATCTGCTTCAACCACCTTAACGCCAGCCAATCGCGCTCAGGCAATCACTTCCGTCACGACGCCCGAACCGACCGTGCGTCCCCCCTCGCGAATGGCGAACCGGCTGCCTTCGTCCATGGCAATCGGCTTACCCAGCTCGACCTCGAGGGTGACGTTGTCGCCGGGCATGCACATGTCGGCTCCACCCAGCAGGTTTGCGGCACCGGTGACGTCGGTGGTGCGGAAGTAAAACTGCGGACGATAACCGCTGAAGAACGGCGTGTGACGGCCGCCTTCCTCCTTGCTCAAGACGTAGATTTCCCCCTTGAACTTCGTGTGCGGAGTGATCGATTTCGGAGCGGCCAACACCTGGCCGCGCTCGACCTCTTCTTTCTTCGTTCCACGCAGCAGGACGCCGACGTTGTCGCCCGCCATGCCCTCGTTGAGGGTCTTGTTGAACATCTCGACGCCGGTGCAAGTCGTCTCGATCGTGTCTTTCAAGCCGATGATCTGCACCTTGTCGCCGACCTTGATGATGCCCTGCTCGATTCGGCCGGTGACGACCGTGCCGCGGCCTTCGATCGAGAACACGTCTTCGATGGCCATCAGGAAGGGCTTGTCGGCGGCGCGTAGCGGCTCGGGGATCGACGCGTCGAGGGCGTCCATCAACTCGCCGATGCACTTGGCGTACTTCTCGTCCTTCGGATTGTCGAGCGCGCCCTTGGCGTTGCCGCGAATGAGCGGAATGTCATCGCCGGGGAAATCGTACTTGGTCAACAGCTCGCGCACTTCCATTTCGACGAGCTCGAGCAGTTCCTCGTCGTCGACCAGGTCGCACTTGTTGAGGAACACGACGAGCGCGGGAACGTTCACCTGGCGAGCCAAAAGGATGTGCTCGCGAGTCTGAGGCATCGGGCCGTCGGC
>JBBDVZ010000088.1:0-9540 GCA_040903115.1 Planctomycetaceae bacterium
GGAATCCTCAACTTGAAAGCGTGATCCCTTGAAATTCAACACAGCCGCTCTCCCCTTCCCCCCCTCACTCTGAATCAATGACAAACCGGATACTCCACCTTGTTGACACCTAGGCGCCTGTGGGTACAATAAACGGCGTACCGCTCCTACCGCCTGCTTTCTAAAGCGGGTAAACCGAGTGGACATCCGAATGTGGGTAACCGCGTCGTGCGGACCGGATGGTGGATGTTCGCCGGTATTCATCTGCTCGCGACTTCCCCGTATGTATCCCGCAGCGTGCTGATTTTTCCGTCATTTTGCGCGGCGGTCCGGGCGCTGTGGGACTCAAACGCACTTGTGTTGCTCAATGTCCGGTGATAATGAATTCTGGCTGAGGACCTTCCGGCCTGCCAGATCATCAGCTTGTCGGCATTGGCGTGTCAGGTGTACGGCCGATGCCACTCAAAGCCCGCGGTGCGACGACGGGACACAAGGGGAGCGAAGTAATGTCGGGGTTTATTCATCCTTCGGAACTGATGGCCTTGGCCTACCTTGTGCCCAGCTTTTTTGGGCTTTTGATCGTCGGGATCGTCGTGCTGCTGCTCTTCGGAAAGCGCATTCCCGAGGTCATGCGATCATTGGGCTCGAGCATCACCGAGTTCAAGAAGGGAGCTAAGGGAATCGAAGAAGAGGATGACCAGCCAACCTCCTCGACAAAGTAATCGAGCCGCGTCGTCTGGAATCTGACCGGATTTGTGGGAACACGTTCAGGGTCATCGTCGACCCCGAAACCCGCGCAGTGAATTAACCACTGCCTCAGTCAAATATAGGAAAAAGCCATGTGGGGAATCGGCACGACAGAGTTGCTGATCGTCGGCATCATTGCCCTGTTGTTGTTTGGCAAGCGATTGCCGGAAGTCGCACGCAGTCTCGGCAAGGGCATTACCGAGTTCAAGAAAGGCGTGGCCGGCATCGAAGACGACGTCCATCACGCGACCTACCCGACCGGTGCGACGTCGGCATCGCGCCCAGTGCCGCGCGACGAGACGCAGGAAGTGACGGCTCCAAAATTCGAGCCGCCCAGATTCGCGCCCGGCGAGGGCGAAGAGCCGAAGGCATAACGTAGCAGGCACACTCTGTGTGCCGTAGCCTTCGCGGCGCGTTATCGATTGCGCCCGACATCCTTTGAAAAAACGGCCGGCGGACGGCACGCGGACTTCGGCGAGCTCCCTTCGGGTCTGAGCCTCAGGGTCGAAGACAGTCGAGCCGAGCGTGCCTGCGATCTTAGCGATGCTCGAGCGCTTCGATATCGACCATCCGGGCCGACGGCCGCGTGAGGTCGACGATCACCGGTTGATCGCTATCCGCCTCCGCGATGTTGCCGGCCGCGTCGCGGGCCGCCACTCGCACGTAAAACCTCGGCGGCATGTTTTGCCCCATCACCCACGCATATCGGCCCGTGTCTTCATGCCAATTGCTGACCGGCTCCCACGGTCCGTGGGGACCGGCCGAGTAGAAGAGGGCCACGGGCTTAGCCGCCGGGTTGCTGTCGGAAATCTTCCACCGCACCTCGATCTGGTTGCCTCTCTGTCCGCGAGCCTGTTGTGGCGGCAGGACCTGCACGACGGGGGGAGTCGTGTCGACGATCACAACCATCGCAGGCTTTTCGATAGGCTGCGGTGGCGCCGCCGCCAGGCCGACCCCGCTGCGGACCCGTATCGAGAATCCGTAAACCCCATCGCGTGGCAGCTCGACGCGAAACGGGCTCACGCGGTCGGGATCGCTGCCATAGCGGTACCACTTTTTGCCCTCGTTGGGCGTGATGAACAAGTCGACGCTGCTGATTCCGGACGGGCCGACGTCGTCGACCGCATAGCCGATCTGAAACTTCAGCGTGTTCACGATCCGGGTCCGCTCGTTGGGCCGCAAGTTTTGTGGCAAATCTTCCGGCGTCGGATAGCGGCGGCGGACGATGTCGGGCCTGGTGCTGCCGTCGTCTGCGACAAATTCCCCGCCGTCGCCCGGCGAATCGAAGGCGTCCTCGATTTCATCGCGGTCTTGCCGCCGGCCGTTGCGATTCCACCGGTCGTTCGCGAAGGCGAACGGATCGTGCGTCGATTGGTTCGTCGCGGTTGCCGGCCGGCTCATCGTCACCGGCGAGGTCGGCAGTGAATTGCGGGCAATGGGCTGCTGCAGGTCGGGAATCGAAGGCTGCGAGTTCTGCCCGTCCGCCGTGAGTCTCAGTTGGCTTTCGGTTGTGACGGTGTTGGAAGCCAGGTCGCGAATGCTTCCTCGCACCGCGACAAAGCCGTTGCTTGGAACCGTCAGCGACGTTTGGCCGTCCGTCTGTGATGCAACATTCAAGCGCTGCCACTGGCCACCCCCCGCCTGGTATTCCAACCGCAGCGACGCCGGGTCGGGATTCTGGTCGACCATGTTCCAAGTCAGGTCGACCTGGCCGGCGGCGGGCTGCTTCAGCGCGAGTTCGAGCGAAGGCGGGGTCGTGTCCACCGTGACCTTTAGCCCCGGCTGAAACTCGCCGCTGGGGTGCAGTTGGCTTTGTCCGTCGAGGGTGCGCACCGAGAACCAATACTCTGCTTCTTGCGGAGCGTCGAATTCAAACTTTCCCTGATTCGGCGCGACCCATCCGGCCAGCCGCCATTGCAGTCCGAGATCGTTCGAGACGTACAGTTGAATTTCCCGCGCGCCCAGCGTCTGTATTTCGGTCGCATCGTAGCGAAAAGGAATGCGGAAGCGAGTCTTGTTGGTGTAAACGGGCTCGACCGCACCGTCCGCCCCGAAGGAGTTCGCCGCCGCACAAGCCGCGGCGCATCCCAAAATGAGTGCGGGAGTGAGCTTCATGAAGTGTCCTCGCGATGCCGAACTTCGCGGGAGCAATATCCTCCCGGAATTCGCACTGCTTTAAGCGTCAATGGGTCAACGGCTTAAGGCGAAGCGTGGCCGTGCGCCGACCGGCGCGCAGAACGTGCGCGCGGACGGCTGCCTATTGGTATCGCCCAAGGGAGGTGCGGCACTTCATGCGAAAAGCCGCGCCTTGCCGGTTTTTCCGTATCCCCGGTTATGACGGATATTCAGCAGAACCGCCAAAACGCGGCCGCTCGTCAGAACTCCCCTCCCTTCCAGGGAGGGGTTGGGGGAGGGTCTCGACGTTCGAAGTTTGGATCCGGTTTCCGACCGCTACTGGAAGCCAGCCACTTCTGCGCGAACCGCTTTCATCAAAGCCACGTATTGCCCGGCGAGATCGCGGATGCGGGCCATATCTCCCTTGCGCACGGCTTCGCTTTCGACGAGGGAACTTCCCAAGCCGACCGCGCAGGCGCCCGCTTTGACAAAGTCACGCAGCGTTTGCAGATTCACTCCGCCTGTCGGCATGAGACGAATCTGAGGCAACGGGCCGCGCAATGCCCGCAGATAAGCCGGACCGACGACGTCGGCCGGAAAAATCTTGACGATGTCGGCCCCCGCCTCCCATGCCGTCAGAACTTCGGTTGGCGTGAAGACTCCCGGCATGACGAGCTTGCCGTACCGTTTACAGAGGCGAATGACGTCGAGGTTCAGAGTCGGCGAGACGATGAACTCCGCACCGGCGAGAAATGCCGCTCGCGCCGTTTCGGTATCGAGGACGGTGCCGGCGCCCAGCAGAATCTTGTCGCCCAGGTCGCGGCGGACCTCCGCGAGAATCTCCAGAGCACGGGGTACGGTGAAGGTGACTTCGATCACGTCGATGCCACCTTCGTAAAGCGCCCGCGCCACGGCTGCCAATTGCTCGCCCGACGGAGCACGGATGATCGCCACCAGCCCGCTGGACGTGACGCGCTCGAGATCGGTTGGTCTGCCCATTGATGGCTCGTCGTGGTCGATCGCCGGCGGTTAGTTTTCGGCGGCAAATTTTTCCGCGTATTCGAGCACCCACAAATCGATCAGCTCGCGGAACGACTCCAGATCGAGGTCCGAAAGGAATTGAAAGTGGTTGCGGTGAAAGATCTCTTTATTGCGAACCGTGGCTTTGCCGGCGACTTCAACGATGGGAGTCGAACGAAAAGGACGCACCACCAATTCAATGCGGCTGTAGCGATTCTCGGCCTCGCGTCGGCCGCCTTGAAAGTCGTCGCGGCTGATCTTGGCTCCCCAGCCGTCCTCGCCGACAAGCGTTTGGAACCGAAAGCCGGGAAAATAATCGGCGAGTTTTCTGAGGCACGCTTCAATGTGCTCGGAGAGATCGAGCCTCGCTTTCAAGTGATTGTTCTTCAGGTCCTCTTCGCTGAGGGTTTTGTCCGCCTGTTGGCGACCCTTGGCGGCGCGGGCTCGTTCACCGCGTCCGATTGCGCGTTCGAGGCGTTCATCGAATTCCATACGTTCATTTTATGGCGGCGATTCCAGCCACGCAACGGTTGAGAATCGCGCGAACGAATGCACCGGCTGGTGGCACGCTGTCGCCTAACCCATCGCATCCCACCCGCCCCACGGGCACCGCCAAGATTGGCACAAAGTAATTTTTGGGTTGGAAAAAGTACAAAACACACTTGGCAAATCGTCGGCCCGTTTAGCACTGAGTTGTCCCGAGTGACAACATCAAGGTGGTGTGCCGCGCGTCTTCGCAGACAAACCGGCCGCAAACTGCCTCGATCATCGCGTCGTTAAAGGTTGGTTGTCGATTCTACGGGCTGCGCGTCGGCGCGCGGCTGCACGCGTGATGCGGATGGCACGTTTCACCGGGATTCGGCGCGAAATCTGCATCCGCAGCCGGCGATTGAGGCGAATCGACTTGCCGAGTGCCATTCGCGGACTGATAATGCAGGCAGCAAGCAATAAACCGTTTGTAGGGTTGTGAGCTGTCGGAGCGGGCCCGCAGGGGATCGCAAGTGTGGTTGGGAATTGATGCATCGATCTGGAAACTGATCGCGGCAAGCTGTGGTTTATTTGTCTGTTTGGTCGTTGCCGGCTGGTTGATGATCCGAATTCGTTCACGGTATCGGGATAATGAGGATCCTGCGGCAGCCGAACAGCAAATGCTGGCGCAAATAAGAGATCTGCACCGTCAGGGTGACCTGTCGGAAGACGAATACCGATCCATCAAGGGTCGGCTCGTCAAACGTCTGGGCGACGTCTCGCGCACAGGCGAAAGAACCTAAAACGCTTTCAAGATTGGTTTTGCATCGGCAAGTTTTGCCGATATGGCGCGCGATGGGATCACGAGATCACCGATCGCGGACGTGGCTCGAGTCGACGATGTGCGTTTTGCAAGGAAGCAACTCGAATATGGAGAGAGGACATGATTGCCCGGCATGATCGACAGCGATGAAGGAACAGGTATGCCATCTGGTAAAGATTTCTCGTCGGGAAAACGAACCACCGCGGGAAAGAAAAACGCCAATTGCTCGTTTTGTCGCAAGAGCTATCGCGAAGTCGGTCCCCTGGTCGAGGGGCCCGATGACGTTTACATTTGCGGCGAATGCATCGAGCTGTGCCAATCGATCCTCGATCAAGAGCGTCGACGGCGCGGTTCATCGAAGAAGCTGTTCACCACGGTGCCGACGCCGCGGCAAATTGTCGGCCATCTCGACGAGTACGTCATCGGTCAAGAGCACACGAAAAAGGTGCTCGCCGTCGCGGTTCACAACCACTACAAGCGGTTGATGCTGCACGAGGACACCGAGAACGACGTCGAAATCGATAAGTCGAACATCTTGCTGGTCGGGCCGACCGGATGCGGCAAGACGCTATTGGCCCGTACGCTGGCGCGGTACCTGCAGGTTCCGTTTGCCATCGGCGACGCCACCACGTTGACCGAAGCCGGCTACGTGGGCGAAGACGTCGAGAACCTGTTGCTCAAACTGCTGCATGCCTCCGACTTCGATATCGAGGCGGCCCAGCGCGGCATCTTGTTCATCGATGAGATCGACAAGATCGGCAAGACGAGCCAAAACGTCTCGATCACCCGCGACGTGTCGGGCGAAGGCGTGCAGCAGGCGCTGCTCAAGATGCTCGAAGGAACGGTGGCCAACGTCCCCCCGCAAGGCGGACGCAAACATCCCGAGCAACAGTACATTCAAATCGACACGACAAACATCCTGTTCATTTGCGGCGGAACGTTTGTGGGCCTGGAAGACATCATCGGCAAGCGGCTCGGCCGCAAGATGATCGGCTTCGGGCAGGATTCGGGCAAGAAGAAGGAAGACCGTCGCCCCGAGCTGCTCAAGCAGGTCTGCGTCGACGACGTGCTGGAATTCGGTTTGATTCCCGAGCTTGTCGGGCGATTGCCGGTGATCAGCTCGCTGGCGCCGCTGGAAGTGGAAGATCTCGTCCGCATCCTCATCGAGCCGAAGAACTCGCTTTTGAAGCAGTACAAAAAGTTCTTCGAGATGGAAGGCGCGGACCTCGAGTTCACGGAGGGTTCGTTGCAGGAGATCGCCCGGATCGCCAAGCAGAAGGACACCGGCGCCCGCGGGTTGCGCAGCGTCGTCGAAGAGGCCATGTTCGACGTGATGTATGCCCTGCCCGAGCAAGAGCCCGGCAAAAAGTACGTCCTGACCGCCGAAATGGTGCGTGGCGAGGATCGCCTGTTCCCGAAAGACGATTCCGCCGCAGCCTAGCGGCGCTTCCCACCCCCCTCCCTTTAAGGGAGGGGCTGGGGGAGGGTGTAAGCGCACGAGGTTTTGACCGCTCTCCACTTGAGGAGAAAGGCGTCGCGCTTTAGCATTGCCCTCCATGCCTGAATCCACGCAGGACGAGTTGCTGTCTCTCAGCCGGCGTTTGCTTTCCGCAATCGACCGGCGGGATTGGGCGGCGTATTGCGAATTGTGCGACCCGACTTTAACGTCGTTCGAGCCGGAAGCTTTGGGCAACCTGGTCGAAGGATTGCCGTTTCACGAGTTTTATTTCTCGGATGAGGCGTCGGGCGACCGGGTGCAATCGACGATCAGCTCTCCCAGCGTCCGGTTGATGGGGGATTGCGCCGTCGTCACGTACGTGCGACTGACCCAACGCTGGCCCCAGAACGGTTCGCCGACATCCGCGGCCACCGACGAGACTCGCGTCTGGCAACGCCAACACGGCGTTTGGAAGCACGTGCACTTCCACCGCTCCCGTGTTTCGTAGGGTGGGTGAAACCCACCAGAGGCGGGCAGAACTCGCCCAGGTATCTCGTTCCCAAGCTCCGCTTGGGAACGCCCTCTCGCGAAGCTCGACTAGACTGAGCTCGCCGAAGTCCGCTTCCCGTATTGAACGGAGCTGTGCGGAAGTGAAATGACGACTGCTGAACCAACAAAATTCGGCATCCTCATCAGCCGAGACCTCTTCTTCGGCAGCAAGGTTACCGGAACTGCCAGCCAACTCGGGTTGCGCGTCGAGCTCGTCGGCACAATCGAGCGCGCCGTCGAGCGGGCCGCTGCCGACGGGTGCGCGCTCATCCTCGTCGATCTCGAAATGCAGCAGCTTTCGGTGCACGATCTCGTCGACGCATTAGACGCGGCCGCACGTCCGCCGGTCGTCGCCTTCGGTGCTCACGTTCACGCCGCGTTGCTGGACGAAGCGCGGTCGGCCGGCTGCGACGACGTGATGCCCCGCAGCAAGTTCAGCGCCACCCTGCCCGACCTGCTTCGCCGCTACCTGTCACCAGCCGAGTAATTTTGCCTGTGCGGCAGTGTTGGCCGACCAAAAGGGTGCCACTGGCTCTGCCAGTGCTCTTTTCGATTGAGAACTCGCTGGCATTGGGTGCTCATCGTCCCAGTGCAGCTTGCTCGGGATAGCCGTGTTGTATCGTTATCAAATAAAGGCGGCCGTATAAACTTCGAGATAAGCACTGGCGAGACGCCAGTGCCACCCGCGGTTTCCAGCCCGCGACCGGCGGCTATTGCAGTCCGAACGCCTTGAGCACGCACTCCAAACCGCGGCGGCCGTGTTCGGAGGCGATGACGGCGCTCATGCGGATTTCGCTGGTGTTGATCATCTGGACGTTGATGTTGGCATCGGCCAGGGCGCGAAACATGCGCTCGCCCACGCCCGTGTGGCTGCGCAGGCCGATTCCCATCACCGACAGCTTGGCGATCGAGCGGTCGTAGGTCAAAGTGGCGTCAGGCCATTGCTCCAAAACTTCGTCGGTCAACATACGGCACAAATCCAAGTCGGTGCGCGGGACCGTGTACGAGAGGTGAGCCTGGCCGCTGTGACTGACGTTTTGCACGATCATGTCGATCATCGCGTCGCCTTCGGCCACCGCCGAGAACACTTCGCCCGCCACTCCGGGCACATCGGGCAGGTTCGAGATCGTGACGCGCGCCTGATCGTCGTCGAGGCGGACTTCACTGACGACAATGTCCTCCATCGCAGCCAACCGGGCCACAACATCGCGCTCGAGGTCGTCGCGCGAGCGGCTCAACCGGTCCGACGCGATCTGCTGCTTCCAACCGACCGACGGCTGCTGAGCCGACGATTTCGCCAGCGCGAACCCCTGGTGAACGGCGCGAACAGCCGCATCGCATTGACCGCGATCGACCAACACCGAGATTTTGATTTCGCTCGTGGTCACCATGCCGATGTTGACGCCGGCGTCCGACAGCGAGCGGAACATCTGTGCCGCCACGCCGCTGTGCGTCCGCATTCCGCTCCCGACGATCGACACTTTCGATGCGCTGGTACCGTGCTGCACGCGTCCGGCGCCAATTTCCGTGACGGCCTGTTCGGCCGCCGCCAGCGTTTCCGCGAGGTCGTCTTGAGGCACGGTGAATGAGACTTCGGCAAGGCCGCCGGTGCCGACGTCCTGCACGACCATGTCGATTGGGATTTTGCGGTGTGCCAGTTCCGAGAAGATGCAGCTCATCACGCCGGGTCGGTCGGGCAAGTCGGCCAGGCTGACGCGTCCCACGTCACGCGCCAGCGCGACGCCGGTCACCACGGGCGCATCTTCATCGGATTGAGGCGCGATCAGCGTGCCGGCACCGTCGCTGTATGCCGGGCGAACGCGTAGCGGCACCCGGTACTTTTTCGCGAACTCGATCGAGCGAGAATGCATGACACCCGCGCCCATGCTCGCCAGCTCGAGCATTTCGTCATACGAAATGTGGTCGATCTTGCGCGCGTCCGGTATCACGCGGGGATCGGTGGTAAAGACCCCTTCCACGTCGGTGTAAATTTCACATTCATCGGCCTGCAGCACGGCGGCCAGCGCCGCTGCCGTGGTGTCGCTGCCGCCGCGTCCCAGCGTAGTGATGTTGAACTCGCTGTCGACGCCCTGGAAGCCGGCCGCAATCACGATTTTACCTTCGGCCAGCTCGCGGCGGATGCGGTCGGTCGAAATCTTCTGAATCCGCGCCCGCGAATACGACGAATCGGTGACAATGCCGATTTGCGCACCGGTCAGGCTGACGGCCTGCTCGCCCAATTCGTGCACGGCCATGGCCATCAGCGCGACCGACTCCTGCTCGCCGGTCGCCAACAGCATGTCCATTTCGCGCGGATGGGGCTTGGCCGTGAGCTCGCGGGCCAGTCCGATCAGCTCGTCGGTCTTCTTCCCCCGGGCACTGACGACCACCACGACCTGGT
>JBBDVZ010000089.1:0-9516 GCA_040903115.1 Planctomycetaceae bacterium
ATTACCGAGCAGCTTGTCGCCCGCGGCGATCGCGTGCGCGTGCTGTGCCGCGGCCGCTATCGGCGGCTCGACGAGCTGGGAGTCGAATGCATACAGGGCGACATTCGTGATGTCGGCATAGTCACCCGCGCGTGCCGCGATGTGGACGCCGTTTTTCACACGGCCGCCGTTCCGGGCATCTGGGGACCGTGGGAACTGTTCCACAGTATCAACACGGTCGGGACCGAAAACGTCATCGACGCATGCCGGCAAGAGCGCGTCGCGAAGTTGGTGTTTACCAGTTCGCCCAGCGTTATCTACGACGGCTTGCCGCACGAAAACGTCGATGAAACGTACCCGTATCCGTATCGGTTTCTTTGCCACTATCCGCACACCAAGGCGCTCGCCGAGCGGGCCGTGCTGGCGGCAAACGGCGATGGCCTGGCGACCGTTTCCCTGCGACCGCACCTGATTTGGGGCCCGCGCGATAACCATCTGGTGCCGCGATTGATCGAGCGCGCGAAATCGGGACGCTTGCGGCGCGTCGGCGACGGACGGAACCTGATCTCGATGTCGTATGTCGAGAACGTCGCGGCCGCCCACTTGAAAGCCGCCGATGCGCTGTCACCCGGTTCGCGGGTGGCCGGCCAGGCCTATTTCATCAACGAGCCCGAGCCGGTAAACCTGTGGGACTGGGTGAATGAATTGCTCCGCCGCGCGGGCCTGCCCGCCGTGCGGAAACACATCTCGGCGGCTAACGCCCGCGCTGCCGGGAGGACATTCGAATGGTGCTACCGGTTGCTGCGACTACGAGGTGAACCGCCGCTGACGCGCTTCGTGGCCTCGCAGCTCAGCACGTCTCACTACTACGACATTTCAAAAGCCCGCCGCGATTTTGGATACGCCCCCGAGGTATCGGTCGAAGAGGGGATGCGTCGCCTCGAGCCGGAATTGCGGCGACTGGCGGCCGGTGACATTTGACCGGGACATGCTCCTGCCACCCTCGTTCATGAACGCCTTGTACGCCTCACGCAACGTTTGCCAACCACCTGCCACACAGTCCCAGTTCGTCATATCCGTGTCATCTGCTCGCAGGGAAGCACCGCTCGGATACACTGCGCTCGGTCATCTCGATGCCGGCGAACGTGCTGTGGTTCGCAGGGAAGCACCGCTCGGATACACTGCGCGGGAACCGCAGCGCGGCGACGTTCGAGCTGTGGTTCGCAGGGAATTCACGGACACCCGACTGCGTTTCCGGCAACGAGCCGCCGATCGCACGACGCAGCGAAGCTAACCTCCGCTGCAAGTCGACCTGGGCTTGAATTTGCCTGTCACGTGCGTCGATCAACTGGCGCTGAGCGACGGCCAAGTCGAGAAAGTTGATCTTCGAGACGTCGTAGTTTGCGCGGGCGACGGTGACGTTTTGTTCGGCAGCAGGGATGAGTTTCTCGGAATAGAGCGCGACGGTGCGCTGCGACTCGCGAACCTGCTCGTAGGCGGACTGCACTTCGGACTGCACGTCCAGCACAAGCTGGTCGTATTCGGCCCGAGCCTTCATGAATTGATGCATCGCCTCGGAGACCGCCGCGTTGAGGCGGCCGTGGTAGATCGGCACGTTGACCCGCAGTCCGACGTTGCTGAAAACGCTGACGAACGCAACGGCGTCATTCAGTTTCGTTCGACTCAAATGAGGTCGTTCGATCGTCGGCAGGCACCGGCGACTCAGACGCGGATTTCCGCACCATTGGGGTCCGCCAGTTGCCGGACGCGGCAACCGGCGTCGGACAACCACAATAGCTTGTATACGGCAGCGGAGCAGACGGGCAGTATCCATATGGGATGCACGCATCAGTGCATGACGGGCCGCAGTGCGCGCAGCAACCTTCTGCCAGCACGGCAGCGACAAGCATCGAGAAGGGGATAAGACTTCGGACTGAAGGAGTCATCGGAGCATCCTTGAAATCATGACTTCGGGATCAGGAGGCGCTGCCGCTCCCAAAATTCACTCCGACGTTGGATTCGGGTCATCGGGTGGCGGAGGAATGGTCTCGGCATCTGGTCGTGTGGGCGCGTCGGCGATCGGTAGTCCCGCCACAACGCGTTCCAGCGACGCAATCGACTGTCGCAACTGAGCTCGAAGGCGCGCTTGGGCGATCTGAAAGCGCAAGAGGCTCCGCCAGTTGTCGATCAGTTGCAGGAAGTCAATCTCCTTCACCTCGTATGCCGGGATCGAGACGTTCAACGTCTGTTCCGCCTTCGGGATGATTTCCCGTTCAAACAGTCCAAGAAGTTCCTGCTCGCTTTGCGCTCGAACGAATAAGTCCTTGACTTCTTCCTGAGTTTGATCGCGCAGGTTGTCGTATTCCCGCGTCTTCATGACCGCTCTCGCCTCGCTCTCACGCACGCCCGCGTCCAGGCGGCGTACATACAAGGGCACGTTGATCATCGCACCAATGCTGAGGTCGTCGATGCCGTCGGCCGTGGGAGCCAACGCCCGCTCCGTCGTCATTCCTCCCCAGCCGAAAGACAATGTCACATCCGGGTAATACTGAAGGCGAGCCAGATCCGTTGCGATGCGCTCCCTCCGGACGCCGGCAAGCTGCACGTGTAATTCCGGGCGCCCGGCAATCGCCTGGTCATACAGCGCTTGCAGATCATGCGGAATATCGCCCGACGGAAGATCGTCGAGGGCCCGAACGGGGGTGTCCGGCGAGATGTGAAGTAATCTCGCGAGCCGCGCTTGAGAACTTTGCAGTTCCTGTCCAAGGCGAATCAGTTCGCCGTCGATGTTAGCGACCTCCAGTTGGGCGCGCAGTAAATCCTGCTGACTTACCGTCGACGTGCGGAACTTCGCTTCGGCAATTCGGCTAATATAGACGGCCGATTCGCGGCTCTTATCGGTGATGGCGATGGCCTGCTGCAAGTAATAGAGTTCGTAGTAGGCCCGCTTGACCTGCTCGACCACTTCCCATTCGGCCGCAGCGAGCTGCGCACGGGCCGCGTCGGCTTCCGCGCTCGCCATTTGCGCCTGAGCGTCGAGCTTGCCGAAGAACGGAATCTTTTGCGAGACGACGAGATCGGCGGTCTTTCGCCCGGAGGCCGTCTGCGGTACGTTCGGGAAGAACGGGTAGCCCATCACGCCGATGGTGGGATCCTCCAACGAAGCCGCTTGCGGGACACGTAGCGCCGATGCCTCGACGAGCTTCCGTTGTGCTTGAATCCGGGGATTTTCAGCCAGCGCGTAGGCAACATACTCGTCGACGCTGTGGGGGCCTGCAAATTGCGGGTGCATCGGCATTTCGGCAGCCGCGACTGTCTGGATTGTCGCGTGCGTCACCGCTGGCAGACCAGCCAACGGGACAAACTCGGGGTCACGAACAGAGTGACTTCCCCGACATCCTGCTCCCCAGAGCAGCAGGCACCCCGCGCAGCGAATAATTCGCCGAAAAGGCGTCATAACGTATCCTTGCGAGATTGCCGAAGTCGTAGGCGGGCAATGAACGGAGAATGTCCGTGGAATTGCTGCATTCTGTATGCATCGAACTCATGTGGGCCTCCGCTGAAGACTAGCGGTTATATCCCTTACAAATCCCCCATCTTGCTTGTCCTCGAAGCGGCCGGATACTCGCATGGCGAGAAAACGAAGAAGCTGGCACAAAAGCCCTCACAACAAGCCGTGCCGCCCGTGCAGCTTACGCCCCACGCCCTCTGCTTTGGCTCAAATTCTCGGCCCGTGTCGCATTGTCCCATACTGCGGGCACTGCTGGCGTAGGTGTCTATTGCTTCAAAAGCCGATGACCGGGTAACATGACCACGGCTCTGGGCCACCCCGTCCGCCATTCCTGAGTTCCCGGTTTCTGGTGGAATCTGGAATGGATTGTCTGGAATCAAGCAGCATGCTCCGAGCAGCAATCGTTGGATATTTGTTGGTCGCCTTGGCAGTGGGGCCGTCGCTGTGCTGCTGCGCGGCCACGTCGACCGTCTCGTGTGTGCGAGGCTGGTTCGGGCTCAGCCCAATGACCTGCCCTGGCGGCGCGGCGTGTTCGCACTCCCACGAGTCAAGCAATGGTGCAAATAAATCGCATAAGTTGCCGCACTCCTGCCACGGGGAATCCCAGTGCACGATGCACGATGTTGACGCACGCCCTTCGATCGCGCAATGCGAAGAGCACGGAGATAAGCCGGGGAATCAGTCGACTCCGGCACCTTGTCCCTGCAAGAAAGACCGCAGCGATACAACGACCGCGGTTCCAGCGTTTGTCGCAGCGGGTAAGTCGAGCTTGACGACGGATGTACTGAAGCGAATTGGGCACAATTGGCTGCAGCATCTGTCTGTCGATGAACAGACAACCGCTGAACGTCATGCTGACCATCACTTTCGATCGCACCCGCGAAGTGGCCGGGAGATATTGCGCGCATTGCACATTCTGCGCTGCTAAAAACCTCCCCTCTCTAGGCCCCGTCTTCTGGCGCTGAGTGCCGTTTCGCACCCGCGCGCTCAGGTGTCGCTGTTTTCCTATTGCTGTCGTGCATGGGTCGCGCTTGACCGGCCCTTGTCGATCCTCAGAAACGTTTCAACGGGTTCACTCCGTTGGCCTATTCTCGGAGAAGGAGTAGATGATGACACGCAAGTTGGAGTTTGCGTTATTGGCATTCGCGGCGAGCCTGCCGATGGGATTCGGCGGATGCAGCCAGAGTGAGGCGCAGCCGCGTCAGGCTAGTCAGCCGAAGCCGTCGGCATCGGACACCGGCGTCTCAATTGCATCAGAGACCGGCACCACGTCATCGGATCAGGAGCACGGGCACAAACCCGGCGAACATGGTGGGATCATCGTGTCTCTGGGCCGAGACAGCTATCACGTGGAAGCCGTCTTTGAGAAAGGAAACACGCTGCGGCTGTATACGCTCGGCAACGACGAATCGCGCGTGATCGACGTCGACAAGCAGACGTTGCGTGGCTTCGTGAAGGCGGAGGGCGAGAGCGAAGCTCAGTCATTCACATTCGAACCGGAACCGCAGGAAGGTGATGCAGCAGGTCGCACCTCGCAGTTTGTCGCGACGCTGCCGGAGGATTTGGACGGGGCGAACCTGGAAGTCACAGTTCCGAACATCGTGATTTCGGGCGAACGGTTCCGACTGGGATTCAAATCGACACCCGAGCAGCACGACGAAGGCATGCCCGACAAGGTGGTGGATGCCGAAGAGCAGAAGCTGTATTTGACTCCCGGCGGCAAATACACGGAAGAGGACATCAAGGTCAATGGCAATGTCACAGCGTCGGTCAAGTTCAAGGGTTTCATGTCGTCCCACGACATGAAGCCCAAACCCGGCGACAAGATTTGCCCGGTCACGATGACCAAGGCGAACCCGAAATGCACGTGGATTGTCGGCGGTAAAGCCTACGAGTTCTGTTGTCCGCCATGTGTCGATGAGTTCGTCAAGCTGGCCAAGGAAACGCCCGAGGAAATTAAGGAACCAGGCGAGTACGTGAAGCGGTAATCGTGAAGTGTTCGAGCCGATGATGATGTCCGATCCCTTTTCGAAAGGTGGATTATGAGGATTCGTGTTTTGCCTATTGCATTGTTGCTCTGTGCGACGACGACTCTGTTTGCGACGCGACTTGCCGTCGCCGCTGATTCCAAGACGAAGAAGACGGAGACCGTGATTTCCATTGAGGGGATGCACTGCGCTGGTTGTGCGAAGAAGGTCGCCACAAAGCTGCAAGCCGTCAAGCGTGTTGCCTCGGCCAAGGTAGACGCGAAGACGGGTATTGCGACGGTCGTGCCAGCGAAAACGCAGACTGTCTCCCCCAAGTCACTTTGGGAGGCCGTTGAAGCCGCCGGCTATAAGCCGACGAAGCTCGCAGGCCCCGGCGGCACGTTTACCAAGAAGCCCAAATCGTAACGCAATCTCGTCAAGCGCCACAATGAGTCGGCGGGGCCGTGTTCCGTTTTGTCTACAGTAATGCAAGAATCGTTCATGGATCCCACTGAGCCACCTCATCATTCTTCCGTCGAAAGGAGCGTTCCATGTTTTTTCGATCGTTGGCATATGTTGCTTGTTTGAGCGGCAGTTTGCTGTTCGGCGTCGGTTGCGATAGCTCCAAGCCCACGCCGCCCAGCCCGACGCCGAAACCAGGCGCCACTGATCATTCGAAAGCCGACCACGAGGCGCACGAAGGGGCGCACAGTCACGACGAGTCTGACCACGGTCACGATCCTGTGCGGGACAATATGCTGATCGCCGACGCGGGCCCGTATCATGTCTTGCTCAGAGCGCATCTGGCGGCGGAGGGCAACGAACTGCACGTCCTTTTCGAGACGCCCGACGTCAAGAACCCCAAGCCGATGCCGATCCCGGTCGCGTCGTTCGGGGCAGAGGCGACGGCGGGCGAGGGCGAGAGTCAAACACTGAAGTTTGAGCCTGCTCCTGCGGAGGATCGTCCTAAAGACGAGAAGGCGGGAACGTTTTCACAGTTCATCGCCAAAGCGCCGTGGATGAAACCCGACGACAACTTGCTCGTTGTCGCCACATTTACCGTCGACGGAAAAGAACTCAAAGCCCGCTGGAAGGAATTCGTGCCGCGAAAATACACCCATGATGCCAAATAATGCCGAGCGAAGTCCGTCTCACTACGCCCACGCGTCGCCGGGGCCAGCCTTTGAGGGGAGGTGCGTGATGAAAAGGTCAATCTGCAGTTTCGCCGTCGTGCTGCTTGGCAGCATGGCCATGGCACATGAAGGGCATCAACCGCTGCCCACGAAAGGCGTGCAAGTCGATCTCGCCAAAGGGCGCATCTCGCTCAGTCGTGACGCGCGGGACGTGATTGACGTGCGGACGGCGGAAGTCGAACGGCAAAACAGCACCGAGCGGCTGCGCGCCTACGCGACGCTCGTCGCTCCCTGGACGAAATACGCGGTCGTCACGTCGCGGCTTGCGGGACGAGTCGTGGCGTTGCACGTACGGCCGGGCGACTCGGTCGAGGCGGGGCAAGTGCTCGCCGAACTCGACAGTCTTGATCTGCACTCGTTGCGAATGGAGTATCAGAAGGCCCGCAATGACCTTGACCTCTCACGCAAAATTCTCGAAGGATTGGAGCCTGCGGCGAATTCGGGTGCGGTGGCCGGACAGCGATTGATCGAAGCTCAACTCACTCACCAGCAGAACCTCAACACGCTCCAAGTGCTGCAAGCGAAAGCTGCGGCGCTCGAGGTCGCCGAGAACCAGCTCGACGACGAGTCACGGCCTCTGCATTTGCCTGTGATCAGCCCGATACGAGGCATCGTCGTGCATGCGGACCTGGCCGTGGGCAAGTTCGTCGAGCCGACCGAACACCTGATGGACATTGTCGATCTCTCGACCGTGTGGGTCAAGATCGGCGTCCTTGAACGCGATTGGCATCGGGTCGCGACCGGGCAGTCGGTGCGACTCACACTCAGCGGGTTGCCGGGCGAAGTCTTCGAAACGGAGGTCGACAAACTCAGCTTGATGCTGGATCCCCTGACGCATCAAGGCGTCGCCTGGGCGGAGTTGAGGAACTCGGGCAACGCCCCGAGGTTGCGCCCCGGCATGAACGGCCAGGCCGAAATCCTCTGGACGAACCGCAAGCCGGTGTTGACGGTCCCTCATCAGGCGGTGCTCAGCGACGGGGCCGAACGCTATGTGCTGGTTGAAGAGTCCGCCACAAAAGATGGCTCTGAATATCAGAAGGTCGCTGTCGTGGCGGGCAGACGATCCGGCGGGCGGACGGAAATCCTGGCCGGCAAGATCATCCCCAGTGACCGCGTCGTCACGCGCGGCGGACAGCAACTTTCGAGCCTGTTCTTTCTCGGTGTGCTGCGCGTCGGACCCGAAACGGCCCGGAGCATCGGATTGACCGTGGAACCCGCGTCAAATCGAGTGGTGGAGCAGATGTTGAGCCTTGACGGAACCGTCGAAGTCCCGCCGCAACGACGGACAGCGGCCTCCTCACACCTTGGAGGCAAGCTGGTCAGCATCCAGGTGGACCGCGGCCAGCCGGTTCGGGCGGGCGAGATTCTGGCGGAGGTCGCCAGTTTCGAATTGCAGGACATCCAGTTGAAGCTGTTGCAAGCCTACCTCGACAGAGAGATGTGGCGAGATACGTATGAGCGTCGTCGCGGCACGGACAATATTGTATCGCGACGCGCATTGCTCGAAACGGAAGGTCAGGTGAAAGCCTTTGAGACACAGGTTGCCAGCCTGCGCCAGAAGTTGCTCACGCTGGGTTTGACCTCTCAGCAGATCGACGACGTGCTGAAAACCAGGCGACTCGTCGCTGCATTGCCCGTGCGCGCGCCCATCGGCGGTGCCGTGGCCCATTTCGACCGAACGTTGGGACAAGTCGTTCGGGCGGACGAGCCGCTATTCGAAATTCATGACTTGTCGCACGTCTGGGTGCAGGCGTTCGTCGCCGAGCAGGATGCTGCGCACGTTCAAGTGGGCCAAACGGCCCGGATCCGGTTGGTCGCGCAGCCTGATCTTGAGGTCGACGGCACTGTAGCTCGCATCGGCCCTGTCGTCGATTCCGAAAGTCGCACCCAGGCCGTGTGGATCGAATTCAACAAACCGCCGTCCGTGACGATTCAACACAACATGCTCGCTCGCGTGACGCTGACAACGGATCGCCCATCTGCGACGCTGGCAATACCGCTGAACGCCGTCGTGCGAGACGGACTGCAAAACTATGTTTTTGTGAAAAACTCCGACGGGACGTTCGATCGCAGACGAATCGAAGTCGGACGAGCGGACGATCGGTTCATTGAGGTCGCCAGCGGTTTGTTCCGCGACGAATTGGTCGCCACGAACGGCGTTTCCCAACTGCAGACCGCCTTCGCGGCCGTGAGGTGAGCCAGATCCATCATGCTCAACTGGATCATCTCCTTCTCATTGAAGAATCGCGCACTCGTGCTGATCGCCTCCGTGGTGGCGATGGTCTACGGAGCGATTCAGCTTCGCAAGATGCCGGTGGACGTCTTCCCCGATTTGAACCGGCCGACCGTCACGATCATGACCGAGGCTCCCGGCCTGGCGCCGGAAGAGGTCGAGGTACTGGTCACGCGGCCCATTGAGTACTTGCTCAACGGGGCCACCGGCGTGCAGCGCGTCCGCTCGGCCTCTGGCATTGGGCTGTCGATTGTCTGGGTCGAGTTCGGTTGGGGGACCGACATCTTTCGCGACCGCCAAATCGTCGCCGAAAAACTGCAACTCGCCCGCGAGCGCCTGCCACAGGAAGCCAACCCCGTGATGGCCCCGGTCTCGTCCATCATGGGCGAGATCATGCTCCTCGGACTGCGATCCACCGCCGAAGTAGACTCACCCGAGCAGCAGGCCAAAAGGGCAATGGAACTACGGACGCTCGGCGAGTTCACGCTGCGAAATCGGTTGCTGGCAGTCGAGGGAGTATCGCAAGTCAGCGTGATGGGCGGCATCCTCAAGCAGTATCAGATCATCACGTCGCCGGCGCGGCTGGCAGCCCAAAACGTCACGCTGCAACAACTCACCGAGGCGGCCGAGAAG
>JBBDVZ010000090.1:0-9480 GCA_040903115.1 Planctomycetaceae bacterium
GGGGGCTAACCGAACGCGGTTCGACCCCAGCCACCCCTGTGGTTCACAAGCCCGGCTTTTTCGGAAAAGCCGGGCTTCTGTTCGCGATTTTGATCGAGCTTCTTAGTGCGCCTCGCTACTTTTCGAGGTCGCGGAAGATCGACTCGTGATGCGTGACGCGCACGCTCTCTTCGAAATAGCTCACGCTGCTGTAGCCGCGGTAACACTTGAGGATTTCGGCACCGGAGTGAATCTGCGCGAGAATCTTGTCCACGTCGCCATTTGCCCTTGGTTTGCCACCGTCGCCATCCGCCGCGGGTTTCTCGTTGTCGCCATCAGCCGAGAACTTTTTGTCGCCGAAGGTGTTTTCCTTTTCCGTTTGAGCGGCTGGCCGACTGGCTGACCGCACCTTGATCGCATACTCGACCCAAGGCACGACCGCATCGACAAACGCCGGCCAATTACAGCGGGCGGCCGTCGCCAGCGGACGATCACGCTCGGCGAGCGGCCCGTCTTTCACATCGGGCGGCATGACCGCCAGCAGCCGTTTCGTCTGGCCGGGAGTCAGCGAGAGCACAGCAACGTCGTTCGAAAGCCCGGCGTTGGGCTTCAGTTGGCTGTCGATCGGCACCGGCAGGTTGTCGAGCGCCTTGAAGTAGGACACTATCCCGACATCCGATTTCTCAGTGGCCACCTCGGGCAGGGGGAGCTCGGGAAATTCTTCCGGCGCTGCCTTATGCAAAGTGGCGAGCAAATCTTTTGCGACGGCAAAGTATTCGTCGACCGCGCTGCGGAGCAACGCAGCATCGCTGACGCCGTAAACCAAGGCCAGCTCTAACATGGGCAACGCCTTTTCGGACGGCGGCATAAGCAACGTCCAAGATTTGCTCGTCGATTTCGCGTCGATGACGATCGCCCCCTGCCCGTCCTTGAATGCCGGGACCAGCTTTTCGCGGGTGATCTTCTCGAGCCGCTCCAGGTGCGGCAATGCCGCGTCGCGATACGTCGTGTATCGCTCGAGATTATCGTCGGCAACCTTGATGACTGCATACTTGTCGAGGTAGTAATACACGCGCTTGAGGATGCGGACCATGAGGTTGTACTGTTCGGGCGAGTGCTTCGTCCTTCCGGCGTAGAACATCACGGGATCGCCGCCGACGTGGTCCAGCAGGCTGAGCTTCTGCGATCCGTCGAGGAACTTGTTTTCGCCCCAATCGTAGGAGTAGCCCTCGTAGCCCCGGCCGTTGAGGAACGTGAAACCCATCTGCGCGCCGGGCTCGGGAATCAACGGCTGCATGCTTTCACGCAGTGACTGGATGTCCACGCCCAGTTCCTTCTTCACGTCGTCATCGAAAGGAACCAGAGGCACCAGCGATTGGACCATCTCGACCAGGTCGTCGAGCTGCTGCTGTATCTGGTTCGCTTTTTTCGCAAACTCGCCGTTGATGTAGCCGAATCCCGTGAACTGCTTGTCGGCATTCGCGCGCAGCGCGGCCAGCTCGTCGCGGTCGTGCAACAGTTTGCCGCCGGTGGCTGTTTTGACGATGTCTTCGCTGTCGCTAATGCCCAACAGCAGGTAGTCGCCGCGCACGCCCAATGAGATTGTCAGCGGCAGCTTGCGAATGGCGGCGATCAAATCGTCGAACTCTCCCGGTTCCTGCTCCAGGGCCGCAATGGGGACCTGGTCCCAGGGAATCATTTCCCCGTCGAGCTTGAGCGTGAGAAAGTCGTTGCCGTCGATTTTTATGGTTTGAAAGCGGTTGGCCAGGTCGGGGTTTATTTGATTGAGAATGCTGCCGAGCGCTTCTTCCATTCTTTTCAGTTGCGTTTGAGCTTGGGCGGAATCCTTGAGCCGAAAGCCGATCAGCGTGCCCGGGACGCGCAGCTTGTCGCGGTGCTCTTTCAACGCTCGCAACATGAGCGACAACTGGCGCAGCGGAGCGGCGGCAGTGCCGTCGAGCTGTGCCTGCACGCCGGCCAGCCGGTTAGCCGAATTGATGCGTCCGAGCACAAAGGTCAGCTCTCCGTAGCTTTCGTCTCCGTAAAAGAAGATTTCGTTCGACAGCATGTCGACCAGCGTCTGCCGGATATCTTTATATTTGTCATCCTCGAGAAAAGCGTTCAGCCCCGCCAGCGGTCCGTTCGGCGCTTGCATCACGGCCTCGAGCTGGCCGAGCGCCGTTTTGACGACGTCGAGCTCCTTGATGGCTGCGAACGCCTTGCTGCCGACAAATGCGTCGAACTGCTCCTTGTTGCGCAGGCATGCCCCGTAAAAGGCCACGTTGTCGGGGACGAAACCCAACGAGGTCGTCTCCTTCAACGACGACTGTGCGGCTGCCGGTTGTGGAAGAACAACGCCGCCGCAAACCGCCAGTATCACCAAGGCGACGAGAACCCGATGTGTCCCTCGCGACAAAGCTCGTGCAAACATGGCAAGCTCCATTCCTTCTAAATCCGAACTGAATCAACCCGTATTCGACTTCGTGGCCGCAACCGATAACTTCTACGCCCTTGTTCTATCGAGTTGACCCGCCAATCTCAATACGCAGCCCACCGTCCGTGGGTTTCAATTCGGTTGCGATTTTTGCGTTTGGTGCGTCGTTTGCGTGGCCCCGACCGCCTCGCGTGCTCAAATGGGAAGATTATTTCTCCGCCGCCGGCTTTGCCAGGTCGAGGCACAACAGGGCGTCTTCGCAGCGCAGGTAGAGCCGCTTTCGCGAAAGGACGGGGGCCGTCCAGGCCGGCGTGTGAATTTGGCGATACGACGTCCGGGAAAGCTCCTCGTATCGCTGAGGGTTGATTTTAATCAGCGCCAAAGTGCCGAATTCGCCCAGCACGATGAACTTGTCCTCGACTTTGATCTTCGAGCCGCGACCAAAAATCGCTTCGCCGGTGCTGAAGTCGACGATCGCGTGCGTCTGCGCGTTGCGTCGCAAAAGCTCGAGATGATCCTGGTACTCTTTGGTCTGCCAGACGACCTTACCGGTCTTCGCATCGAGGCAGCGCAAGGTCCCCTCGTACTCGTGGCGGCCGCTAAATCCGTAGATGTACCCGTCGACCTCAATCGCCGTCGACCAGTGTGTCAGCATGTTGTCGCGGTCTCGCCACAACTCGGTGACGCTCTTGCCGTCCGGCGCCACCTGCAGCATCGCTGAGCCGACTTCGTAGGCCGCGGATAGAAAAATCCGGTCGCCGATGACGACGGGACGCGCCGCGTTGACCGAGTCGTTGATTTGCGAACGGAACCAGTATTTGAAGTTCTCGCTGCCGTCTTTCGGATCAAGAGAAACGAGGCCGTGCCGCATCAGGCACAGCACGTGCCGCTTGCCGCGAATGGTGGCTGCGATGGGCGACGAATAGCTGACGACCTTCTCCTTGCCGGTCCACTTGTAGCGGCCGCCGCGCCACTGGCCGCGCGTATCACAACCGTCCCAGGTCTCTTGCCCGACGTGCTGCCACACGGTTTTTCCCGTTTGCGCATCGAAGGCGACGACGCCCGAGTTTGGCTGGCCGCCCACGAGCACGATCAGCAAGCCATCTTCCAGGATGGGCGTGCAGCCGACGCCGAAAAACCACTCGGGCACGTTGAAGTCGGCTTCGGTGTCCCGCCGCCAAATCTCGCTTCCCTTGTCGAGACTCAGACAAAGCAGCATGCCTTCGGCGCCGAATGTGTAGCAACGCTCCGGGGTCAGCAGCGGCGTGCAGCGCGGGCCGTTGTTGTAGCCGTAGGGGTCGGTGAAGTTGCTGCCGTATGCAAATTCCCAGATCTGATCTCCGGTGTCGGCGCGCAGACATTCGACGACCTCTTTTTCGCCGACTCGATGGTGCAACACCAGCCGATTTCCATGCACCGATGGTGCGCTGTAGCCGGTGCCCACCGTCTTCTCCCACAGAACCGGCGGACCGTCTTTGGGCCAAGTGTCGGCGAACCCTGTTTCGTCCGAGCGTCCATCTGCGTGGTGACCGAGAAATTCCGGCCAGTCGTCGCCCTGGCGGTTCGCGGCGGCTTGTTCGCTCTCCGTTGACGCGACGGCAATGCCGGTGACCGGGGCGCTCGTCTCGCTACAACTGGCCGCCGCCGGCACAATTGCCGCCCAGGCGCAAAAGGCAACTCGGCAAGTCTGTTTGCCGACTCGGCGATTGAGCGCTCGTGATGCGAACATCGTCTCACCTCGGACATCATGGGACCAAGATGCGACATTTTACCACGTGCCCGCCAGAGCGGCGAGCGCGCGTCGCGAGTGCGAGCATGGGGGGGCTGAATCAAATCCCCCTCCCTTCCAGGGAGGGGTTGGGGGAGGGTCGAAACACTCGAGGCCTTCACACCTCGCCTCGACTGAGCTCGCGGAAGTCTACCCACCTCTCCCTCAACGGGAGAGGGGTTTCAAAATGCCCTCCAACGAATAGACACGACATGTTCGGTTTTCGTAAACCGCATCGAGCGGGAATGGTCCAAGCCATCCGTCCACCGAAACAATGTATTGAATCCCGTTGGCCTCATACGTCTTGCTGAGCTCCCGCAGCTTGGAAATCGCCTCAGCCGATATCCGGCCGCGGCTGTCGGCGTGTGCACTTCGCCAATCCGACAGGAACCTGAGCCGATTATTCCACTGGACGATTCCCGCTGCATCCTGCGGGCAGTCTTTGTAGCAGACAAACTCCGGCCGGTGCGCGTACCATTTGAATCCCGAATTGAACGTGGGCGTGAGAAAGAGTGCATCGACGGGCGTCTTGGCGGCGATCCAGCCACAGACGTCTTTCCAATCGGCCAATTGCTGCGTGCTAAGGCGGCTCGGGTTTCGATCCAACGACGGCAGGAAGATGCATGCGATAAGTGCGCACACGAGTGCCGCGCCGGGAATGGCTCGAAACAACCCGATTTGCCTCGATGTCTGATCCGCTTTCCGCGCTGCGACCTGCCGAGCGAGACCGACAATTACCATTGATGCGGCAAGCGGAATCATCGCGTCGGCGAGGCGAAACGGATAGAACCTGAGAAGTCGCGCTCTTATCTGCCACAGCGGCATCTCGGCTGGAGGGCCGGTGCGGAGGCCCAGCAGGACGCCGGCTAGCAGAACCAACACGCTGCCGGCGACGAACCACGTGAACCAGCGTTCGCCGGGGTTCAAACATGCTCGACGACGGCCAACCAGCCAAACTGCCGCCAAACCCAGGTAGCTGCCATAGGCTATCCAGGGGATGGCCATCGGATCGAGATGGTGCTGCAGTCGGTAAAAAGTCTGAATGTATGCCGCCTTCTGCTGAAGCACGGGATCGGCGCCGGAGGCAAATTTCAGCGCCGGAATCAGCCCCGGCGATGCCGCAACCAATAGCAGGGCGGCCGTGACAATCCATTGTCTTAATTGACGAACAGCTCGCGAGGGGGGTGCGACGTCGTCTCGGCGATGCCTGCGCTCAACTAGCGAAGCAAACACAGCCGCGATAAGTCCCCATACGCCCACCACTGGATGAAAGCTGATCGCCAGCCCGGCAAGTAGTGCTGCGCGATACCGGCGTGCGTCGATCCAGCAGCCCATTGCCGCAAAGAGAAAGCCGTAAGCGAAGACTTTCGCTTCGATGCCGCCAACGATCCACTCGCCGGAAAGATCGAAGATTCGCGCCGACCAATCTTCAAGGAAGAATCGGAACGCCCGCCCGATTGCCGCGATGCTCAAATAAATCCAAGCGACCCACAGGCTCGACCAGCGGCTGGGAACGATCCGCGAAACAAGGCGGTCGAAACCAACGGCCAACACCAACAGCGCGATAACGCGTCCCGTCCACGCCGTCTGTTCCAGCGTCATCCAGCGCGTCAGCAGTCCGACGGTGTGATAGAACACAATGTAAACGTCGGGCGACTCGAGATAAAAATCGCCGCGGCAGAAGTTCGGGTCCCAGTAGTGCCGTGCCTTCGTCAGAATGTGCGGCTCGTTGACACCGGGGACCGGAGATCGGATCGCGGAATACAGCACGAGCGATGCGAAGAGGGCGAGCACAATCCTGAATCGATGACGAAGCGAATACGGCGCACGATCTTTTCCTGCATCGCCCACCATCGATTTCATGAATCGTTCGCTCTGGCGCGGCAACAAAAAGCCCCTGCGGCGAAACTCGGCAGGGGCGGACGAAACGGCAGGCGCATCACCGTCCGGCTACTTCTTGCCGGCCGACTTCTTCGCCGACTTGGCCTTCTTCTTTCCCGATTTCTTGGCTGGCTGGGGCGCTTTGGCAGCCGTTTTCTTTTTCGCGGCTTTCTTTTTGTCGCCGAAAACGTTTTCCCAATTTTTCCAGAATTCCGGCGTTGTTCCGGTTCGCACGATCGGTCCACCCATCACATCATCTCCTCATCGCTGTCAAATCAAAATGTTCCGCGGCTCGAGTCCGCGCCGCTTTGAGTTCGGTTCGCGCACCAGCAGTCGGCGCAGCCAAATTCGACGCGTTGATTGTTTGCAGCCTGCGGGTCGCTGTCAAGCGGAGGCCGAACCGGACGTTCCATTTCGGATGCGTGCAAAGATTGTGGGCACTGGGGTGGCTGGGGTCGAGCCGCCAGGCTCGCCCCCAGGCCGCTCGAACTGGGGGCACGCTGGCGCGTGACCCCAGGCACCCGTGAGCGCGTTGCTGCACCGATCATGTCCCAACAGGGCAAGAATATCGGAGGCACACAGTGCCGACCCTGCGGGCGGCCCAGTGTTGGCGCATCTCTCGGATTGACTATAGAATAAGATCTCTGAAATGCCTCCAAAGCCCGGCGGCCGTCCTATGAGCTTTTTCGAATTCGAGCAAGAGCGCCGCTTTCGCCAGACGTGGGAAGCGGTCCGCATCGTGCGGCCGGTGCCCTACTCGCTGTTCACGTTCGGCGATTCGGTGCTGCCTTATTTTCTCGTCTGCCACGCAGCCAAGCCGGGAGACACGGTTTCGCTTCGCCGCGGCGAAGTGCGCATCGCGCGTCCGACCATCCTCACCCCGGACAACATGCATCCGCAGTTTCGCAACTTTTTCGAAAACCAAGGCGACCTGGAGATGGTCGACTTCCTGATTGCGCGGACAGCCGCCTTCTCGCATCTGACCTTCGATAACCACAGCGCGCCCGCGCGCAGCGTCACCGACAGCGTCGAGGAAACCGTCGCCCGGCTCAATCGCCAACTCGACGCCGACGAAGAAGACCACATCGCCGTCCTCACCGCCCCGCCCCACCTCGCCGGCTTCGCGGTGTTGCGCTACGCCACCGAGCGCGTGATACAAAGCGCGGCCGACAACGTGCAAGAGCTCCGCGAACGCGGGTTTTTGCCGTAGCATGCATCAACAATTGCCGGCACTCGGCTATTCAGAGACATCACTTCGACGTGCCAACGTGTGCACACGCGAAAACGACGCCCTCAGTGGGCAGTCCACGGGCCCCAAGGAGAGACTCCTGACTCTATTTTTCGCGGAAGTTGAACAGATTTCAAATACGTGACTTCAACGACGCCGCTTGCCGTGTATGAGGCGCGATGACATTCGATGAAGGTATCGGGACCGCGTGGGCTGCCCAGCCCCTGTGTTGTTCGGGGTGAGCCGGAGTTGTATTTGCAGAACAACGGCGCGGCTTGCATGTTTTGATCAAAGAGTTCCTGTGTCCCAACTCGCACAATGACTGGTTTCTCATCTTCGTACCGCTCGAAGTGTCGTTCTGCATAGGAAACGGGCTTGTCCCGCCAGCCCGGCCAAAAGAACACTCGCCCATTGAGCTGTCGGACTAATTCGGCGAAGTTCCAACCACCTTCCAGTACGGTTTTACCAGCATACAGGGGCTGTTGGTCACGAAGGTCGATTGACTCTCCATTTATCTGAATCGTCAGCGTAGCCAATCGTTTTCGGGTAATCCAATCCTCATTCTTCGACGCCTTGAGCAGTTCACTCGCACAGACCAGCTCGCGACTGCGGAGCAGACGCTCAAAGTTGGATTGACTGGTGAGATGATAAAGATAAGGTCGGGTTGATGTGAACTGTGCGACCGTAAATGCCAACGTGAGTCCTTTCATCATGTTACCAGCTTCGACGATCAATAATGCTCCGATAGTGGAAACGCGTCGAAATGAGTGACACGGGGGCATTCGCGACCTGTTCAACCTCCTCGATGAATCGCAGCGTATCAGGGGTAAGTTGATCAAAACGACGGGCGTTCTGATTCCGCTGATCGATGTAATCAACAAAGGTTAAGGCAATGTCGGTCGGGGCGTTCAAAAACACGGCCTTCTTAAAAAGTTCCCAATCGAATTCACCGATCCGTCGGGTCTTGTTCGTCGTCGATGTCCGCTCAGTTTTTCGGATCTCCCCCTCTGGGACAGAGCATCGTTCAGCGATCTGTTTGAACGTTAGCTCTTGCTTCAACGGCCCCGAGGTCTTTCCCTTTCCCTTCGGACTCTCGACACGTATCGGTAACGTACGAGTCACCATAATGGTTCGACGGAGGTGTCCTGGAGAGATACCCGCTTCAGCCAGGCAGCCCGAGACGGTTGTATCACGAGACGTCACATGCGGGTATGAGCCGTGGTACAGGCTAAGGCCCGTGCCCTGAGTGCCCTCAAGTAGAATACGCACTCGCGGATCCCGCATTCGTTCTTCGAGCCGAATCCAGGATGGTCGCACGTAAGGCTCCAAGGCTTTGACGTGTTTTGCAAGTTGCACGTGCTCGTCCCGTTGAAGGATGCGCCGAGACATTGCGGCCCCGACGCCTTGGCCTGTTGAGCCGATTTCCTCCACCAGTCGTTTCTCATTCTCCCTATCCTCGTCCGTGATGATGAGTGCCTGAGGATCGATGCTGAGCCGGTCGGGTTCGATTTGAAGGGCGCCGATTTCCTTTAACAGTGTGGCGACATCGATCACCGCACCCGGTCCGAGTAAGAGTTCAGCGGAACTCACTCGACTTCCGGAGGGCAACGTATGAAAGGTGTCTGGCTCGTCTGTCTTGTAGACCTTGTGTCCCGCGTTTGGACCACCAACTCTGACAAGCAAGTCGTACTCCTTCGACAAATATGCAGCAACTTGCCCCTTGCCTTCGCTCCCATACTGCCCACCGATGAGAACGTCAACAACTTTGTGGCACCCACGACCATACAGACCAAGGTGACTGGCGGCCCGTATCAACACATCCCGCTCATCCGACCACGTTGTGTTGATTACGACGTCCGCCTTCTCGCGGAGCATCGGGACGGCTCTCTCAGTCTCATTTTTCAGCACATCGTCGTAGGATGCTAGTTCCTGGATGTCCTTCCGCTTCCGGCCCAAATAGCGCTTCCTGAGGTCGCTCTCCGAGGCTTCGAGATGAACGTGAACCACTTGAGGGCCAAATCCGCGGCGGATGCAATCAATTTGATCCAGTATGCGCACCGAGTCGACAACGATTATCGCGTCGTTCGGCAGTTGAGAAGCGCTCCTGCCGAGTGCCTCTGAAACCCACCGGCCCTGCGTGTCTCTATCAAGCTTTTCCCCGAGGTTTTGAAGAGACTCACGGTCGCGACC
>JBBDVZ010000091.1:0-9441 GCA_040903115.1 Planctomycetaceae bacterium
ACATCGAGACCAACCACGCCACGCTCGCCGGCCACACCATGATGCACGAGCTGGAGTACGCCTCGATTCAGGACGCGCTCGGCAGCATCGACGCCAACACGGGCGACTTGCTGCTGGGGTGGGACACCGACCAGTTTCCCACCGACTTGTACCTCACCACGCAGTGCATGCTCGTCATTCTCACACAGGGAGGATTGGCGCCGGGCGGCGTGAACTTCGACGCGAAAGTCCGCCGCGAGAGCTTCGAGCCGGTCGATTTGTTCCACGCGCACGTCGGCGGAATGGACGCGTTTGCGCGCGGTCTGAAGATTGCCGCCCGCATCCGAGCAAGCGGCGTGCTGCGCGATTTCGTCAAGCAGCGCTACAGCAGCTACGACGAGGGGATCGGCAAGAAGATCGAAGCAGGCGCCGTCGGGTTTGCCGACCTCGAAAAGTACATGCTTTCGAAAGGCGAAGCCGCCCCCAATCAAAGCGGCCGGCAGGAGATGCTCGAGAACATCATCAACGATTACCTGTGAGAAGCACGAAGCACCCGCCGCGGCGGGTCGAAAGAAGCCTCAAAGCCCGAAATCTGAATGACGACGGTCGGCGGTGGTCTTTTTTAGTGCTTCGTGCTTCGGATTTCCTTCGTCATTCGTGCTTCGTGCTTTGCCGCCTCCATCGTGGCGGCGCAATGAAAAACGTCGCAATCACCAGCGCGCCGAACAGAACGTAAACCAGCGTAAACACCCACGGCTCGGCGCTGACGAAGAGCCAATCGTGCAACAGGTTGGGGATGAAATCGCCGGTGTAAGATTCGCGCCCGCCCATGGCGCGCAACTGTTGCTCCCATGTCGTTAGCGGACACATTACGCCGCATAGGACCTCCGCCACGACGACCCCGATTGCCGCCAGATGCAATGCCCGGAATACGAAGCCGCGCACCCATTGCCAGTTTCGCAAAATTCCGACGAGAATCGCCAACTCCCCAAAAACGACGAACATCACGAACGCGAAGTGCGCCATGACCATTGCGTCGGCGGCAATGCGATACACAAGCGGCTGCATGCCCTTATGATCCGCGGGCGTCCGGAATTATTCCCGAAACAAGCCCACGGACAGCCGTCCGTGGGTTTACGTCTCTGGGCATCGCGCGGCCCCACAGCCCGAACCGCTCCGAGATCACGGCGGCGAGCTCCGCGGGGAACTCGTTGAGCGTCTTCCACTCGCCCCCCTGCTTTGCCGCCACCGCAATACCGTTGAGATACGCGATGCGGTTCGACGCGGTCGCCGGAATCCTCGGGGCGTCGGTCAATATTCCAGCCATGTTCAGCGGATCGGCGGCTGAGAGAACGACCAACTCGAACCCGTCGCGCTCGCCGTCCCCATCGCACGTTGATTCGACAGCTGGAAGCGTGTCCCGCGCTGGGATGAGACGCGGGGACGCGGCGACGGGGTGACGCGGGGATTCTGGCTTGCCTCCTGTCCCCGCGTCGCCGCGTCCCCGCGTCGCCGCGTCTTGTGCTAAAGTTCTCATGCTCCCAGTTGCCTCATCACGAAGTTTGCGCAACTTCCGCACCGACTCGCCCAAGGCGAATTGCTCGCCGGCCACGCTGGCAATGAATCGCCCGCCGCGAATCTCGCCGCGCGCTTCCAGCCTGCGATAGACTTGCAACAGCTCGAACCAGCGCGGCGCGCCGCTTTCGCGGGCCCACAAGTCTCGAAACACAACTCCCCAACGACGCAGCAACTGCCAGGCCCAATGCTCGACTAAGTCGCGCTGTTCGGCCGGTTCACGATCGATTGATTGCGGCGTGCGCCAGACGGACCAACGCCCGCTGCCTCCGGAGCTGCCTCTTTTTCGCCCGACTCCCGGCCTGCGCCGGCGGGGTGAGTTCGACCGCCGGTCGGCGATCATGCGCCGCAATCCGCCAAAGCCGTCGGCCGTCACTCGACCGCGCGCGACCAGCTCGCCCAGGGCCTCATCGAGCTGTGCCGACAGCAAATCGGTGCGACTCAACAAGTCGGCGGGGAACAGCGCTCCTTCTTTCGCTAAGACGTCGAGCACTTGCTGGGCGGGACTGCTGAGCCGATCATCGGCGATCGGCTCACGCGTGGCCGACAGCCATTCGACATCGTCGCGCAGCATCAGCGAGACGGGAATAATGCGCGTCATGGCGGCCATCGGCCTCGCGCGCTCGGGATCGCGCGGCGTCGGATACAGTCGTCCCCAAGTCACCTCGCCCGTCAGACACAACTCGTCGAGCATCTCTGGGCGATATGCGTCGATGCGCGCGGGGAGCACGTCGCGCTCCCAGCAGACAGCCGGCAGGTCGAGCCCCTGCAATTGTGCGATGGTTTCGAACAAGCCGTTCACTTCCGTGCGCCGGCTCGCGGGCAGAACCGCGTGATGGCGGAACAAGAACCGCTGAAAGACGTCGACGGAAACGGGCTCGATTTCGCGACGCAGCCCCTGCAGAGTCAAGCGATGAATGCGGGCCAGGAGGCGGCGGTGGCACCATTCAAGCGCGGAGCGCGGAGCGCGGAGTGCGGAACAAAGGCGAGCGGCGGGCGTCAGCCCGCTGGTTCGTTCGATTTCGGATTGCGGATTGCGGATTGCGGAATGCGGAGTGGAATCATCGCCATCATCGCACGGCGTGAAGTGGCCGCGGAGTACGGCGCCTTCGCCTTCGAGGGCTTCGAGAGCGGCGTCGGATTGGCTTTCTGTCAGGCCGGTGCGCTGCGAGATTTCGGCGGCGGTGATGGGTCCGCAGACTTCCATCAGGCCGCCGATGATTGCCACGCGGGCCTCGGTCGATTCCCAATTGCGGCGCACGGTTTCGGGGACGACGAGTGCGGGCTGCGCAACCGCGTCCGGAAATGCCGCGGCGGCGGCGAGCAGTCGTTCGGCGGCTGTCCATGCCTTCCGACCGTCGGGAAAGACGAGAGTCGTCGCGCGGCACTGCGACGCCAGCTCGCCGAACCAATCGCGCCAATCGTGCGTCGATGAAGTCGCCTCCGCCTCGGGTAACACAATGCGGCTCAAAAGCACGTCGTGCAATTCGTCGGCATTTCGGACCAGCGGAGCCGCTTCGCGCCGCACTTGGTCGATCGCCGCCGGATCGAGCCGCCCGAGATCGCTGACGCTTTCGACGGTCAACGTTCGGCGGGTTGAAACGGCGCGGGTGCGGCGTTCTTGCAGCTCGCCGCCGTCGAGGAACGTGTACGGATTCGAGTTGAGCAACTCGTAACAAAACGGCGAGGGTTCTCGCGTGTCACGGGCGATGAGCGAAATTTCTCCGCGCTCGATTTGCGCGAGCACCGACTCCAGGCCGTCGATGTCGAGCGGCTCGTGCAGGCAGTCGTGCATCGTTTGATTGACCAGCGGATGGTCGGGTATCTCGATGTCGCCGGTGTGCTCTTCCTGGCAGCCGGTCAGGCGGGGAAAGACGGCCGTCAGCAGGTCGTCGGCGCGAAACCGTTGCAGCGCGGGCGGGACTTTTTTCCCGTTCTGTTGCCGCATCACCAGCAGCGCGCGGGTGACGTTCCATCGCCAGCGCATCTGGAACATGGGAACGGCAAGCACCGCCTGTTCGAGCAGCCCGCGCGCGTTTCGCGAGGTGAGCATGGGAAACAGGCTTTCGATGGGAAAGCTGTGCTGCGGTCCCAGCGAAAGAATGAAGCCGTCGTCATCGGCGGTCGCCTGCAGCTCGAAGTCGAACGAGCGGCAGAACCGCTTTCGCATCGCGAAGCCCCATGCCCGATTGATGGCGCCTCCAAAGGGAGCATGCACGACAAGCTGCATGCCGCCGCTTTCGTCGAAAAACCGCTCGAAGACCACGCTTTTCACGCCGGGAATCACACCGATGGCCGCTTTTTGCGCCTTGCAGTATTCGACGATCTGTTCGGCCGCCGCGAGCGAACAATGCGTCTGGGCGATCAGCCACTGCACCAAAGCCGTCGGGTCGGGCAAGCGCGATTCGATTTCGGCGCGCAGGTTCGAGACCTCTTCCGAAAGTTCGACGGTTCGGCCCGGCGCTTCCCCCAGCCAGAAAGGAATGGTTGGCGGCGCTCCCTGCGCGTCGATGACCGTGACGTCGCCGCCGCGCACGTGCTGAATGCGCCACGACGTGTTGCCGAGCAAAAAGACGTCGCCGCGCATGCTTTCGACGGCGAAGTCTTCGTCGACCGATCCGACGACGGTATTCTCCGGCTCGGCCACCACGCGATAGGAAGCCACTTCGGGAATGGCGCCGGCGTTCGAGGTCGCCGAAATTCGCGCGCCCGGCCGGGCGCGAACCCGCTTGCCGACCTGGTCGTGATGCAAATAGACGCGGCTGCGGCCGTTCGACCTCGACAGGCCTTCGCTGAGGTATTCGATCGTCCGGTCGAAATCGCGCCGCGACAAATCGCGGTACGGATACGCGCGGCGAAAGCAGGCGAACAGTTCGTCGGTGCCCCATTCTTGCGTCGATGCTTCCGCGACAATTTGCTGCGCCAGCACATCGAGCGGAGCCGGCGGAATGGCGACTGCATCGAGCCGGCCCGTGCCGACCGCGCGCACCAGCGCCATGCATTCCATCATTTCGTCGCGCGTCAATGCGAATAAGCGGCCCTTGGGTATCAGCCCCAGCGAATGCCCCGAACGGCCGATCCTTTGCAGAAACGTGGCAATGGCGCGCGGCGAGCCAAGTTGCACGACCAAATCGATGTAGCCGATGTCCAAGCCCAGCTCCAGCGACGCGGTGGCCACCACCGCCTTCAACTCGCCCGACTTGAGCCTGCGTTCGGTCCGCAGACGAATGTCCGCCGATAGCGATCCGTGATGGCTGCCGACGGCGTCTTCGCCCAGCAGCTCGGTCAACTGGTGCGAAACGCGCTCGGCCAACCGCCGCGTGTTCACGAAAATCAAGGTGCTGCGATGCGTGTTGATCAATTCCACCAGGCGCGCATGGACTTCGGCCCATTGCTCGTGCATGCAGACGGGGCCAAGCGCGCTGGCCGGTGTTTCGATGGCCAGGTCCAGCTCGCGTCCGTGTCCCACGTCGATAATGGTGCATGGCGGAGCGTCCAACTGCCCCCTGTCACCGCAGCCGACGAGGAACGAGGCCATCCGCTCGATGGGCCGCTGCGTGGCCGAAAGACCGATCCGCTGCAGCGGCCGATCGGACAAAGCCTCGAGCCTTTCCAGGCTGAGCGCCAGATGCGAGCCCCGCTTGTCACGCACCAAGGCGTGAATTTCGTCGACGATCACCGTCTCGACGCCGCGCAGTATCTCGCGGCTTTTGGGACCGGTCAGCAGCAGATACAGCGACTCGGGTGTCGTGACCAGAATGTGCGGCGGCCGGCGAACCAGTTTGGCCCGTTGCGATGAGCTCGTATCGCCGGTGCGCAAACCCACGCGAATGTCCGGTATCGGCGTACCCTCGGCTTGTGCCCGGGCGACGATCTCCGCCAACGGGACTTCGAGGTTGCGGTGCATGTCGTTCGAGAGCGCCCGCAAGGGCGAGACGTAAACGACTTTCAAGCCATCGGTGAGAGAACCGTCGAGCGATTGGCGCACCAGCCGGTCGATGCACGCCAGAAACGCGGTCAGCGTTTTGCCGCTCCCGGTCGGAGCTGCTATGAGCGTGTGCTGCCCGGCTGCGATTGCAGGCCAGCCCTGCGCCTGGGGCTCGGTCGGCGCAGCGAACCGCGACCGAAACCAGCCGGCGACAATGGGATGAAAACTCGAAAGCGGCATATGGAAATGATCTCTCGGCGTCAAATGTACACGTCATTTTACGCCGCCATCTTCGACCGGTCTACCCGACGCATGAAGGGGCTGCGTTTGAAAGCGATTTTGGATTTGCATTCGAGCTCGGATTGACAAATCTCGCATTTTGTAAAACCGCCCTGTCCATATCGATGTTTCGGTTGGTAATCTGGCCGATACAATTTATGGGTGACCGCAACCGCACTCGCGTGGGGGTTTTGCGCTCATGGGCCGCCCGAGGCATCCGAATGCAGCTATCGAGGAGGCCGTCAAGCACGCCGAATCGCTGGGCTGGACCTGGACAATCAGCAAAGGGCACCCATGGGGGATAATTCGTTGTCCCTACGGTCAACGTGGCGGTTGCCAAATATCAGTGAACTCAACACCCAAAAACCCAGCAAATCACGCGCGACAAATCCGAAAGCGCGTGGATCGCTGTGAACACCAGGCTTAGGTGGAGGCTGATGCTGATGTCTGTCGCACGTGAGCAAAAGGAAGAGTCGAAACAGGAGTTCACGGCCTTTGACTTCACGCTGATTCTTGGCGGCGTCTCAGAGATGACCGATGAATTAGCCGAAGCCCTGTATGGTCACGGTTGCGACGATGCCTTGCTCGGGTCGCAAAATGGCGAAATCTTTCTGGATTTCAGCCGCGAATCGGAAACATTACTCAAGGCCATCATGACCGCAGTTATCGCTGTTGAGCGGGCTGGCATCAGCGGCCTGAAGGTCATCGAGGTTCGCCCACCCGACAAGCTCACCATTGACATGGTGAATTCATTTCTTGAGTTGAGGAACCACGTGGCACACGAAGCCACGGGCTTCGAGAACCAAATGTGGCAGCTTCTCATGAAGGCCGATCTCACGTAAGCAACTGCGTCACGCCGACAGAGGACGGATGATTTCTTCGAGGCGAGCGGCCAAGACGTCGGCGCCGGCGACGATCTTCGTTCCGATCTGGATCGCCCAGAGTGGCTTTCCGCCGAGCTGCGTCGCGCGGATTTTTACCAGGTCCTTTTGCGTGGTGACGATTGCTGCGGCGCCGGTGCGCTGCGCGAGGTCGGCTAATTGGTCGAGATCTCGCGGGCCGTATTGATGGTGGTCCGGAAACGTGAGAAACGCATCAACGTTTCCACCCTCCCCCAGCCCCTCCCTGTAAGGGAGGGGAGTTTGCTCTGCGGCGCCGGAGAGTTGGAAGCCGCACGTCTCTAACGTTCGACGAAACGCGTCCGGGTTGCCGATGCCGCAAAAGGCCGCAATCTGCTTTCCGCGCAGGCTTTGCAACTGGGCAGTTTCGGCTGCCGAATTGATGAGCGAAACCGGCGGATAGGCCACTTCGACAAGCTTGTTGTCACCGCGGATGGCCGCAACACGATTGACGATGGCCTGCCTTTCTTCGGGCGTGCACTGGTCGGCACGGGTCAGTACGACAAGATCGGCGCGCCGCAGCGCGGAAAGCGGCTCGCGCAACAAGCCGCGCGGCAGCAGCCGGCCATAGCCCCACGGGCACAGTGCGTCGATGAGCACAATGTCGAGTTCGCGGCTCAGCCGGCGATGTTGAAAGCCATCGTCGAGAATCAAGATTTGGGCGCCGTGATCTCTCCGCGCGTTGGCCGCCGATGCGACGCGATCGGCGTGCTGCAGATGCGGAATGCCGGGACACAACGCGTCGAGCACTTGCTTTTCGTCGTTGGCGCCGCCGTCGCGTGCCCCGTACCCGCGACTGAGGAGCGCGACTCGCAGTCCGCGCTCGCGATACCAATTCGCCAGAAAGGCGACGAACGGCGTTTTGCCCGTTCCGCCCGTGGTGAGATTACCCACGCTGATGACCGGAACGGCTGCCGAGTGAACTTTTTTGATTCGCAGCTCGTATGCGAGATTCCTCGCGCAAACGCCGAGGCCATAAATCCCGCTCAACCCCAGCAGACCGGCGCGGGCTAACATGGCCGGGAAGCCGCTGCGTTGGCCGGAGATCAGTTCGCGAAATGCGGTTTCGTTCGTGCGAATGATCTCCCGGTTGGTCCCACCGGGCGCGGCCGGTGGGCTTTGACGCGAATTTGCGCTAGCGCAATTTGCGGCAGATGGCTTGGGCCATTTCGCGGGTGCCGACGGCGGTTGGGTCGCTGCGGCTGGCCTTGAGATCGTACGTTACATCTTTGCCTTCGGCGATCACGTCGGCAACGGCCCGTTCGAGCCGCGCGGCGGCATCTCGTTCGCCCAGGTGTTCGAGCATCATTTTTCCAGAGAGGATCAATGCCGTCGGGTTGACCTTATTTTGCCCTTTGTATTTGGGAGCGCTGCCATGCGTGGCCTCGAAGACCGCCGAGTCGGCGCCGATGTTTGCACCGGGGGCCACTCCCAGCCCGCCCACCAGGCCGGCGCACAGGTCGCTCAAGATGTCGCCATAGAGATTCGGCATGACCAGCACATCGTAAAGTTCCGGCGTCTGCACGAGCTGCATGCACATGTTGTCGACCAGGCGTTCGACGTACCGGATGCCCGGCGCTTTGGCGACTTTCCCAGCCAGCTCGGGGTCGGCTTTGACGCCGTCGGCCAGTTCCGACCACTCGAACTTGGCGCCGTAGGCAAGCGCGACGGCGCGTGTCACGTCGTACCACAGGCCATCGGTGAACTTCATAATGTTGGCCTTGCAGATCGACGTCACCGATTTCCGGTTGTTCTTGGCCGCGTAGTCGAAGGCGAAATTCGCGATGCGGCGAGTTCCCTCGATCGAAATAGGCTTGATGCTGACGCCCGTCGATCCGCTGCCGGTTTGAATCTTCTTTCCCGTCGTCAATGTGTTGATCGTGGAAATCAACTGGGCGGTTTTCGGGTCGCCCGCCTGGAACTCAATGCCGGCGTACAAGTCCTCGGTATTCTCGCGCACAATCACGAGATCGACGCTCGATGCGCTAAATAACGTGCGAACTCCCTTGTAGATTTTGCAGGGGCGCAGGCAGGCGTAGAGCTCCAGCTCCTGCCGCAAGAACACGTTGACGCTGCGAAACCCTTTGCCGATCGGCGTGGTGATGGGCGCCTTGAGGGCGACCTTGTTGGCCCGGATCGACGCGAGGACTTGCGGGGGCACGTGCCCGACGGCTTCGATGACTTCGATCCCGCATTCCTGCACGTCCCAGTCGATTTTGACGCCGGTGGCATCGATGCACATCCGCGTCGCCTCGGCAATTTCGGGGCCGACTCCATCGCCGGGAATCAACGTGACCTGATACATCTGGACCTCTTGTTTCGCGTCAACGACATCGACCGCGGCGGACTTCCGCGATCGCCAAAGTGCTCGGGCTTAAGTTTGGACGACTACTAGCAGAACGATTTGCGGTTTTCAAGTTGTCGCGAGTGCTGCATTCACTGGGGTTCGCTCGAACACCAGATGCGCGTTGATGGGGGTGGCTGGGGTCGAGCCGGCCAGGCTCGCCCCCAGATGATCCGTCCTGGGGGCACGCTGCCGCGTGACTCCAGGCACCCCAATTGGCCAGGAATGCACCCCCATTGGCTGGTAAAAGGGTCAAAGTTTGACGGTTATACGGCCGATACTGCCTATGCCGTTTGTAGGACATTTGCGGGCTGCGCAAATCTTACGGCAGCCGCCATGTTGTCTCCCCTGGAGTGGAAAGGTTGGGAGAGGGGTGAAAATCTCGAGCGTCTCGACCCTCGACTCGACTGACTTCGGCGAGCTCAGTCGAGTCGAGC
>JBBDVZ010000092.1:0-9437 GCA_040903115.1 Planctomycetaceae bacterium
AGATGGGTGTTGCAGCAGGTAGGCTTTCCGCAGTCTCCGTAATCGGCCAGCAGCTTCGCTTCGTCCCGAACGCCGATCTGCTTCATTTCAATCCGTGTCCGGAACGTCTTCGCCAGGGCCTTCACGAGCTCTCGAAAATCGATTCGCTTTTCGGCGAGATAGTAAAAAACCAGCCGTTCCCCACCGAAAATCCGCTCGATGTCTACGAGTTGCATCTGCAGCTTCGCGTCGGCAATCATTTGCCGGCAGTTCTCGAACTCTTGCCGTTCGAGCGATCGCAGCTCCTCGAGTTTTTGATGGTCGTCGTCGCTGGCCTCGCGCAGGATGCGTCCCTGCGGGTCGGATTTGCCGAGATAGGCCTTCGTCCGCTCCGTCGCCGGGCACAGGATCTCGCCCCACTCGACGCCGCGTGGGCTGCGGACAATGACGGCGGCATTCCGGCGGAAGTCCTGGTCGCCTTTCGCGGAAAACGCGGCGACGCTGCGCTGGGCACCATATCGGACGATGTAGCGTGAGGCCATGAGAAACGGCAGTTGCCTGCGACGGTTGTTGTAGTCGGTCGATCCGCGCAACCTGAGAGACCAGAATGATACGTTGCGCCGGTGGTCGGATTATAGCCAAACAGCAAGCGCCGCCGCAAATCGCCTCAAATGAGCCGCGGGGCTTGACCCCGTGGTTCTAACCGCGAACTTACGCACAGCCAGGCTTCAAGTGTTTCGGGCCAGAACAGCGGAGGGCTGCACCGCGATCCGACGCAGAATTCTGCCAAGATCGTCCAAAAGACCCTCCAAACAAAGCGGCACGGCCGTTTTGTGATCGATTTGTTCGATGGCGGCTGCGCTCCGTTCGATGAGTTCCATCAATAGCTCCAGATGGGTCGCGTTGCCGGGTTCAAGACGGGCGGCAAATCGGGCGACATCTTCGTTACTCCCAGCAGCCTCGTCGCCATGGCTAAGCTGGTGAATGACGAGGCGGAAGAAGTCGACCACAAAGCGAATCAGCCACACCGCGGCCTGCCGCTGGTCTTGGGTTTCGCCGCCTAACTCGTCGAGACCTTCCAGGATCTTCCGCGTGGTGGCGACGCTGTCGAAACGAGGGTCGGCCAGCGCTTTCACAAGCTGCAGCCGCAGAGTTCGCAGTTGCGGGTCAAGCAGTTGACGAGCCGCAGCCAGGCTGCCCCCGGAAAGCGCGGCAAGCTGATTCGCTTCTTCGAGACTTTCGACCACTTCCAGCTTGCCAAGCAAATACGCGACGTCGGCCGACGGCAGCGGCGAGAAGCGAACCAGTTGGCATCGCGAACGAATGGTCGGCAACAACGTCTCTGCCGTGGCGGAAATTAAGAAAATCAAGGAGTAATCCGGCGGTTCTTCGAGCGTCTTGAGCAGGGCGTTGGCGCTTACCGCATTCATGTGGTCGGCATCGTCGATGATCGCCAGCCGCCGGTCGCCGGCAATCGGACGCAGCGACAGGTCGAAGCACAGTCCCTCGCGGCCACGCCGCTCGGGGGAGCCGGCAATCAATTTGATCGGCAAGTCGCTCTTTCCCTCCGGGCGGCCGATCGACAGAAAATCGGGATGGGAGCCGGCCTGCATTTGTCGGCAGGCATGGCACTCGCCGCACGCGTCGAGTTGCGCGTCGTCGCAGCGCTGGCACAGCAGGCATTGGCAGAGCGTGCGAGCGAACGTTTGTTTGCCAATTCCTTCATCGCCCACGAAGAGATAGGCGTGTGCCAAGCGTCCGCGCCGAATAGAGCGCCGAAACATTTCGACTTGGTGTTGATGTCCGCGTACGTTTTGCCAAATCATGTTTCGAGCCACCCGAGCACTTCGCCGGTGCGAATTGTGGCACCAACGAGTTTTTCCTTCCGCGCCACAACGCCGGCGATCGGCGCTGACACGTCAAATGTCGTGCCGGGCAGTTGGACTTCCACAACCCAATCGCCCGCCTCGACCCGTTCGCCGACAGCCACAAACCACGAACTGACGCTGACAACCGCATCGCCGGCGCCGAGCTCGGGGAGGACGATGGGTGTGGGCATGTGAAGTACAGACGTCGTTACCGAGTTAACGTGACGCGGGGACGCGGGGAAGGGGGGACGCGGAGACTCATGCTTGCGTCCTTTCGCCGCGTGCCGCGTCGCCTGGGTGCTTCAATTTCGAATCCCGACTTGCTCGCCGCCGGACCGATTTTGATATTCCGGAAGCTCACTCCGCCGCCGTGGTTTTGCAGTCCCAAGTATCCCTTCTGCTCGCGCAACGCCAGCAACGGATATCGATGGTCATCGATGTCGACAATTGGCAGGCTGTTGTGGATCACGTTCACACGGTTCCCGCGACAGTTGATTTCGAGCGCGTTCCACTCGCCAGCGGGACGGGAGACACGGCGGGTTGCGCCGGCGATGTCGTACACCGATCCGGAATGCTGGTAGTCCTTCAAATTGGCGTACTTGGCCGCGCTGTCGTCAAGCAGTTGCACCTCGAAACCCGCCGGAGGCAGCCGCGTGTTATCGCGATGATGGTTGCCGTCGGCCGGCACGCGGACGTAAATGCCGCCGTTGGCGCCCGGCTCGACGCGATACTCGAGCCGAAGGTTGAAGTCGCCGTATTGTTCGTCGCTGCGGAGCCAGGCGCCCTTTTTCGGCAAACACGTGAGCACGCCGTCTTCGACCTTCCAGCAGTCTTCCGCACGGCCATCCACGCCAACCCAGCCGGTTAGATCACGCCCGTTAAAAAGCGGGCGGGGCTCGGCTACCGGCTCAGTCCCGAGTGCGACGGCCGACGCCAGCAACGGCAAGCCGCACGCTGCCAATGCCATGAAACGGATGCCGAGCATTGTGAGAGGGTCCTGACAAACTTTGGCTGCCTGACGTTGGCATTCTATGTCAGAACGTGATGCCGCAACCAGTCTGGCGACATGCGGGACTCAGCGCGAACCGCTTCCCAGGAAGCGGAACAGCCCCTTCTTCTCCTCCGGCTTCTCTTCCGCCACGGCGGATGAGTCGAGGCTTTGGGCGAGTTGGACGATGGATCGCGTAAGCTTCGCCCGCGGCGCTTGCAAGATGAGCGGCACGCCGTTGTTTCGCGACTCAACCATTGTCGAGTAGTCGTTCAAGATTTGCCAATAGATATCGCGACCGACGGTTTCCACGGCCTTGCTCATGCCGATTTCCGTCTCTTCGAGCCCGAGCCTATTGACGACGATCTTGATCTTCTCCGTCAAATGGTCGTGAAGATCGAAAAACTGCATGAGCCGCACAACGTTTCGCAGGCAGGGCAGGTCGAGTTGCGTGACGAGCAAAACGATGTTGGAAGTCTCCATTGCCGCCATGTCGAGCGGGCCGAACGACTTGCTGAGGTCGATGACGACGTGGGAAAAGGTCGCCTTCAGCAGGGCGATCACGCGCCGCAATTCATCGGGGTTGAGGACCGACGAGTCTTCCATCTGCACGGGCCGGGGCAACAGGAACGCGCCGCAGTCGTGCTTGGTGAGCGACCGTTTCAGCAACGAGTAGTCGAGCCGGGTGATGTTCTCCGCGACGTCCTGAATGGTGTAGTCGGGAATGATGTCGAGCCAGACGTCGGCGTCGCCGAGCGCCAAGTCGAGGTCGATGATGGCGACGCTGTTCCGCTCGTTCTGGGCCATCACGCAAGCGAGGTTAATGGCGAGAGACGTGCAGCCGACGCCGCCGCCGGCGCCCGCGATGGCAATCACCTGGCTGGCGCGGGTTTTTCCCTCGCCTTCCCGGGAGCCGTGCGTTTGACGAATGCGGTCGAGGGCCGCCAGGAAGTCCTCAAGTTTCAGGGGAAAATTCAGAAATTCCTTCGCGCCGTTCCGCATCGCTTGCAGAATCAGGGTGCCTTCCTGCGATCCGCTGACGACGAGCACGCTGCAAGTGGGCAACTCAGTGCTCAGGCTGGCAACCAGGGCCAGCCCCTGCTGCGCATCGGAGTCGAGGGAGACTAGCGCGATGTCCGGCAGCGTCTGCATGACGACGTCGGAGAAAAACTCGTAGCGGGAGCTCTCCGCTTCGAGCCAGACGGTGTCGATGCCCAAAAGCAGGTTTTTGAGAGCGCTGCGCGTAACGTCGTTGGGATCGACAATCGCGAGACGAAGGACGCTTTTCATGGTACTCCAGTTGGCTCTTCACATCGGCGGTGATGATCGGCGTCGGGCGTCGCAAAATGCGTCAAACGATCTATGAAGTCTAGCATTTTTCCTGAAAGGCTCGGCTGATTCGAAAAGCCAGGCTGCTGAAACTCCCCTCTCTTCCAGGGAGGGGTTGGGGGACTTCGGCGAGCTCGACTCGACTGAGCTCGCCGAAGTCAGTCGAGTCGAGGGTCGAGATGCTCAAAGTTCTCACCCCTCTCCCGACCTCTCCCCTCGAGGGGAGAGGGGTTTTTGAAATGCCCTCTAAAGCGTGCGGCTTTTAAGACGCTTTACGGCGACGTTGGCTCAATCAGCCCCGCATTGGCCGCCGGCGGCGAGCGGAACTTGAGTGTGCTCTGCGTCTTCGTGACGGTCGCGGTCGCCTGCGCGTTATAGCCGGCTTGTTGAACCGCGCCCTCGGCAGCCGGACCTTCCGGCTTCCGCGCGTGACCTGCCGCAGGAGCCTTCCGGAACGGATTCAGGCGCTGGAACATGCTTTCCTTGGGCGGCTGCGCCGCTGCCGCCGCCACTTGGCGGTGACGCAGCGACTCCGTCGCAGACGTCGGCATGGGTGCCGTCGCAGGTGCGGCTGCGGCCGGGCCGGGTGCGGGCTCTGTCGTTGCCGGCGCCGGGGGCAACGTGGTACCGTTCGGCACGACTCCAGTGGGAGGATGGCCGTTGAGCTCCGCAGGGTAGGGCATCATCGCCCCGTCATGCGGCTGGCAGTTGCCGCCTTCGCACGGATCGCCGTAATTGGGAATCTCGATAAAGCCGTCGATGCACAGTTCGCGGTCGGTGGGCACCGTCGTGAAGAGGCCAGGTCCGCCCGGCGGGACTTCACAATCCTTGAGCGGCCCGACGAGTTCGGGAGTGACCATGATCACCAGCTCGGTTTCCGCCTCTTCGTAGCGAACGCGGCGGAAGGCCATGCCCACCCACGGAAGCTCGCCCAAGAACGGGACCTTGTCGGTCTCGGCGGTCTTGCGCATCATCAGCATGCCGGCCAGCATGAACGTCTCGCCAAAGTTCATTTCAACTTGTGTGTTCACCCGGCGTGCCGTCAGTGCCGGCACGATAAAGCCGTTGACTTCAGTCGCGCTCGTGAAGTCCTTTTCGCTGACTTCCGGGGCTAATTCGAGACGCACCCGTCCGTTACCCAAAATGAAGGGGACGGCTTCCAGGCGCACGCCGAATTCACGCCATTCGATGGTCGTCGTGCCGAGACTCTGCGGCACCTGAATCGGGAATTCGCCGCCGGCCAGCATGTTGGCGGGCCGTCCGTTCGTGGTGACCAGCTCGGGCTCGGCCAAAATCTTCAAAAGGTTTTCGGCCTTCAGGGCGTCGAGAAATGCGTCGAACGTCGCGCTGGAGCCGACGATGTTGAAAATGAGCGGCGGTCCGGGTCCGGTCAGCGGCACCAGGTTTCCGATCGTACTGGCGAAATGAGTCTCGCCGTCGTTGTAGTCGAAGTTGAAGCCGAACTGGCGAATCTTGCTGCGCTGCACTTCCATCACCTGGACCTTCAACTTCACCTGCTGAGGCCCCCCCACCACCATGTGGTTGAGAACCTTGGGATAGAACTGCTCGGCAATTTCCGTCATTTGCGGGATCTGTTCCGGCTGAGTCACCCAGCCATCCAATAGCACGCTGTCTTTGACCGCAACGGCCTGGACTGCGGAGTGCGGAAATTGGTGGTTGAGGTGTGCCTGCAGATGCCGAACGTCGCCGGCGACGAACACTTCGATCGTGTAGGTCTCTTTGTTCTCGTCGAAGAGCGACATCGTCGTGATGCCGGGCGCGGCGGCTTGAACGCGGACGCGATTCGGCGTGAGCGCCGTCACGTCGATGACCTCGGGATCGAAGCCGTCGACGGCAGTGATCTTCGCGTCGAGTTCGAGGATTTTCGAAAACCGCTCGACGATCTTGAGGTTTCGGAGTTGCTTCGTGACTTTGACGACGGGATCGCTCTCAACCCCGGCGGGCCGATCGGCGTCGGGCTCCTGGCCCCAGGTCCATCCGGTGATGCCCACTGTCAATGCCGCACAACAAGCGGCGGCAAAAACAAGCCTTCCACGCCACGCGATGAAGTGTGTCTGCATCCATGCACCTCACGAAATCGATGCACCTCGGGCTCGAGCCGGCGCTTGATTGACGCCGGCCCGGCCGAGGCCTGTCGACCTGTGTTCATTGATTGTCGTTCGGCGCCGTTCCGTCATGCGCCGTTGAATATGCCTTTCAGCCAGCCCGGCTTGGTCGTCTTGTTCTTATCGGCTTCCGGCCCGAGGACGGATGCCGGTTTTCCGTCTCCCTTCGCGGCTTCCGGAAGATCAACCTTCGCTTCGCGGACTTCGTGTCCTGCGTAGATTTTGATGGTCCACTTGGGGGGGCCGACCTCAAGCTTCTTCAGGGGGTCGTTTTTCACCGCCGCCTGGGCCTGTCCGTTGTTCTGCTGCTCGAGAAAGTCGCGAACGTCACCACTCGAAGAAATCGGCTCCTCTTCCGTGGGCTCGGCTTTTGCAAAGCTCGAACGGGCTACGCCCAAAAGTTCTTCGTCGTATTCACCGGCTTCGGCGATGGCGTCGTCATCCTTTCGCCGCAGGGCGAGACTCAGCGTCCCCATTTGTTGCGCCTGGACGCACATGTTGTATTGGTCGGGAGTGACCAGCAGCGACATGTTTTTCGCGTCGTACTCCGTAGTTTCAGAACTGTTGGCGCCGCTTTGGCGGAGATTGTCGGCGGCGAAAACTCTGATGTATTCGAGCAAGGTCTTGGTCTTTGCGACGTTTCGCCTTCCGCCCTGGACCGTCTTATAGGTCACAATGACGTCGACTCGGTCGCCGGGCATAATCAGCCCGCTGTGAGACTTGGTCAGATTGACGGGCACGGTAATAATCCGCATTCCCGCCGGTATTTCCGAAGAAGCCCCGTGCACTCCCTTCGCATTCATCTTGGTGAGCATGATGATGTCGTGCGCCACAGCCGCAATTCGCAGCGAGCGATCGTCAATTTGTGCAACGTCGGTCACCATGCCCTCGGCCACCAGGTTCGATGGCCATTTTTCGAATCGCGTGTTGGTCTCATCCAGCTTGATGCCCGGCGCGATGTCGGCCGTTGCCACCAACACCGGCGTCTGGTCTTGATCGACAACCGTCTTTCTTCCAGAGAGTACCTGTTGCACTCCCAGCATCGCCACCAAGCCGCAGCCGACGGCGACTGCAAGCAGTATCATCGATTTCATCTTCATGTTCGCCACCCCTGGTACCTGTACCTGTCACCGGGCGTTGTGGGACTTCGATGGACGCCTCGCACGCAGGCAAATTGCACGTATGTTTCAATCGCCGTCACGCGGCAGCGATTCTCAACTCGACGCAGTTTGCTGATGCAAAGCCATAAAGTCCCGAACGTCACACGTTCGAGGCGGGGCACCGCGATGGCAGAAGACACCATCATCCACATCATCGGCTTGGTCGTCCTGAGACCTTCAGCCAATGATGATTTTGGATCGCCAGTCGTATTGCCCCGCGGACCTTAGACTTCTCCAGGTCTGCGTCTTTTGCCCCGCTTCGCATCGTTCCCACTCGAGGCGGGGTGTCACTTCTCACTTTGTCGACAGCCGACTACCGGCAACTTTTGCTTGTGCAATGTCCGCATATTCCTGGGAACGACCGCTTCGACACGGGCGAGCGGTGGTCCGCTCCCAATCGCTTTAGTGTCCCTGGGCGGTGCATTCAGTTCCCTGTTGAGCGCCAACGCAGACCCACGGACGGCCGTCCGTGGGCTTTGACACTGACGAAATTGCTCAGAACAACATTCCCTCGTAGATGAAATATCCGATCGAACCGATGCAAATCGGAATGCCGTACGGGAGCAGAAACATGGTGGGCTTTCGCTCGGCGGCAAGCCGCGAAAGCTCTCGCGGATCGCGAATCTGCATCCACTCGACAAAGATCATGACGAAATTCGCGTAGTGCTTTGTGAAGCTGCGCTTGTAGAGCACCATGAGCACGGCCAGCACGGCGCCCACCACGGTCGAAACACAGAACGCATAAAACGTGATGGTTGCACCCAGCCACGCGCCCATCCCGGCCATCAACTTGACGTCGCCGGCGCCCATGCCGCCGACCGCATATAACGGCAGCAGACAGGCCAATCCGACCACGGTGCCGACGAGTGCGTCGCCCAGCCCCGCCCAGCCGCTCAACCAGCTATTGACGGCCATGCCGCTTAACACCATGGGAAACGTCATCCAGTTCGGCACGCGAAGCTGTTTGCCGTCGATGTACGCCGCAACGATGAGAATCAGGCACACGACCTTGACGTGCCAGTTATTGAGGAGAAGTTCCTGCCAGTCCATTCTGCAACCTTTCTGTTCGTCGGAGTTTGGCCCAAAGCCGGCCCGCCCGCGAGGGATTCGAAGTCTTGCCGTTTGGGCTCCCACGCGAGAAGAGAGCCGAGAAGCCTCTTCGGGCGTCGAAGTCCAACCCGGGTCATCCGCATCGTGGGCACATCAACACGGCAACCATCGACGACAGCAGCGTCGCCAGGATGCCTGCCAGTTGCAGGATGTTCACCCCGAAAAAGTCAATCCAAAAAGGCAACATGTTGAAGTTCCTCGCTTGTCGAACCGTTTGCCAGGTTCAGCACAAATATCACCACCCGCAATCCCGTCTTGGCGATGACGGTACGTTGACCGGTAAAGCCGCTTCTCGGCGCGGCATCTCCGGACTATCAAAACCTAGGTCGCAGGAGCGCTGAGTCAAGAAAATGCCGGCATCAGCGGAAAATTCGCACCGTTATAATCGGACCCGGGGACGCATGCCGACCACGATGTTGCCGAAACGCAACAAGTCATCGCCGGCGACGGCCATTTTGCCCATTTCACTTCCGCCAGGCGTCCAATTTCTGATGGATGCGTTTGCGGTCGAGCTCATCGGGGTTGCCGGCGCCGAGCACCGCTTCGAGCACGGCAATCGCCTCGGCGTCGTTGCCGGCGTCGTGCAGGCTGTTGGCGAGCTGAATCTGAACCACCGGCAATTGCGGCACCCGCTCGATGGCATGGCGCCAAAGCGACATGCCGTCCTTCCAAACGGGAAGATGTGCCACCGTCGACTGCGCGTAGCAAACCACCAAGAGCAAAACCACCACGACAGGCAGCACGTAGGGTGGGTGCAACCCACCACCGAGTGCGTAGGCGGTTTCGTGGTGGGTTTCACCCACCCTACCCGTCTGGTGCGCATCGATGGGCGATTGCAACGTCGATGCTTCCTCGCCCCCCCCACCCCAACCCTCCC
>JBBDVZ010000093.1:0-9394 GCA_040903115.1 Planctomycetaceae bacterium
GCAGGGCCTTCGCAAAGCCGACCGAAAATGGATCACGGGAAATCGCCGGCTGATCATCGCCGACTCGGCGAATCGGCGCTGCCGCGGCGTTGCGGCGTTGGGACTCGCGCGGGTTACCAAGCTACGTGACGACCCGGAAATGATGTTTTCGCCCGATGCTGTGCGCCAGTGGTACGAACACTCGCAGACGCGCAAGTCCGCGGTCGTCGACGTGGCCGTCGATGGCCAAGCGCCGAAATGGTGTTGCGCCACGGCAAATCGAAGTATCAAGCCGCGGTTGGCGAATCGACGATTCGGCGCACGCTCACCGTCATGGCGGATTTGGGAAGCAGGACATGCACTCTTGCGGCGATCGCTCCGCTGCCCTCAGCCGCTGTTGTTCGTCGAATTCACGAGCGATCTCGGCATGCATCATCAGTACCTGCTGACGGAGGCGGTTCCCAATGCAAGCCGGCTGAGCGATTTCCTCGCCGCTTGCGGCAGTTTGTCGCCGACTGACCGTGAGCGTATGCTCGAACGATGTCTCAATCGGCTGGCGCTCGACGTTCGTCGCATGTTTGTCCGGGGAATCGATCATCGGGCGCTCAACGCCCAAAACGTTCTGGTCTCGGCGACTGGCGACGCGTGTGAAATCTACTTCTGGGGCCTTGAGGCAGTGCGCGTTCGCCTCCGCCTCACACCGAAGCAAGTGATGACTTCGCTGGCCAGCCTCAACGTCAGCGTGCCGGCGTCTTTACACGTCCGGCTTAGCCACCGGCTGCGGTTTCTGCGCCGCCTGTTGCAGAACCGAATTTGCGGCACCCTGTCCAAAACAGGCTGGAAGAATGCATGGCGCGAGATTGCGCGCGAAAGTGCACTGTTGCCCGCGGGTGAGAACGAGGCCTGTCGCGCGTTTCCCTATTGTTGACGCGGCTTGTCGCCGAGTGAAAATGAAAACGTCGCCGCAACGCGAATCAGTCGCCGCGTCCGCTTCGCTCGAAGGCCGGCCGCTGCATCGTGTTTGGCTGCGCCGTTTGTTGCACGCGGCGGTCGCGTCGGTGTTGTTTTCACCGCTGGCCTGCCGGATGCCCGACAAACCCGTGGCGCTGCCGGCCCGCCATTCGGTGGAATCGGAGCAGCTCGTCGTCCTCAGCGATTTCAAACTGCCGAAGGATCACGAGCTGATTAAAAACCTGAATCAGCTTCGCGACGAAGTGGCGACCGAGCTCAATCTTCCGCTGAAGCAGAACCGGGTCATCGTGTACCTTTTCAGCGACGAGCATACCTATCGCGAATACCTCAACACGGTTTTCCCCGGATTGCCGAACCGCCGTGCTTACTTTGTCGGGACTAGCCACGACCTGGCGGTCTATACCTACTGGGGCGATCGCATTCAAGAAGATCTGCGACACGAGTATACGCACGGTTTGCTGCACGGGAGCATGAAGCATGTGCCGCTGTGGCTCGACGAGGGTTTGGCCGAATACTTCGAAGTCGACAACCGCGAGCCCGGCCACGTCAACGCAGAGTATGTTCGCCGCCTCGATGACATGCGCAGCAAGGGCTGGAAGCCTCAAATCGAACGGCTGGAACAAATTGAACGTTTTGGCGACATGCGCTTGGCCGATTACCAGGAATCCTGGGCGTGGGTGCATTTCATGCTCCACAGCACGCCCGAAGCCCGCAAGGACCTGCTGTCGTATATTGACGACCTGCGCGCCGGTCGCGCGCCGACACTCCTCAGCGCCCGGTTGAAAAGGCATTCGCCGGATCTCGAGGCTCGATTCCTGAGTCACCTTGAATCGCTGCAACCCGCACGCGTCCGACTGGGGTCGCGCTAAAGCAGGCCTCGGCGCACGCCGCAAACTGCGTCGCGACGGTCGCTTGCTGCCGCGCAAACCCGCAAGTTGACAAGCTTTCGGGTCTGCAATAGTCTTAGTTCAACAGGTGATGTTATGCCGGAATCCCAGGAATCGGGGCTGCGCGAGACGGTCATTCAAGGCTGCGAAGAGGTCTTGCAGTACCGTTTTCGCGACCGGCGATTGCTCGAACGGTGCCTGACGCACGCGTCGGTGGCGCGGACCAGGCTCGACTCGAACGAGAGGCTCGAGTTTCTGGGCGATGCGATTTTGGGCGTCGTCGTCTGCGAGATGCTCTTCCATCGCTTCCCCGACTTCCCGGAAGGCGACCTGACGAAGATCAAATCGGCACTCGTCAGCCGCAACACCTGCGCGCAGATGGCCGAAGAGCTCGGTCTCGACCAGTTCCTGCTGATGGGGAAGGGGCTGCGCCTGCACGACCGGCTGCCCTTGTCGATTCACGCGGCCATTTATGAGGCCCTGGTCGCGGGAATCTACCTGGATGGCGGAATCGAAGCGGCGCGGGTGTTTGTCGAACGCACGATCGGCCCCGAGCTGGAACGCACGATCGAGCGCAACCACACGCGCAACTTCAAAAGCATGCTGCAACAACTCGCGCAAAAGGAGTTCGGCGAGACGCCCGTTTATCGAGTGCTCGACGAAAAGGGGCCCGATCACTCGAAGTGCTTCAGCGTATCGGCGGTGATCGGTCCGCGCGCTTTCACGGCCGCCTGGGGGCCGAGCAAGAAAGAAGCCGAGCAGCGAGCCGCCCACAACGCCCTCTATGAGATCGCCGGAAAAGAGCTCCCCGTCGACGCTGAGTGACGCAACAGGCATCAAAAAAAAGAAGCCCGGCTTTTCCAAAAAAGCCGGGCTTCTGAATGCTTTCTGCGATGGCTTTAGAAGCTCAGGACGGCGTCGATACCGAACACCGTCGAGTTGCCATAGACGTCGGCAACGTTGGAGGCAATCGTACCGGCGGCACCGCCCGGAACGCCGGGCGCCCATAAATGCTTAACCTCGGGCCGAATCAACAAGTTCTCGCTGACCTTGATGTTCACGCCGCCGGTAATGGTGTAGTAGGTGACGCCGTCGGCTTTCAACCATTCGAGACGCGCACCCGCCTTCAAAGTGTCGTTGATTTGGTAGAACGCGTAGTTCTCGAAGCCAACACTGTCGCCGACGACGCCGGTGGTAGCAAAGTCGAAGGCGCCCTCGGATCCCATCACGTCGAACTGATGGACGGTGCTGAACTTCTCGGTCCATGTCTGCGTTAGAATCGCGCCTTGGCAGACGTTATTATCTCCGCGCCAACCGGAGTCTCCAAAGAGGTTGAAATAGACGAGTGTGGTATTCTCGGAGAGTTTCTGCGTCAAGACGACCAACCCTTGGCTGCCACCCTGGAACTGGTCGAAACCAGTATCCCAGCCGGCCACCCAGCCGGCTGACACGGACGTGTTGTCGGTCGCCTTATAGGTTGCCAGAGCACCGGTGTGCGTGAAGGGTTCCGCGTTGTACCACAAGATTTGATGGCTGAAGAAGAAGTTCCCACTCGGTTGGAACACGTCGTAACCCGTCGGGGTAAAGAAGTGGCCGAGTTTCACGGACAGCTTGTCATACGCCACTTCTGCGTACAACTGGGGAATGGCCCATTCGTAAATTCCATGATCATAGCCGTTGAGAAAGTCCCATTCGCCAGGGGGGTTTCCAAACGCTTGGCCTTCGTTGCCGTCGACTCCGTAGAGGAAATCGGCACGATAGCCCCAGTCCCAGCCACAGGTCCCGTCCGCGACCTTTTCGCTATACAGATACATTTGGTTGAGGTTGAAGCTCTTCCACTCATGGTCGTCAAGGAACGGCCCGTTCCCCGTGAAGGCGCCGTCGTGGTCAGACTGGTAACCGAATTCGAGCCAGCCGGCGACCTTGAACGGCGATTCTTCCTCGCCGCACAGGGCGCTCATCAGGGTCCACGGTTCCTCCTCGGGACACGCACTGTCTGAGTAGGTGCCATCGCAGCCTGGCGTCGCGCAGCAAGAATTGGCAGCGGGCGCGCAGGGGGCGGTTGCCGCCGGGGCGTACGTGTTTGTGTCTTGACCGAAGGCCGGTGAGACCAGCAACAGCCCAATTCCGCTCAAGAGCAGGCCGGCTTTCGCGGTCCGTGCCGAGGTTCGGCTGATTGTCCGTATCTCCATTCGTTGCTCCTGGAATTTCGTTTTGAAAGTTTGTCGATCTTCCGTTGGAATCCGTCCCTGCCGGCTTCGAGCTGGGGTGCCGGTCCGGGGCGACGTCGACTCCATTCGCGGCCGTTCTACTGGTTCGTTCGACCCGCGCAGGATCGGCGAACCCTTATTGGCCGCATGACGAGCGCCGTCGGACCAGTGAGTCTCCCTCGCAAGATCGGTAGCACCCGAAGCGGAGAATTACGAAATCGGCTCATCCGCGCATAATCGCTACGAGCCGAACGGCATCGTCACGCTGCGAAGGCCGGACAATCGTCACAGAACGACGTCTTGGCACGTCAACGGAGCCGCGCGCTTAGGCAGCAGTGCCTATGAGGTGCGCGTCGTTTCACGCTCGAAGCCCACGGACGGCCGTCCGTGGGTCTATTCGGCCACCAGCGCATCCACGAAGCTGTCGGGATCAAACAGCTCAAGGTCGTCGAGCTTTTCACCGACGCCGACGTATTTGACTGGCAGGCCCATGGTTTGGCGAATGGCGACGACCACTCCCCCTTTAGCCGTCCCGTCGAGCTTCGCCAGGATGATCCCCGTGCAGCGACTGGCCTCGGAAAAGTTTCGAGCCTGGCTGATGCCGTTTTGTCCGGTCGTCGCATCGATGACCAGCAAGCTTTCGTGCGGAGCGTTCGGGATTTTTTTCTCGATGACGCGATGAATTTTTCCGAGCTGGTCCATGAGGTTCTTCTGCGTTTGCAACCGGCCCGCCGTGTCGACGATCAGTACGTCGGCGCCCGTCGCGAGCGCGCGCTCGCAGCCAATGTGTGCCACGCTTGCCGGGTCCGAGCCGCTCGGCTGCGTGACGATCTCACAGCCAATCCGCTGGCTCCACAGCGCGAGTTGTTCGACCGCCGCGGCACGATACGTGTCGCCGGCCGCCAGAATCACCGATTTCCCCGAATCTTTGAGCAGTTTTGCCAACTTGGCGATCGAGGTGGTTTTGCCGGCGCCGTTGACGCCCGCCACCAAAATGACGGTCGGGCCGTCGGTCGCAAACCGCAGAGGCGACAGCGGATTGTTCACATCATACGTGACGTTGTCGTTTCCGCGCAGCAGTTCCTTCAGCGTCTCTTTGACCGTTTGCCAAATGTCGGCAATGACAACCGTTCGGCCGAGATGTTGCGTGCGCAGCCGTTGCACGATTTCCGCCGCGGCCGCCACTCCAATGTCGGTGCGGATCAGCCGCGCTTCGAACTGTTCGAGCTTCTGCTCATCGAGTATCTCGCCCGCTTTGAAAAGGTCGCGCACATCAGTGCGCAGCAACGCCGTCGTTCGCTGCAGGCCTTTTTTCAGGTTTTCAAACAGTCCCATATGTTTGCGCGTTCCGTATGCCGATGGCTATGAAGTCTCCGACGCGCGAATCATAGCGTATTCAGCAACCAGCGACCACCGGCCAGCCGCGGCACATTCGACGCTATTCACGGTCTCCTCGGACGATTTGCGTCCCGATGCTGAACCTGGTTCGCGCTTTGATGTATCCTGTAGCCACGAGGCCTTTTTTACCTCTGGACGGCAGGACAGCCACGAACCATGCAACTCGGTTCCGTCACTCTCACAACAATCTCCGGCGGTCGCTTCCGGCTCGACGGCGGGTCGATGTTCGGCGTGGTGCCAAAGCCTCTTTGGAGCAAGGTGCACCCACCCGACGAGAACAACACGATCCCTCACGGGACCAACTGCGTACTCGTGCGGGATGGCAGGCGGAACATCCTCATCGACACCGGGTACGGGTCGAAGCTCTCGTCGCGGCAGCGTGAAGTCTTTGCCGGCGAAGCGGGCGATCCACTATTGGCGAGCCTGGCGGCACACGGGTTGTTGGCCGAACAAATCGACGCGGTGATTCTTTCACATCTGCACTTCGATCACGCCGGCGGCTCGACGCGTTACGACGAAAACGGGGCGTTAGTCCCCACGTTTCCGCGGGCGACATATATCGCTCAGAAACTCGAATGGGAAATCGCCACCGCCGAATTGCCGGAACTGCGCGGGGCCTATCCGCTGGAAAACCTGCTGCCATTGCGCGCGGCGGGCCAGTTACAGCTTGTGGACGGCGACGTCGAACTCGTGCCCGGGATTCGGGCGATTATCACGGGTGGCCACACGGCGGGACACATGGCGGTTGTCATCGAGAGCGAAGATGATACCGCGCTCTTTTTAGCCGACGTCTGTCCGACGTGGCGACATCTGCGCACGCTCTGGTGCATGGCTTATGACGTCAACCTGCTGCAGACCCGTCGCATCAAGTCGAAGCTTCTCGGTCAGATTGCCGACAACAATTGGCTCGCCCTGTGCGACCACGACGCCGACCACGCCGCAGCCCGCATCGCGCGCGACGACCGCCAGGACTTCGTCGTCACGGAGTCCATTGTCGCCCTTTGAAATGAGCGTCCTGATTCAGGACAACAGCACAGTGCGGTGTGCCGCAAGACGCGGAGATCGCAGAGTAGGAACGAGAAGGGAATGCATCCACAGATTGCGCAGATTTTGATTTTTAGAATTCGACGAACACTCCGAATTCGTTCGACCAAAGACAAGGAAATACCATGAGGAATCCAAGAGGCCAGGATTTCATGAATATGTTTTTCCTCGCTTCCTGGGTTCCTTACAAGGATTTCGAATCTGCGACATCTGCGAAATCTGTGGATGCATTTATTTATTCTTCTCCGCGTCTCCGCGGTTTGCCGATTTCATTTTTTCTTGCCGTAACGCGGATTCGTCGACGGCATTCGGGCGCCGATTGTTGATCGCCAAGCGTGAAGTCGTGCGCGCAGTTCGGCGGCGCGGTCGCGCATTGAGTTCGCGAGGTCCTTTGTTTCGCCAACATCGACTTCTAGATCGTACAGCTCGACCGAGTCGGTCTCGAAGTATTCCAGCAGCTTCCAGCGGCCGGCGCGGATGGCGCCAACCGGCGTAGTGGTCGCGTAGTAATGCGGATAATGAAAGAACAGCGTGTCGCGGTCGAGTTGCATGCGCGGGTCCTTGAGCAGCGGCAACAGGCTTACGCCATCGATGCCTTTCGCGGAATCGGCGGCTCCCGAGAGTTTGAGAGCATCCAGCAGCGTCGGGTAGAAGTCGGTCGAACAGACGGCTTCGTGGCATTCAGCGCCCGCGGCCGTCACGCCGGGGTATCGAACGATCAACGGAACACGAATGCCTCCTTCATACAGCGAGCCTTTGCCCGAGCGCAACGGCGCATTGCTTGTCACGGGCTGTTCGTGCCACGCGTTGATGTACCCGCCATTGTCGGACGAGAAGATAACGATCGTGTCTTCGGCGAGACGCAGTTCGTCGAGCTTGGCGAGAATGCGGCCCACGTTCTCGTCGAGACTGCCGACCATCGCCGCGTACACCGGGTTTTGATGATTCATACCCGGCTGCAGTTTATTGCGGAAGCGCGCGATCGCCTCCGGCTTGGCTTCGATGGGCGTGTGTGGCGCGTGGTACCACAGATTGAGAAAAAAAGGGCGATCGGCCGCGCGCTCGATGATCGCCAGCGCCTCGTCGGTCAGCCGATCGGTGAGATACTCGCCCTCGTTGCCACCTTCGAGTCGCGGCACATAACGCGGCTCTCGCTCGCTGCCGAATTGTCCGCGATACGGATAGAAATAAGTCGTCGGCGCTCCCCACAGCGTGCCGCCGATGTTGATGTCGAAGCCCTGGTTCTCCGGGTAATGCTCCGCGTCGCCCAGGTGCCACTTGCCCACATGGGCCGTGTCGTATCCCGCGTCGTGCAGAACTTCGGCTAACGTCAGCTCGTCCAGCCGTAAGTTCGCCTGGCTTTCCGGAGGAATCAGCTTGCGGTCTTGCGGCGGGCCGCGACGCGCTCCTTCGTGCCAGATGGTCATCCCCAGGCGAGCCGGATGCTTGCCGGTCATAATCGAGGCCCGCGTCGGCGAGCAGACGGGCGAGGCGGCGTACGCATTGGTGAAACGCATCCCCTGCCGGGCCAACCGGTCGAGATTCGGCGTTTCGTGAAGGTCGCCGCCATAGCAGTGCAAGTCGGCCCAGCCCAAGTCGTCGGCCAGAATGAGAACGACGTTGGGCGCACGGGCGGCGGCCACTGCGGCCGTGGATGCCGAGAATGCGGCCAGTAGTCCCCAGGTCGAGACAGCGACAAATGTCGTTTTCATGGTTTCCAGCGTACCCGGATCAACGCAAACAAAGTATCGCATACGGCTGGGCCGTTTCGTGGCCGGGCGAGCGGCGGGCCGCTCGTCGCGTTAGGTGACCGTGCGTATGTTAAGTTTCCGGCCGACGTGCGGATATGATGGGTAGAGCCGGCAGTTCACCGCGGCCAAATCGGAGGAAGTCATGCGAATTCCCGTCATCGGCGGCGTCATCGATCGTCGGATACTGGTCAACTACCGGGTCGATCCGGGGGTGTTGGCCAGTTTTCTTCCGGAACCCTTTCGCCCGAAGCTGGTGAATGGCGTCGGCATCGCGGGCATCTGCCTGATACGACTGAAGCAGATTCGTCCGCGCTTTGTGCCGCGGTTCGCGGGCTTGACCTCAGAGAACGCCGCTCATCGCATCGCCGTCGAGTGGGACGACAAGGGCCAGGTCCGACAGGGGGTCTTTATTCCCCGCCGCGATACCTCGTCTCGTTTCAATGCGTTCGTCGGCGGCCGACTGTTTCCCGGAGTGCATCATCACGCCCGCTTCCGGGTCGACGAGTCGGACGGCCGGTACAGCCTTGTGATGGACAGCGACGATGGAAAGGCTCACGTCGCCGTTTCGGGACGGACATGTGCCGAGCTGCCGTCGACGTCCGTATTTGACTCCATCACAGCCGGGTCGAAGTTCTTTCAGTGTGGGTCGATCGGTTATTCACCTTCTCGAGGAAATCGCGGCTTCGACGGCCTCGAGCTGCGAACGTTCAACTGGAACATGACGCCGCTGGAGGTTGATACGCTGGCATCGAGCGTTTTCGAGGACCGGACACATTTCCCGCCGGCGAGCATCGAATTCGACTCCGCGATTTTAATGCGCGGGATTCAGCACGAGTGGCGCGAGTGCCCGTCGTTGTGCTCCGGCGATATACCGGCTCCGCTTGTGCCCGCTTAGTAATCCATGGCGCAGCGACTTGGTTGGGAATCGGGAGGCAGTCGGCGCGCAAAAAAACCTCCCGACCGCTGCTTGAGCTGCCGGGAGGTTCGTTTATGCAAAATGGTTGGTGAAATGATTCAGTCGAGAAACCAGGCCAGAGTCGTGGTTTTCCCAGTGGTTAATTGGTTGCCGAACTTCGTGAAAAGATTCGGCGGATTCGTTCATCCTTAGAAAGGAGGTGATCCAGCCGCAGGTTCCCCTACGGCTACCTTGTTA
>JBBDVZ010000094.1:0-9330 GCA_040903115.1 Planctomycetaceae bacterium
TGCTTGCCGACGGCGTGGATCCGTTGGCCAAAAGCAATGAGATCGACGAAAAGTTTCGCGGCGGTCCCGTGCAGACCGACACTCGGCCGAAGGGCGTATTTCAAGCCAAGAGTCTCGGCGATCTCACGCAGCTCATTGGCATGGCGCACTATTTGGGCTATGCATGCGTCGGGCTGGTCCTTGCGTTGGTCGCGACGACGACGATCATGTCGGTTCAAGATCGAATCACCGAACATGCGGTGTTGCAGACGATCGGCTTCTCGGGGCCGCGCGTCTTCAGGCTGGTACTGGCCGAAAGTGTCTTGTTGGCCTTTGCCGGAGGCGTGTTCGGCGTGGGGACGGCGATGGCTGTTTTGAAATTCAGCCACCTCGCGGTCGCAGCCGAGGCGGTGACCGTCGCGTTTACGCCATCGTTATATCTGGCATTGTCGGGAATTCTTCTCTCGGCTGCGGCCGGCATCCTTGCCGGCATCGCTCCCGCTTGGCACGCGTCACGAGCCGAAATCGTCCCGGCACTGCGGCAGATGTAGACCGGTGGGTGCCATGCCCACGGCTCGACTGTCTTCGACCCTGAGGCTCAGACCCGAAGGGAGCTCGCCGAAGTCCGCTTTGGGTGGGCATGCCTTTGAAGACATGGCCAGGCAGAGCCGTCCGCCGCGGCGGATGGCACCCGGCGAAGCGCCTTAGGCCCCGCCACCCCGGTATGCAAATGCGTCCTGCATTCCCGGACACCCTCGATACAGACCGGCCACCACAACTCGTTGACAGTCGGATCCGGCGCGATAGAATCAAAACAGGTTCGGCACACCGCCGTGACAAGCCGTCGTTTCACACCCTCAGACGTTGCATCATCCGGGCGGGATTGTGATGGCTACGCAATACGTTCGTCGTTTTCGCATGGAATTCAACCTCCTCGCACAGCGCGTGCAGCAGCCCTCGCTTCCCTTGGGCTATCATTGGTTGCCCTGGCATCCGCGGCTGCTCGAACGGCACGCGATGGTGAAACACGAGAGCTTCCAGTTCGAAATCGATTCGCAAGTTTTTCCCTGTCTGGGCCATCGCGACGGCTGCCGCTCGTTGATGAACGAGATCGCGCGGCAGCACAGCTTCCTGCCGGGCGCCACCTGGCTGATCACCTATCGCGAGCCCGATGTTCCGGCGGCCGGCCAGCCGGTGATCGACTGCGGCACCATTCAAGGGCTGATTCCCGCGCTGTCGGTGGGAGCCGTCCAGAACGTCGGCATCGCTCCCGCGCATCGTGGGTTGGGCTTGGGCCGGGCGTTGGTGTTGAAGTCGCTGCACGGATTCCGCCGCGCCGGACTCGACCGGGTTTATCTCGAGGTCACCGCCGAAAATGCGCCGGCCGTCGAGCTGTACCAGTCGATAGGATTTCGGCTCAAGCGCACGATGTTCAAGGCGGTCGAGCTCGAGTCGGCGACGTTTGCGTGAGGCGACTGCCACTTGAACGTCGCACGTTCATCTCGACGAAAACACATCCACAGATTGCGCAGATTTCGCAGAGGAATTAAGGAAAGTTTCAACCACTGATGGCACTGATTGACACGGATTTCTAAAGACTTCTCCAATCAGTGCTATCAGAGTAATCCGTGGTTCCGCCTGGCTGCTTGTCTTGGCACGCGATGGATCCGCTCGTCCCAAATCTGCGAGAATCCGCGAAATCTGTGGATCAACTTACTGTCGCGCTCCTCCGCAGCGGGTGCGTTGGCGGCTCCTTGTCGGGACCGGAGACATCTGCGATACTTCGCCCGCGGGATCATCACGCGCAGGAAGGGAAATGAAGGACCAGACAATCCAGACCCACACGTTCGACAACGGGCTGACGCTCGTCGTTGAACCGATGGCCGACGTGCAGTCAGCCGCCTTCTCGATGATGGTCCCGGCGGGAAGCAACTACGATCCGCCACAGCAAAACGGTTCGGCGGCGGTCCTTTGCGAACTTCTTGTCCGCGGCGCGGGAAATCGCGACGCAAAAGAACTTTCCGCCGCCCTCGATTTTCTCGGCCTGCAGCGCAGCGAAAGCGTGGGAAACGTTCACCTGGCATTTACGGGCGCGGCATTGGCGGAGAATATTTCCAGCGCGCTCGAGATCTACGGCGATATCGTGCTGCGACCGCATCTGCCCCCCGACCAGTTCGACGCGGCCAGGTCGGGCGTCGAGCAATCGTTGCTGGCGATGGAGGATGAGCCACGCCAAAAAATCATACGCGAGCTTCGTCGCCGTTGTTACGATGCTCCTTGGGGGCTGCCGACCGATGGGTCGCTCGAAGAGCTTCCCAACCTCGACGCCGGTTCGATTCGCGCCCATTTCGACAAATGCTTCCGGCCGAACGGCGCCATTCTGGGCGTCGCCGGAAATGTGCGTCCCGACGAGATTGTTTCGGTCGTGAATGAGGTGTTCGGCAAGTGGCAGAAGAAGCCCGATCCGGACGTCGCGACCGGCCCGCGCGGCAAGGCGCGCGACCATATCCATCACGATTCGACGCAGACGCACATCGGCATCGCTTACGACAGCGTTCCCTACCGGCACCCTGACTACTACGCCGCCTGGGCCGCGGTGAGCGTATTAAGCGGGGGCATGAGTTCGCGGCTGTTTACCGAAGTGCGCGAGAAGCGCGGGCTTTGTTACGCGATCTCGGCCTCGCTCAACAGCCTGAAGGACCAGGCCCGCGTGCTCTGCTACGCCGGCACGACGACCGAGCGCGCCCAGGAAACGCTCGACGTCACGCTGCGAGAGCTGAAGATCCTGGGTGAAACCGGCCACGAAATTGCAGAAGACGAGCTCGAGCGCTGCAAGGCGCGCGCGAAAAGTTCGCTGGTGATGCAGCAGGAATCGACCATCTCCCGCTCGTCGTCGATCGCGCGCGACTGGTTTCACTTGGGACGCGTCGAAACGCTGTCCGAGGTCCGCGACAAGATCAACGCCCTGACGGTCGACACGATCACAGATTACGTTCATCAACACCCCGCGCGCGATTTCACCATTTTGACCATTGGCCCGCAGGCCTTGGAGGAATCTCGTGGAGTTCCGTGAAAAGCGGCTCGACAACGGGCTGCAGATTATCGCCGAGCTGAATCCCGCGGCCCAGAGCCTCGCGATCGGGTTTTTCGTGCGCACGGGATCCCGCGACGAAAAGCCCGATGTTTCGGGCGTGAGTCATTTTCTCGAGCACATGGCGTTCAAGGGGAATGAGCGCTTCACGGCCGATGACGTCAATCGCATCTTTGACGAGGTTGGGGCCAAATACAACGCCTCGACCAGCGAAGAGGTCACGCTGTACTACGCGGCCATTCTTCCCGAATATCTCGAAAGCACGTTTGAAATCCTGTCCGGCCTGTTGTTTCCGTCGTTGCGGCAGGAAGACTTCGAGATGGAGAAGAACGTCATCCTCGAAGAGATCGGGATGTACGAAGACCAGCCCACGTTTACTGCCTACGAAGAATTGATGAGGACACACTTCGCCGGCCATCCTCTTGGACAGAGTATTCTCGGCTCGAAAGAGAGCATTCGCGATTTGAAATCGGAGCAGATGCGATCGTACCATCGCGACCGTTATAAATCCGGCAATATCGTGATGGCCGTTGCCGGCCGCACCGAATGGGCCGAAATTCTCAAACTGGCCGATCAATATTGCAGCGGCTGGCCTTCGGGAAAATCCGCCCGCCCGACCGACGAGGCGCGGCCGGCCGGCGGCGTCAAAATCCTCGCGAAGGAAAGCAGCGTCCAGCAGCACGTGATGCAAATGACGCCCGCGCCCTCCGCCCGCAGCTCCATGCGATTCGCCGCCGAGCTGCTCGCCGTGATTGTCGGCGATGATTCCGGCAGCCGCCTGTATTGGGAGCTTGTCGATCCGGGTCACGTCGAGGCGGCGGAGCTCGGTTTCAATGAATACGACGGCAGCGGCACTTGGATGTCATACCTCAGTTGCAGTCCCGAGCTGACGACGCAGAACCTCGAGCGCGTTTACACGATCTACGACGACGTCAATCGCAACGGCGTGACCGACGTCGAGATCGAACAGGCGAAGAACAAGGTCGCCTCTCGCATCGTGCTGCGCAGCGAGCGGCCGATGGGGCGGCTGTCGTCACTGGGAGGCAATTGGGTTTACCGCGAAGAATACCGCACGGTCGAAGACGATCTGCAATCGGTCAAGTCGATCTCCGCACGCGACATCCGCAAACTGCTCGATGCGTATCCGCTAGGTCACACGACCACGGCGGCGGTGGGGCCGCTCACGTCGCTGAACGGGGCGTGATAACCGTTCACGCTACTTCCGCACGTACACCAGCAGGATATTGGTCGTGTAGTCGCTATTCTCGCGACCGGTGTTGGGCTTCGAGTGATATTCGTGGCGCATGCCCAGCTTCAAATTCCAACGGGCATCCTCGTCGAGCCGTAGCGATATGCCATACGTGCTCACGAGACGGAAGATCTTCAAATCTTCGACGGTGGGGTTGATGGTCGACTTGTGCTCCAACTCGAGCCGATCGAACATCGGCCAGCGGAATTCCACTTCGCCAAACAAGTCGGGAGAGGTGCGCGTGTCGAACGGGTGGATGTATCGCTCGTGCGTCAGACCGGGCCCGACGCGGGTGATCAGCCGCCGCTTGTCGTCGTTGAAAAAGCGATAACCGATTCCCGTCGAATACGTACCTCGATAATTCAAGTTCTCGAATTCGTCGAATTCGTTTTTGGCGGTGATGAAGGTGATCCAATTTCCCTGGTTGTCGCAGTCGCAGGTGCCGTTGGCGAACCAGCGGTTGGACGTGTTGACTCCGTCGGCACGCCCGTACTGTCCTCCCGACTCGACCTGATAGAACTTGTGCTCTTGCTTGTTCTCGAAAAGACCTTTGACAGTCAGTGAATCCTGCTCGCTGTTTCCATCGAGAAACTGGCCGCCGAACTCGATGCGATTCGTCCATTTCTTCGCCTGGGTAATGGTCGAGTGGTAGGCATCTGTGAAGACTTCCTCGACTTCGTAGAAATAGCCCGTCTCGTCATCTTCATCCGGGTCGCACGGTTCTGCAGGTTCGGACGTCGAAGCAGAATCAGGCGCCGCGGGTTGACTGGAATCCGTCGTCGCTTTGGTAAACTCGACGCGGTCGACGACGTCGAGGGGAATGCCGACAACTCCGCCTGTCGACATTTGCCATCGCAGCGTGCCGTCGACGAATCCGAGGCTGGTGCCGGCGATCCGCTCGCCGCTCTTAAAGACGAGAACCTCCCCTTCCCCGCCTCGCGCGATGCCGGCCAGCAGGCATAGAAAGCAGCCAATCGCGCAACGAACAAGTTGGCGGATAGGGAGTTGCGGCATTTATTGGGGATGAAAAACGAGATCGTCGTCGCGATAAGATCGCGGCGTGAAGGGATGCAGACAGATGCTGGTTTGTTGATTTGTTTCGACGTGTCGAGCCGTGGCGTGCGGCCCATCAAGCGGTCGAATCTTAGTGCGATGACAGCCTTTTCACAATGCGATCACCGTTAAACAGGGAGATATGCGGGTTTGGGGATGCGCCGGAACCTCCGCCTGAGGCAACAAGTGCACGTGTCGTTCCGCACTCAACGCCAAAATGCGGCGGGGAGACGTTCGTCGGTTGCCCTTCGGCCTTGAAAAAGCAAGAATACAAGTGACGGCTGTGCTACAGGTTTCGGCCCAAGCTTGTGTCCAATCACAACGTCAGCGGCAGCCAAAGCCAGTCACGGCGCATTTCGCAAAAGCCGATAGAATCAAACAGCTTGCGACAAACCTCGGTCACGACCTCGCGGTTGAAAGACGGGGAACAGGCAACGACTGCGTCTTGAGGTGAGGAACATGGCGAAAACGGGATCACGCAAGAAGCTTCCCAAGGAAGTGGCGGTCATCAACGCCGATAACTGCACAGGCTGCGAAGCCTGCCTTGAGGTCTGCCCCGTCGACTGCATCTACAAGGTGCCGGGCGACACGTTCGGGCCGTTGCAGTCGTGGTGCGAGATCGACGTCGAGCGATGCGTGGGCTGCGAAGTCTGCGTGCATATTCCGACCAAGAAGACGGACCCTTACGAGCTGCTGGTCTGCCCCTGGGACGCCATCGAGATGGTCCCCACGGTCATGGTCGCCCAGGAGGTCGCCGAAAAGGGCGGGCCGCCGGAATACCTGCACGAGAACTGGGACCGCGTCGTTGTGCCGGCCATTCGAATGGCACAGTTGGCAGCCGAGCAGGCAAGCTAACGCTTTGGTTGGTAGTGGGTCAGCTTGAAATGCCGTCCCGAAGTCGCGGCATCTCAGCGGCTTGACTCTTGAGCGCTTGCTCCAAGAGGGCAACCCTTTCGGACAGTCTTGTTGTGCGTGTGAACATTGCAAAGACGCATGAAGAGCCGATTCCCCATACGATCATATAAATTCACCAGATTTCACCGGATAGCCCGTAGTCAATCCCATCACGACTACGCACGATGCTCAAAATCATGCCGACCGGAATGAGGGTCATCCAAGACCACGACACGAAAAAAAGTCCCGTTGCGAATCGCCACTTTTTGTCCGGCTTGCCGAATAACCACTTCAAAGCCGTAAGCATGATTCCCCCCTCATTCTGATTGCCGCCTCGATCGTCGTGATTCCAATGCGGCGTTTGGGCTTGCGCTGTGTTTTGCTGATGCCCAGATTCTACCCGAGCGCCGGAAACACGTTCCATGCTGTTCCGCCACCCGCTATGATTCGACCGGGAGACTGGCATGGCAGAGCGGAAGCGAAGCGGTTTACGAACTGGCGTCGCATGGCTGGTCGCATTGATCGTGCTGTATGTGCTGAGCATAGGACCGGCGGGGTGGCTGTGGGTACATGACTACATCAGCGATGACACGGCTGCACGCCTCATTTCCTTCTATGGTCCGCTGTACTGGCTGACGGACCATTCGGAAGTGCTTGACGAAGCGATGAATTGGTACGGCAGACTTTGGTATCCCGACGACCTTTGAGACTATTTCCGACTATTTTCAAAGTACCCCACTACCCTTTGGTTTGCCAAGTCCCTTGATTCGAAACGGGTGATGGCGGATGGGCGCATCGCCACAATACCGTGTCCTCATCACCGACCGGGCATGGCCGAATCTCGACATCGAACGGCGCGTGTTGGCGGAAGCTGACGCCGTACCGATCGATGCTCCCAGCAGCGACGAAGCCACGCTCGTCGAACTCGCGCGAGATGTCGACGCCATCGCCACCTGCTGGGCCAAAGTTACGCCGGCAGTCATCTTGGCTGCTGCACGCTGCCGCGTGATTGCACGTTTCGGCATCGGCTTGGACAACATCTGTCTCGAAACGGCCACCGCCCGCGGAATTCCGGTCACCTGCGTCCCCGATTATTGCGTCGCGGAAGTTGCCGATCACACATTAGCGCTGCTGTTGGCGTGCGCGCGAAAGGTGGCTTTCTTTCATCTCCGCACCAAAGGCGGCGAATACAATCTTCAGAACGGTCCCTCGCTCCGCCGCATCTCCGGTCAAAAGCTGGGCCTGGTCGGTTTCGGGCGCATCGCTCGCAGCCTCTATCCGAAGGCCAAGGCACTGGGACTCGAGGTGTTGGCCTGCAGCTCGTCGGGCGATCCACATGGCACCGAATGCCGAATGGTGACCCTCGAACAACTGCTGGGGGAAAGCGATTACGTGTCGCTGCATCTGCCGCTGAACGACCGCACGCGGCAGCTCATTGGGTGGCCCGAGTTGCAACGTATGAAGACGTCGGCGTATCTCATCAACACGTCACGGGGAGCGATCGTCGATTCTCGCGCGTTGGCACGAGCGCTCGAAAACGGCGAAATCGCGGGTGCGGCCCTCGACGTCTTCGATCCCGAGCCGCCCGAACTGGCCGACCCTCTTTACCGGAACGAACGTGTCATCGTGACCCCGCATGCGGCCTTCCTGTCGGAAGAATCGCTCTCGGAGCTACGTCTGCGCACGTCGACACAAATCGTGCATGTCTTACAGGGCCGACGACCGGAACACGTGGCAAATGCTCAGGTGTATGGTAATCCGCCACAAATGTCGGGCTTTTGAAACGGTCGTTCGCAGCGGCCTTGCAATCTCAGCACGCCCCGGATTGTTGAGCTAAATTACTACGTGCCAATTCGGCAACGCGCACTGTGCGCGCGCATCGTGAACGGCGGAACCGACCGCTCTTTGTCTGCCGGTACGGCAGGCGCGCGGTGGAACGGTAGACGGCTCGATGACCGATTCAGTCTCCTCACTCGAAACGCAATTGCGTGAAAAGGAACAGCTTGTCGCCGCTCTGACCGAGCGGTTGGAACAAGCGGCCGAGCAGTTGGACCGCATCCGTCGCACCGGCGGCGATCGCGGGCTGCGCGGTGGGGGAGGCATTCCTCCGGAGCTCATCGAGGAACAACAAGCACTCGCTGCTGAATTGCAGCAGGCCGTCCGACAATGGGAAGAGACGCAGCCGGGGGCCACGCTCGGCCGCATCGAGGTGCAGCTTACCGAACTGCGAGACCTCGTCTCCGGCTTAGCGGGAGGCGAAGGTTTTCCCGCCGAGCAGTCGGTTGCTGCTCCGTCGCTGCGCGGTCGCACCGATGTCCGCGACGGCGACAACTCGAAAGCCTCCGGCCCGGCCTTAAGCGGGTACGAGGCAATGAAGGCGGAGTTGCTCGAGACGGAGCCAGCGCCGACGACAGCCGCCGCCAAGCTACCAGTTGCGACGGCCGCGTATATCAAGCCGGAAGAGATTGCCCCCGTCGATCCTCCCGCAGTGATCGACCTGGACGCCGCGGGAGTCGAGGAATTGCGCACGGCGGTCGAGCACCGCGATTCGTACATTTCGTATTTAACGCGCGCGCTGCGGGCCGCTGAGATGATGTACAAACAATCGCTCGACTGGGAAGCGCTCAACAACGCACCCGACGACCTTCGTCGCCGATTGGAAGATCTGGAGAAGACCCTGCATGCGACCTTGCGGCACGCCGAGGTCGATCATTCGCTCGAACGAGCAAGGCTCGGCCGCGAAGCCGCGCGACTCGAACAACTGCAAGAACATCTCCGGCGGGAAATGCATCGCCTGAATTTGACCGATCCCCACGACGACGATGACGAAGCGCACGACAACCGCGCGACGCCAGAAGTCGAGCGGAGTGCCAACAGCCGCTGGCAGCGGCTCTTTGGCAAGAAATAACGGTCTGCCCGGGCGACCGGTTGCCAGGTGTCGGCCTGCCAGTTTCGCGAGGTGGCAAACCCGCCGATTTCCGGGCCGATGGCGTTTCTTTGCGAGAAGGACGTTGAGGGTGCCTGGGGTCACGCGCCAGCGTGCCCCCAGCCCAAGGAACTGGGG
>JBBDVZ010000095.1:0-9303 GCA_040903115.1 Planctomycetaceae bacterium
GCACGGGTGACTGTCGTTGGCCGATCGGATATGTTCAGCAATTGGGTCATGCTTTCGCCGTTTACAGATACGATTTGCCGGAGCATGCGATGCTTATTCGATGCCGCGAACTGTTCGGACTATTGGCGATTGTCGCCGCGTTCGCCGGATGTGGGAGTTCCGACGGACCGGGACGCCAGGATTCCGACGCCCCGCAGGAATTCACCACGACGCCGTCGGGGCTGAAGTATCGCATCCTGCGCAAGTCGGACGGCGACAAGCCCACGTCGTCGAGCAGCGTCAGAGTGTATTTCCGCGGCTGGCTCGACGATGGCACAGAATTCGAAAACACGTATTCCGCCAAGAAGGGTCCATCCGAGTTTCGGCTCAACCAGGTGATGCCCGCCTGGAATGAAGGCCTGCAGCTCGTTGGCGAGGGGGGAATGATCGAGCTCGAAATTCCCGCGGCGCTGGGTTATGGCGAACGCGGAATGAAGCCGCGGATTCCGCCGAACGCCACGCTGCACTACGTGTTCGAGTTGGAGTCCGTCAGATAAATAACCGCAAGGATCGTGCGTCTTGGAACTCCTGCGCGAACTAACTCGTTTGCAGCACGAGCGAGGATGTCTCGACGAAGCGACGCTCCGCGAACTCTCGCGTGAAAAAAACGTTCCGCTCTACCGCCTGCAAGGGCTGGTAAGTTTCTACCCGCACTTCCGCGCGACTCCTCCGCCGCGCGTCAGCGTTCGCGTGTGCCGCGACGTGAGTTGTGCGATGGCCGGTTGCGAAAGGCTCTCGCATGAGTTGCGCGACCGCCTGGCGGGACGCGACGACGTCGAAATCACGGACGTTTCATGCGTGGGCCGTTGCGACACGGCCCCTGGCGTGACAATCAACGACATGCCGGTCCGTCTTTCATCGGCGACAACGGTTGATGACCTGGTTGCGCTTCTCGACGACTTGTCCCCCGCGCGACCACATCGCGGCCCACGAAGATGGAAGTGCGACCCATATCAGAACGTGGGCGATCATTACGGCACCGTGCATTCGCTGGTCAGCTCGGCAACCGATTTCCGGACGTTCTGCCCGCAACGGCTGAAGGACTGTAACCTGCTGGGAATGGGAGGCGCCGGCTTTCCGGCCGGTTTGAAATGGGACCTGGTTGCCCGCGAACACTCTCAGCCCAAATACGTCATCTGCAATGCCGACGAAAGCGAACCCGGCACCTTTAAGGACCGCGTGATCCTCGATGAGCTGCCGCATTTGGTGATCGAAGGAATGGTGCTGGCGGCGCTGACAATCGGAGCCGAGCGCGGAATCGTCTACCTGCGTCATGAATACGGTCGCGAACAGCAGTCGCTGGAGCGCGCGCTGGCCGACGCGCGGCGGCTGGGCCTATTGGGTGATAACGCGGCCGGCTCGGAACAACGCTTTGACATCGAGATCTTCATCTCGCCCGGTGGCTACATTCTGGGCGAGGAAACCGCGCTGTTGGAAGCGTTGGAAGACAAGCGGGGCGAGCCTCGCAACAAGCCCCCGTATCCGGGAACGCACGGGTTATGGGGAAAACCGACGCTCATCAACAACGTCGAGACGTTCGCGCTGGCGACGTCGATATTGCATCACGGCAAGCCTTGGTGGGACGAACAGGGAAAGGGTTCGTACTGCGGGCTGAAGTTCGTTTCCGTCTCGGGTGACGTCGAGGACCCCGGCGTCTATGAAATTCCCCTTGGCACCACCGTGGCTGAATTGATCGCGCTGGCCGGCGGCATGAAAGATGGCAAGCGGCTGCAGGCTTTTCTGCCCGGCGGGGCCAGCTCGAACTTCCTGACTGCGGCGGATGCCTCTGTGCCTCTCGACTTTGCGGCCATGAAACAAGCGGGCAGCATGCTCGGCACCGGCGCGGTGATCGTCATTGCCGAAGGCCGCGACCTGTTCGCGCTGGCGACGAACATCGTGCGCTTCTTCCGCAATGAGTCGTGCGGCAAATGTGTCCCCTGCCGAATCGGCACCGACAAAGCGGTGGCACTTTTAGAGGAAGTGCAAGCGGGGAACACCGGGTCGGCGGAATTGAATCTCTTGCCGGAGCTCGGCAAGACTCTGGAGCAGACGTCCATCTGCGGACTCGGGCAAGTCGCTCTCAACCCGATGCTATCGATGATGAAAAAATTCCCGGATGCGATACCACGGAATTGAGTTCGCAACTGACGGAAAGATAGGCCGCGTAGATTTTCGAAAGGCGGTTATTACCACAAAGTCACAAAGGACACAAAGAAAAGATTTGGTAGTGGCGCCAATGTGTATTTACCTGCGTGCTCTTTGTGACTTTGTGGTGATTCATAATAGCTGAGTCCATCATGGCCACCGCGGCGATCCCGACAACTCGAACGGTCACGCTGAGCATCGACGGTCGCGATGTCACCGTTGCGCTGGGCACGACCATCTGGGAAGCGGCCCGGCAAATCGGCGTTGAGATTCCGGTGCTGTGTCATTCGCTGCGAATGCCGCCTGTGGGTGTCTGCCGAATGTGCGTGGTGGACGTGGGCGAGCGCGTGCTCGCGGCGAGTTGCGTCTGCGAGTGCACGCAGGGCATGGCCGTGCAATCGTCGTCGAGCCAGGTCGAAGAACATCGCCGCATGTTATTGCGGCTGCTGCTCAGCGAGCACCCCGTTCCCTGTGAGCGGGAGAAAACGACCGGCGACTGTGAGCTGGAGCACTTGGCGCGCGGGTATGGGCTGCTTGCCGACGATGGCAGGTCTCTCGATGACAAAAATCCAATCTTTCATGGGCACGACGCAAATGCCAATGGGTCGAAGCCGGCCGATTTTTCCTCGCCGGTCATCGCCGTCGATCATCAGGCGTGCATTCTCTGCGACCGTTGTGTGCGCGCCTGCGACGACCTTCAGTCGAACAACGTCATCGGCCGCACCGGCAAAGGACATGCGGCACGCATCGCCTTCGATCTCGATAACCCGATGGGCGACAGCACGTGCGTCTCGTGCGGTGAATGCGTCGCCAGTTGCCCCACCGGCGCGCTGACCAACAAGCCCATTACATTGCCCGTTGTGCCGCCGGGTGAATTGACGGCCGTCGACAGCGTTTGCCCCTATTGTGGCGTCGGCTGTGCGATCACCTTTTTCGCGCAGCAAAATCAAATCGTTTATGCCGAGGGGCGCGAAAGTCCCGTCAACCACGGACGTTTGTGCGTGAAGGGCCGCTATGGGTGGGACTATGCCGGGCATCCGCAGCGTTTGACAAAGCCGCTCATTCGCCGCGACGAGTTCTACCCAAAGGGTGCGCTGTCTCGCGAGGTCCGCGAGTCGGTGTGCGATTCCAAGTCCGGTCGCAGGCCGGGGGGCGTGGTGGATTACGCAGAGGTCCTGCCCGCGTTTCGCGAAGCCACCTGGGATGAAGCCCTCGATTTAGCGGCGGGAAAACTGCGCGACATTCGCGAAACGTTCGGCAGCGGGGCCCTGGCTGGCTTCGGATCCGCGAAATGCTCGAACGAAGAGGCGTATCTCTTTCAAAAGCTGGTGCGCGCCGGTTTTGGCACGAACAACGTCGACCATTGCACGCGGTTGTGTCACGCATCATCGGTCGCCGCGCTCATGGAGACCATCGGCTCGGGCGCGGTCACCAATGTGTTTGCCGACGTGGCTCGGGCCGACGTGGCCCTCGTGACCGGATCGCAGACCACCAGCAACCATCCGGTGGCGGCCACCTTCATTAAAGATGCCAGCAAGCGCGGCACCAAGCTGATTGTGGTCGACGTTCGCCGCCACGATCTTGCCGATTTCGCGACGCACTTCGTTCAGATCAAGCCCCGCAGCGACGTGGCCTTCTACAACGCGGTGATGCACGTCCTCATTCGCGACGGCTTGATCGACGGCGATTTCATCGAGCGGCGAACCGAGGGCTTCGATCGGCTGAAAGAACTCGTGCTCGCCGATTACGCGCCCAAAAAGGCAGCCGCGATTTGCGGCGTGTCGGCCGAAAAAATCACCGAGGTCGCTCACACAATTGGCGAGGCGACACCGCCCGGCGGCTCGGGCAGCATGATTATCTTTTGGGGAATGGGCATCTCGCAGCACACGACGGGCACGGACAATGCCCGCTCGTTGATTTCGCTGTGCTTGCTGACGGGCAACGTCGGCCGTCCCGGAACCGGATTGCATCCGCTGCGCGGTCAAAACAACGTCCAGGGCGCCAGCGACGCCGGGCTGATACCGATGGTTTATCCCGACTATCAGCCGGTGGGCGATGCGATCATTCGCCGCAAGTTCGAGCGCGCCTGGGGCCGCTCGCTCGATCCGAAACCAGGTCTGACGGTTGTCGAGATCATGCACGGCGCGCTCGAGAAGCGAATTCGCGGCATGTACATCATGGGCGAGAACCCGTTCATCTCCGATCCGAACTCCAACAAAGTCCGCAAGGCCCTCGCGAGCCTCGATTGGCTCGTCGTGCAGGACATCTTTCTGACGGAAACGGCCGAGTTCGCCGACGTCATTTTTCCCGCGAGCAGCTATCTCGAAAAAACGGGAACTTACACCAATACCGACCGCCGCGTGCAATTGGGCCACCACGTGGTCGATCCGCCCGGCGAAGCGCGGCAGGATTGGGAGATCATTTGCGAGATGAGCAACCGGCTCGGCTTCCCGATGAATTACGACTCCGTCTCAGACGTGTTTGACGAGCTCGCCTCGCTGACGACAAGCTATGCCGGCCTGGCGCACCAGAATCTTGGCCCCACCGGAAAACTGTGGCCGTGTGCCGATCCCGCAACGCAAGACGGCGAGCAGATCCTCTTCGCGGACCGGTTTCCGACAGCAAGCGGCAGGGGCAAGTTTGTCCCTTGCAAGTATCAGCCTGCCGACGAACCTCCCGATGCCGAGTACCCATTCGTCCTCAATACGGGACGAGTGCTCGAGCATTGGCACACCGGCAGCATGACGCGACGCAGCTACGCGCTCTCACACATCGAGCCCGATGCGTTTGCCGCTATGAACCCCAGCGATCTTCGCCGGCTCGACATTGCTGCTGGTTCTTCGATTCGAGTCAGCAGCCGTCGCGGCAAGATCGAACTGGCCGTCCGCGCGGACGCGGGGATTGAACCCGGCTCGGTCTTCATTCCGTTTCATTACCGAGAGGCCGCCGCGAATATTCTGACGGCCGACGCCCTCGATCCGTACGGTAAGATTCCGGAGTTCAAGTTCACTGCGGTGAGAGTCGAGCCCGCGGATCGGGTGTAGGGTGGGTGTTAACCCACCGCCGGGTGGCGAGCGTTACACCTTCGTTGGACTTGGCGAGAACTGGGCGAGTCTCCGGTTGAGCAAGTCCAGCTCGTTGTCTCTCAGAGTGACCATTTCTTCCGGTCGCAAGCCGATCTGATAAAAGCCGTAGCCAAGCGACGTGCAGTGTTCGATGCTGCAGGAAATAAAGCAGGGCCCCGTCTTATCGTGCAAGCCGATGACGAGCGGGTCACCGATCACGGGTGCGTTGTGGACCAGCGACAGTCCCCGTGCGGAAATATCCTTGCCGATGACCGGAAAAGCGTGCTTGACATCGAACTTTCCGCTTCGGCTGGACGGAATGACCCATACCACGGTGCAGAATGCGGCGCGCGACGCGCCGCGATCGCGTGGATTGATGTTCGACAGGCAGAATTGGTTCATCCGACTGGTCAACACGCGCTGCACTTCTTGGCGTTTCGCCTGCGATGAAAAATCGACCATGGCAGTTCTCGTCGTCCTCGATCAGTTCGTTAATGCGTTTTTGACCTGCGAGGCGCCCCGTCGAATCTCGAGCTGCTCTCGAACGTCATCGCAAGAATAGGCCGAAACAGACCGGCGGAGCGATTCAGCAGATGCGATATGGGGCTGCTGCCTTCGGGTTGGCACGGTTGCAGCGATTGTGTGGTGGGTGCCATGCCCACGGCTCGACTGACTTCGACGAGCTCAGTCGAGTCGAGCTCGCCGAAGTCCGCTTTGGGTGGGCATGCCTTTGAAACATGGCCACGCAGAGCCGTCCGCCCGCGGCGGATGACACCCCGCTATTTCAGCGTCTCGAGAAAGGCGAGGAGGTCGCGAAATTCGCCGACCGTCAGTTGCTCGACGAGCTTCTCGGGCATGATGGAGATTTTTTGCTGCACACGCTGGTCGATCTCGTCGGCCGCCAGGTCGATAACCTTGGCGTCGGACGTCGCGAGCTGAATGCGGCCCTCGCGCGTTTCGCTGACAATCAGCCCGGAATGCGTCAGTCCGGCTTTCGTCACCAGCGTCCAGGCGACGAACTGCGGCGCGATTTCCTTGCTCGGCTCGAGGATCGACTCGGTGAGCTTGCGCCGATTCATCGTGCGGGCGACGACCGACAAGTCGGGGCCGATTCGTTCGCCGCGGCCACTGACCGTGTGACAGCGGTAACACGCGGCTCCGTTGGAATGAAAAAAAATGCGCCGCCCGGCAGCCGCGTCTGCCTCGCCCGCGGTCGCTTTAAGCCAATCGTCCGTCGTGGCAGGCCGCTTCGTAACCCGCTCGGCAAGCTGCGGCGGCCAACGGCCGCGGTCGGCGCCGAACGCCATCGCAATTTGATCGGTGAGTTGCTTCTCGGCGGCGGTGTCTTCTGCACCGCTCTCAGCAAGGGCGGCCGCGGATCGTGTGAGACAGCTCGCAACGTCGGGATCATCGGCGGCCAAGCCCCGCAACGAACGCAGACTCTCGATGCGCAGACTCGGCTCGGACGATTCGACGAGCCGCATCAGCATTTGGCGCGGCTCGCCGCCCTTGCCGCACGATCGCGCACGAGGCGCGAGGCCCACGATCGCTTCGGCTCGAAGTTCGTTATCGAGCGCGGTATCGGCCGCGACTTTGTCCAAAAGCTCGCCCGCCGCGGCCAACGGCGACTGCTGCAAGGTGCGAACCGCCTCGAGCTTCAACGCTCGGTCCGACGTTGCCAACAACGCTTCGAGCAGCTTGGCGTCCAACTCTTTGGCGGAGGGGGAGAGCATGGCCAGCGCACGCGCGCGCAATGCCGCCGGCCGCTTCTCGTCGCGCAGTATCGCAAGCACGTATTGGGCGCCCGAGAACTCGTCGCTCGACTTTTTCGTCACTCCGTCGAGCACCTCGAGCGCGGCGAGCACTGCCTCGAACAACTCCGCGGTGACAGCACCCTGTGCGAGGGTTGCTTCGAGCGCCGGCCGGAAGTGCGCGAGCTTTTCCTCGCCGACCCATTGGACGGCCCACTTTCGAATGGTCGGGTCGGGGTCGCTCAATCCGCGTTCGACAATTTCGACGAATCGCGGATTCTTCCGCCGGGCGGCGAGAAAAAACATCAGCCGCGTCGGCTGATGGGGTGTCGCATCGGGGTTGCAGCGACGGATGAATGTTTTTTCATCCCACGTTCCCGCCAGCAGCAGCATTACGGTCCGATACACAAACGGGTCGTGAAAGTCGTCGCCGGATATTTGATCAAGGCCTTTCGTGACGAGTGGGCGATGCAGACCGATATTGCGAAGACGTATCGGCCGGGGATTTTCGAATTCGGAGTCGTGCGACAATTGAGGCAGCGGGCCGAGCGACTTAGCTTGTTGTCGTGTGTTGGCCCAATCGATTTCGCGGCTCGTGCGCGACGGCGCTGCAACCTGGGCTCTCGTCGTTGCCAACAGTTCCATCCCTTCAATCGTCGTGCCCAGAGCCTCGGCGGCCGCACGACGGACTTCGATCCGCGGCGACTTCAGCAGCTCATTCAGCTCAGGGAGCGGACGCCCGGCGACCTTGTCAAGTTCAACGACAGGGCGTTGACGCTGTTCGACGGGCGATATGTGCCATATGCGGCCTTGACCGTGAACTTTGTATTCTTTGAGCACCCAATCGGTGCAAAACAGGCTGCCATCCGGCGCGACGGCGATTCCCACTGGACGAAAGTCCTCGCCACCCGAGACGATCGCGCGCGCTTGCGACGTGTACGAGACCCCCTTGGGCTCGAGTCGAAACCGATCGATGCGATGATCGCCCCACGACGTCACCAGCAATTCGCCGCGATAGTCGTCCGGCAAGCCGTCCGACTCGTAGGCGACGATGCCCGACGGCGCTTCGCCCGTGCCGGCGACCATCGGCAGCGTTCCGGGCAGCTCGCCGTCCCACGCCGTAAATGGATGAATGCCTTTGCGCCCATTACGAAATCGATAGCCATAGTCGCCGTCGGGCACGATGTGCAGCAGTCTGCACGGCGGCCGGCTGTCGGGATCGTTGTCGACGGTGAACAGGTTTCCGAAGGCATCGACGCACGACGCATGAGGGTTCCAGAAACCGGTCGCCCAGTGCGTGAGCTGCGTTCCGTCCGGGCGGCAACGGTAGATGTTCCCCCCTTCCCCACCGCCGGAAAGTGTCACGCCGTCCGAGCCGATCAGTTTGTAATTGGCTCCCAGGTTCTCGCCGCAGCCGAAGTACATGAAGCCGATCGCGTCGAATGCGAAACCCGCGAGTCCGTTGTGAGGATAATCGCCCGGCGTGTCGAGCAGCATGATCTGCTTTCGCGCCGCGTCGGGGTGCAAATCGCCGTCGTCATCGCGAAAGACGAAAATCGCCTTGCGCGTGGCAACGAAAATGTCGCCCGTGGGTCGAACGGCCACGCTCATCGCGTGGGTCAGGCCGTCCGTAAACATCGTGACACTCTTTGCCTTGCCGCCTCCGGTGGCACTTTCGAAGACGAGCAACCGGTCGGTCGGATGTCGCTTGTAGCCTTCGGGGGGAAAATGCGTGTTGCTTTCGATGGCCCAAACGCGGCCCTTGGCGTCGACGTCGATGCCGGTGGGCGTCACAATCTGCGGCGAATCGGCAAACAGCTCGATCTTGATGCGAGAATCGAGCGATCGCGGCTGTTCGGACGCCGCTTGCGCGCAAACATTGCCGACCGAGATGCAATAAACGGTCAACGCAAGAACAGGCATGCAGATGGATCGCGACATCATTTGAAGATTCCCGTTAGCGGTGCGCCAGTGCTGCAGACCGGCTTTCCCAGCATAAGCTCCCACCCGGACGCGGGCAAACAGGAGAGAAGACTATCCACAGATTTCGCAGATTTCGCAGATTTTAGATTATTTATGAGGAACCCATGAAACCAGGAGAAAGGCATTTTCAAGAATTCCTGGACTCCTGGGTTCCTCATAAAAAAATCTGCGTAATCTGCATTGCAAACGGTCAATTTCTTTGCATGGCGCAAAGAGTCTTGACCACGGATAACTCGGATGGCTCGGATAAAATGCCCACGAATTTCGCGAATCGACACGAACCAGAAGACAAGAACAATCTAAGGAATTCAGGAAGGGAG
>JBBDVZ010000096.1:0-9292 GCA_040903115.1 Planctomycetaceae bacterium
CCGCAAGCGTTCCCACGGCTGACTCCATCTGACCTAGCGATGATGCCTGTTGCAACATACAAGGGGGCGACTCACGCTTGTACGTCTTTTAGCTGACGGCTGAAAGCTGATCGCTCAATCCGGATACTCATGCGGCGAGTGGCCGACGTCGACGATGCTGCAGGCGCGGATGATGTTCAGACCCATGGATTCCGCGCGAGAGATGATGTCGTCGCTGTCGCTGCCGGGATTGAACCAGACCTCGTCGGCTCCCTTGGCTTGAATCTCGGCCAGCAGCTTGAGTCCGACCGCCGGCGGTAAATAGACGCTGATGCGGTCGAGGTGCTCGACCGGAACATCAGCCAGCGTCGGGTACGCCTTCAACCCTTCGACCTTGTCGGCCTTCGGATTGACGGGATAGACGTCGTACCCCGCGCTCACGTGCGCGCGAACCGACTTGTTTCCGTACTTACTTCGGTCGCCACTGGCACCCAATATCGCGACGGTAGGTTTGCTCATGGCTCTGTTCCGCACTTAGCCCCCGGTGAATTCACCGGGGGCTAAATTGATCGTGAATCACGAGATGGCAATATCATTTTGACCACCATGATTTTGCCCTGTATTGAGAGCCAAAACAATCTCGGAATTGACTTGCGGCGCTCCATTGCGTCTCTCTTCAAAAACTCTGCAATCTCTGCGGTCGTATAAGTCCCTCCTGCAGGCCCGCCCAAGCGGGATTGCACAGCCCAGCCACTTTCACTACCTTGTGCAGCCTCTCGGCATTACTCACCTCGACGCTGTCCGCCGCCTAGTGGTGTGACCACCCTGTGTTGCGATGCAAGATTCCAGGTTCTCCCGGGCGATACCCACATACGACCCGTCAACACAGCTTGGGCGATGCACTAGTCAGCAGCTAATGGAACGCGGCTCGTGAATTTCACCGACCCCCAGATGAGCGAGCCTCCCGCCAGCCGACCATCGGGCGCGGCTGGACGCAGTCTTTCGTGGCTTGGCCGACAATGGAAATGGTTCAAATGGCCGGTGGCTCTGGCCGTTCTGAGCGTGTTGTACTGGGCGAATCGTGAGAGTTTCGGCAACTTGCGGGACCGGCGGATCGAGTGGCATCACCTCTTGATCGGCCTGGTGTTATGTGCCGCCTCGATCGTGCTCACTTTCATTCGCTGGTACTTGCTGGTGTGGGCCCTCGAGTTCCCGTTCAAGCTGCGCGACGCCCTGCGGCTGGGGTTCATCGGGTTTTTGTTTAACTACGTCGGTCCCGGCGGCGCGGGTGGTGACGTCGTGAAAGCCGTCATGATCGCGCGCGAACAAAAGTCTCGCCGCTTTGTGGCGGCAGCGACCGTGGTGATCGATCGGGTCCTCGGATTGTTTTCGCTGTTTGTGGTCGGCGCAATGGCGACGTTCGTCCCGACCGACTACGTGCGGCTGAATGCTTTTCGGTGGTACATCGTCGGCATTTGGACGGGCGCCGTCGTCGGCCTGCTCGGACTTGCGATTGTGCTTCATCCTGCGGTCCCGCGTTCCAGGCCACTGAATCTGCTGATTCACTTACCGTGGGTCGGCAAGCCGATCGGCGATTTGATTGCAGCGCTGCTGCTGTATCAGGCGAAGCGGCGCGTGCTCGTCCTCGGCGTCTTGATTGGAATCGTCGGACACTTCGGGACGCTGTCGGCCTTTTACTTCGCAGGGCGCGCTGTCAGTCCGGCCGGCGCAATTCCCGATTATGCATCGCACCTGCAATTCATTCCGATGGCGGAGCTGTTCGGAGTGGTGATTCCCCTGCCCGGCGGGTTGGGAGCACTCGAAGGCGCAATCGGCCATTTTTACGCCATGGGAATGGGCAAGGACGCCGCGGCCAACGGAATCCTGACCGGAGTCGCCTACCGCGTGCTGACCATCGTGATCGCCAGCGTGGGCGCCGTCTACTATCTCACGGCCCGCCGCGAAATCGACGCGGCGCTGGTTGAGAGCACATAGCCCCCGGTGAATTCACCGGGGGCCAAATTAATCAATCTCAACCGGCGGCTCGCTGATGTTGGTCTCCTCGAGCCGCACCACGCCTAAGCCGCGAATGAGGACCTGCGTCTGACGGTTCCCGATGAAGTCGCTCTTCGCGGCCGACAGCGCGGCCGTTCCGCCGACGAACAGGCCGCTGCGGCCGTTGTCGATCGACTTGACGTTTTCCAACAAGATGTCGTGGGATAGGTCGGGGGCGTTAATGCCGTCGACGCGAAAGTTCCGGAACGTCAAATCGCGGATGACAACATTTTCGACGCGATACAGCGTCAGCCCCATCCCCAGGTGCGCGAAACGAAATCCCATCGACGGCGGATCGGCAATACCGTCGGCGTGGTAATAGATCGAGCCGCGCCAGGCACACCAGTGCCCTACGGGCAAATCCGGCCGTTCGTGAGCGGCGACGGGCACTGCGACCACAGGAACGGGCTGGTCGTTGAGAATCAAACCGTAGTGCCCTTTTCGCCAAGGGGTGATCTTCCACAGGCCGGAGCCAATCGATACCCAGCTATCGGCTGGAACGGGCGATGATCCGTCGATCACCGCGCCGTTGCCGGAAATCATAAACTTTTGGGACGTGTACCCGCTGTGCCGTGGTCCGAATAATACAAACGACTCGTGGTAGGGGATGCCGGTGTTCTTGATTTCAATCGTGTCGCCCGCCTGCGCCAGCCTGAGCGCGCGGGAGATGGACTTGACGGGGCCGGTGGTTTCTCCGCCTGGGGTCGCGTTGAAACCCAAGTAAGCGTCGTTTCCCACGTGGTTGTCGACGTAAATCACCGCGGCGAAGCATTGGCTCAACGTCAGCCAGGCGGCAACCGAAGTACACGCCACCACAAGCGGCCTTAAATTGCGAGGACAAATCATCATGCGCTCCCAACCGATAGATTTTGCTCAGGCCGATTCTTTTGCCCGCTTTCTCAGCGCGCAGTATGTCCGAGAATGGCGGGCTGCCCACCATATCATCGGCAGCATTCGGCAATTTAAGCCAGCGTGATTCGCTGAAATTGCCGGTTGAACAGGCAAGCGGCACCTGTCACAACGCACCCTCTCCGCCTCGATTTGAGGTGGCCACCCGCTGAGCCGGAATGGTTCTTGCTGGTCCAAGCGGGCGCTCCGTCCTATGATGGAATTGACGCTGGCGCAGCCACGAAGTCCTCGCCCAAGTCGCGTAATGGAGAGGCATACCCATGAATTGCTGTCCACACTGCGGGAAACGCCTGCGGGACCGTCAGGTGTTTTGTCCCGCCTGCTCGAACGACGTGAGTGTTGCCGCCGATCATCGGTCCATGCCGGCAGGCGATGAAATCGACGATGTTGCTTTTGTTTCGCCCGATGACGACCCCGGAGCGGCCGATGACGAACGCCTCGATGAGTCGAACATGACGGTCATCGCCCGGTTTCAGAACGCTGCCGAGGCGGGGTACTTTGCTCACGAGCTTGGGCGCAGCGAGGAAATGCCCGTCACCGTCGCCTTGGCTGAAGACTACGACGGCATGCACGGGTATTGGTCTGCGCGATTTCATCTTCTCGTCCCCGACGTGTGCGCAGAACGCGCTGCGTCAGCACTCGAACGCCTCGTCGCGGAGTCGGAGAGTGACGAGCTGAGTGTGACCGAAGAGACTCATTCCGATTCCGGCAAGCCGATCGGCATCTCGCCGTTCGGCCCCGGCGGCCGGCCCACCACGACAAGCGGATCCGAGGCCAGCGCCGTCAATTGGGTGCCGATCGTGCTCACGCTGACCGCTGGATCGGCGGCACTTTGGGGACTTCGGCAGATGGACCAGGCTCCGCGACTTCGTCAGCCTGTCGTCCGCGAAGGCGTGCGAGAAGAGGACCTGTGGTCGCAGTTTTTGCAGTCGCCGGACCCGTGGTGGCAGCGGCTTGAGAATGGTCGCGGAATTCGCGAGCTCCGCATCGACCGCGGCCACAGCCGGATCATTATCCGAGAGGACGCCGACGGCGACGGCTTTTTTGAGTCGCAGTCGGTCGATACAATCGAGTCGCTGAGTCGTTGAGCCAAAGCCCACGGGCTGCGCCCCGTGGGAATTTCCCACCCGGTGCAACAACCGGTGGGCTTTGTTTCGCGCTGAAAGGCCGGTTGATGCAATCGATGAAATTGTTTACCTCGTTAATCGCAATTGTTCTTCCGCTCTTTTCAGCCGGCCCGTTGCGAGCCGCCGATGAGTTCCACTGGGTCAATCAGCCACAAGAGGGAACGGCTGACTTGCTCTACGGCGACCAGCCGGTGTTGCGCTACATGTATGGGTTTGATAGTTCCACCGACAAAGCGCGCGACGAAACGGTGAAGGTGTATCATCACGTCTTTGGCCCGGGGACCAAGACGCTCATCACCAAGGGACCGGGCGGCCTGTACCCGCATCACCGCGGATTGTTCGTGGGCTGGAACAAGACCAGCTTCGAAGGCGGCCCGCTCGATTTCTGGCACTGCAAAAAAGGCGAGCATCAGCGGCATCATAAGCTGCTGATGCAATCGGGTGATGCGTCGCAAGGCTTGATGAGCTCCGAGATCCACTGGAACGACGCCGACGGCAAGCCTGTGATCATCGAAACGCGAACAGTCACGGCGCACTCCGGTTCTGTTGGCAACGGTTGGCAAATCGACTGGCAGACGTCGCTGGCAAGCCAACGCGGCCGGATCACGCTGGACGGCGACCGGCAGCATGCGGGCTTTCAGTTTCGCGCGGCCCAGTCGGTTGCCGAGTCCAACAGCGCCCGCTACGTTCGGCCGTCGGGCTTCCCCGAGCAACCCGAAGCCTACGAAGTCACCGACAAGGACAATCCGCCATTGCACATCGACCTCGGCTGGTTGGCGATGACGTATACCGTGGACGGCCGGCAATACACGGTCGAGTATTTCGAGGACCCGTCGTTACCGAAACCAGCGCGATACTCTGAACGTCCCTACGGCCGCTTTGGCGCGTTTTTCAAAACCACGCTCGAACCCGACAAACCGTTGGAAATGCGATATCGACTGTTCGTGACATCGGGCCCAACGCCATCTCGCGAGGCGATTCAGAAGCGCTACGACGAGTTCGTCGCCGAACTCGGGAAAGAACGCAAATAAGGGCCGACCACGGATTTCGCGGATTGACACTGATCCTGCACTTTCTGGGATATTTCCCAGTCTTCCCAGTTTCCGGCTGAAAGCGTTGGAGCATGGGACTCCGGTGACCACGTTTTGATCGAAAACCGCTAGAACAACAACGCCAGATCGATTTTCCTTTGCTCAGATCGTGGTCGTAAGTTGTGTCAGTGTGGGATCATGTGAAACGAATTATCCATCGGTATGCCAAGTCGCAGCACAAGCGGAAAATTGGCGGCACCACGAGATCCGCCGCTGGGATCCCGCGGCGGATAGGCAATTTCTCAGAAAGTGCAGGGCTTTAATAGCCATTCCAAATGCCATTCTCCGTTTATCTTCTCTGCGAATTCTGCGTCTCTGCGGTTCATTGAATCCTAGCCTGTAAAACATGGGCAGGTTCCATTTTCGACTGACGGCGACAAGACGCCCGAACCGCTCTTGCCATGGCTTCACGCGCGAATTATTCTAGCCGCTTCCCCACAGCGAAGGGGGACGTCCGTGCAAATGTCAATTCGACAGAGACACAGCTTCGGAAAGGATTCCGGGCAACGGGCGCGGTGGGCCAATTCGGGCCGCATCGGAGAGCGCGGCATGCTTCAAACGACCTTGATTCCGCGCGACCAGTCGTCCCTTCGCGAGTGAACATGGAAGAAAGGGGCTCAAGGATGAGCCGTCTGCGTCTGTTTTCTTCGCCGGGCTACGACATTGAAAGCCGGACTTCGGATCGCGACGATGAGCCGGTCATTCTCTCGCTGAAGTCCTATCGCCAGCTTCTCGATGACGGCGCGATAGATCATGTGGTCGAGCGGGCGCGCCTCGTGCACCGCAACAGCCGCTGTCCCCATTGTAGCCACCCGATCGTCGAGCCGATCGAGCTCGATAACGGCATTCTCAACCGCAACCACATGCCGGTCCCCGGAACGGCGACGCTGGTAGGCTTTCATTGCCACGGCTGCCACCGCGAGTGGCCGGCGTGAAGAGACGCGGGGAAGGGGGGAGGCGGCGACGCGGGGACTTCACGCGTGAGTCGCTTCCACACGAGAAGCATCCGTTGCCCGCGGGCCCTGCTTAATGTAAAGCCGGGCAATTATTTGCGACAGGAAAAGTCGGTTCAGGGCATGGGGCTTCGCAGCAGAGGTTTGACCAATCCAGGAATGTCTCACCGTGGATGAAACAATTCAAAATCGCCCGTGCCGTTTCAATCTGATCCACGTTGTAATGTCGATATCCGGTCGCCATGTCCACGAAGCTTGGCGTCGATAATCCTTCTTCGTGGTAGAAGCGTAGGGTTTTGACCGTTAGTCCGGTGATCTTCGAGAATTCGCCAATGCTGAACATGCTTGCCTCAGAGACCGTTGTGCAGGACAAGACGACATCGTAAAGCCTCCAGCAACGGGAGAGTCAATAGCAGTCTCCGCCCCGGCGTGCAGTGCCTTACGTCAATTTTGGACGACCTGCTGCAAATTGTCACCGGGCGGATTAAAACCAGCCACCTGCGGACGGATTAGATCCAGCCACTCCTTCAACCCATTCTTTTTTTCGAATGCCCTACACCCATGTGCTGAGGGCACTTCGGAAAAAAAGAATGCTCCTGCGATCGAATCGGGTGGCTGGTTTCATTTCGCCCATGACTGGCTGGTTGATAGTGCCCGCTGACTGCAAATTGAGTTCGGTTGCGAAGCTCAATCGATTTCTCTCTCATCATCGATCGTGGCAAGGGGATACGGCGCTTCCCATTTCCGCTGCGAACGCGGGTGAGCGACGGCGCACAAAAGCGCTCGAACCATTTCCCTTCGGTTTCCGAAAAACCGTTTGCTGGTTCGACTCACGACGGTGGAAAGCCGCAACCGAATCATCCGTGCTCGCTGCGGATCCAATGCGCAGTCAGTTGCACGAAGTTGATCGCAGTCGGTTGGCGGTTGATTCTCGGGATCGGCTCGCGACCGATTCGGATCGCGAGGCGGTTGCATCGACATACGGAGGTGCAAGCGTCAGCACCGACGTCACCTTGTCGGGTTCAGCCAGTCGCAACAGGGCGTAGCCGATGCCGGTGTAACCGGTCATGAGTCCCGGTGATTCGACTCCGAGTGGGCTGGGACAGCGCCAGCCGTCGCGTTCGATGCTGTTTAGGATGCCCGCGGCCAGGCGGTTCACATGGTCCGGCCAAGGTGAATTCGGATACTCGCGGGCGGCGCACAGCAAGAGTTCCAGGTTCCCGAGGTCGCCGTGACACAGAGAGTGATTGCGTCCGAATCCTGATCGCAGCGTTGTACCCAGCGCGACCTTAATTTCGGAATGGAGCATCGGGTCGTCAAGATGCGGCAGACAACCGAGTCGGGCGAGCCCGATGCCCGGCGCACCGTGGCACCAGGCGGTCATGCACGAGGGCGACGGCGCGCTCGATTCAACGGCCGAGTCTTCGTCGGGACGCAGGTCGGGCCAGTTACCCTCCTCGGCCAGGAACAGGCTCCGCTCGTAGGCAATCCCCTCCAATGCCGCTTGGCGAAACCGCTCCTCGCCTGTTTGAGTGGCGAGTTTCGCCAGCCCCCAAGAGATGCCGGCAGCGCCGTGTGAGAAACCGGTCAAGGGTGTCGCCCTCGACTGAGACGGATCCCACCCGAGACCTTGTGGCATCGATCGCGCGCGTGAGAGCAGATGCTCGCCGCACTGCACCGCGGCGGCCAGGACCGTTCGTGAAGGCTTCAATTCGTGAAGACACAGCAGGCCGGCAACGCAGCCTGCCGCACCGCTGATGATGTCGAGTTCCTTGTCTTGTGCGATGAGGTCGGATAGGACAGCGACCAGTGCTTCGGCTTCGGCGAGAAGTTGCGGCTCATTCCACACAACGGCCAGGTTGGCCAGCGTGTAGATGATGCCGCCCCAGCCGCTGAATCCGCCAATTGATCCGACAGCCTTTTGCCGCTTGTCGGGTGCGAGCCGGCGGCGCAGCGTCTTGAATGCCGCACGGGCCAGTCCGGTGTAGCGTTCCTGGGCAGTGATCTTGCCGAGATGAGCAAGAAACAGGATGACACCCGGGAGGCCGTCGTAGAGATCGGTTCCCAGCGGCACAAGCGACCAACGATCTTCGTCGGCAGGCGTCAGGCCGATCCAGTTCACGTCGTCGGTCCCGCGCAAAGCCTCCTCTTCAAGGCGATCTGCGACGGCCCGAGCAGCCGTCAACAGGCGTTCTCGATCAACGCCTGAACCGCCTTCGACCAAGTGGTATCCCGAACGTGCGCCGATGTCGTCGTTGGGCAACGTTGCCAGCGCGGCACGCAGAAACCAGGTCTGGCGCTCGAGGTCGTCGGCGCCGAGCCCCGCGATTCTACGCCGGGCCGATTCCATTCCCGATTCGTGGTGAACGTCGGCAAAGCGCCGGCCCGTACTATTCCACAGGTCGCGCGATTGCGGCCGCGTGGTGAAAAGCGGGATGTCGCCGTTCCAGAGATCTTCGACTTCGGCGTGGACCAAAGCCTCCAGCATCTGCCGCATCTGGACCTCCTCCCACAGGCGATCGAAATGCCGGTCGCGATCGAGCGCGTCGCGGAGCAAATCGGGATGACAGCCCTCGTCCAGCAGTTCGCCGTAGCGGTTGGTGGCACGCAGAATGACGCGCACCTCGTCTGCGGCAAACCGGTCCAGCGGACCACCGGGTGCGAGTAACTCGGCGCGCTGCGTGTAAAGCAGTTCGTACATTTCGCGGAACCCGCCCTCAATCTCATCGACAAAATCCAACAGTCTGGCGGCGACGCCGTTCAATGCGGGGAGGTGTTCGGCGGAGTCAATCACGTCGTCCTTCCGAACGAGATGCATTTCATCAGTCCCCAGGCCCTCCCACGTCGGGTAGCGCCAGGGGAGCTTCTGGCCCGGCTCGGCCCCCATCCCGCTCATGTCGTAGTCTTCCGACCGTCCGTGCGAACGCTCGCGGAGTGGAAGGAGACTGGCCGCCAGCACCGATTCGTCGAAGGCCTGGCCGACGGCGTGGTCGGAAGTCGGTTTTTCGGGTGGTGGCTCTTGAGGATGAAAGAGCGCTTCCAGGTCGATCAGGACGGGATGCTCCCCCGCGGCGATCACATTCTCATGATGAAAATCGGCCGCCGCCAGCATATACAGGAGCGCGAGATAACCGCCGTGACGTCGATAGAAGCGGGCCACCTCGTCACGGGACATGCA
>JBBDVZ010000097.1:0-9282 GCA_040903115.1 Planctomycetaceae bacterium
CAACAGGCCGACTGGCAGTCCCAGTTCTTTCACCCATTGAGCGAGTTCCAAGAGAGCCCCTTTCCAAAAAAAGAACCCGGCTCCGTGGAACGTGGTGAAACGATGGTCGCTTCAACCAGCCGTCGGAGCCGGGCTCTTGCCCGTCGAAATATGTGATGCGTGCGAGTGTTGTTAGTAGCCCGCGCGTGTCAATACGTCGCGCGCCGATGTCTATTACGCATCGAGGGTGGCTGGGGTCGAGCCGATAGGCTCGCCCCCAGAATCATCGACCTGGGGGCACGCTGGCCGCGTGACCCCAGGCACCCCGCTCACCGCGTTTCCATCGGCGGCCACGTGCTCAATGCGCACGTCGGGCGGGGCGATAATGTTGATCACCGCTTTCCGCCCCGTCCGCACAACGCGGATCGTCGCTTCTCCGACGCGGAAGGCCTCGCCTTCGCGGCATTTTCTGGTTAGTCCCGGCATTGCGCATCGTTTCCTGAAAAAGCGGACTGATTCACGCCGTCGACTTGCTACATGACAATCGCATCCGGAATTGTGCGGATGGCGTTCAAGCGGGCGCGGTAAACGGCGGCCTTCGCCGATGCCTCCCGCTTGACACGGAGAAGTTCGAAATCCAAATCGAGCGACGCACAGCTTCTAGTCAAGACGGCGCTCAACGAGTGGGGAAGCCCGTCGGTCTCGATGGGAATTTCAAGTATGTCGAGCGTCAACTCGCTCTCCACCAACGGCTCGCGAACCATCGTTGATCCCCACGGGTGCATCTGCGTTGTGCGCCGAACGTCTACAATCACCGACTCGAGTAGCTGCTCGCGTACGACGTCGGCATCATTCGGCTGGGCCAACGCAGCTCCGACGGCCGCGAGGGCCCGGTCGCAATCGGGCAGCAGCAATTCGCCAACCATTGCGTCGAGTTGGAGAATTCGACGGCGCAGGCGACGCAAATGTTGTCGAACAGCAACGAGCCGCATGCCGGCTTCCCGCATAAGAAAGGTGGATATTCACCACGAAGGCACAAAGGACACTAAGAATAAGCAGAAAAAAGGCATTCAGCGCTGGTTGGCATTGTCTCGCGTCATCACAATTCATTGTCTGATGCTTTGAATTCTTTATGCCCTTCGTGTCTCGTGGTTCCTCAAAATCTTCCTCAATCCACTTCGCGATCACACTTCCATGTCGAAATATCGGGAGACGCGGTTTTGGTTTTGAAATGTTGGGTTCGGGTCGGACAGGCCGTAACGCATGACGTACGCGTCGCCGTCGTGCTGGTTGTAGAAGTTCCGCACGATGGCCGTCGCGCGAAAGCCCTGCTGCCGCAAAAAGAGCTGCGCCGCGAGGCTATCGTCGCCGACGAACGTCACAATCTGATCTCTGCCGTCGCGCGACAGCTTGTCTTTCAGGAAACCGACGAGCTGCGAGCCGACGCGTTGCCGGCGCATCGACGCCGCAATCGCCAGGTTGACGATTTTGATCGTACGGCGGCGGGCCTCGTAGATGGCGAAGCCGACGACGGTTTCGCGATGCCTGGCCACCACCCCGATGCAGTTGCGCTGTTGCAGCGCGTCGAGAAAGTCCGCCTCGCTCCAGGGGTAGGCGTAACTTTCGCGTTCGATCCGGACGATGGCGGGCAGGTCGCGGCGAACGATCCAATGAACGTCCACAATCATTGTTGCCCCTCCCGTCTCAGCCGGTCGATCTCGGGCCGCATCCAGCGGCGGCACAGCTCGGTCATGGAAACGTTCTGACGGGCCGCTTCCGCACGGATGGCCCGCCAGTCGGAGAGCGGGACGAAGATGGAAAGCTGCTTGCGGAATTCGACGGCCGTCATGTTGAATTCTCTGTCGCGTCCTGACTCTGTAAATGGGTGGTTCAGCTTTGCTTCCCACAGGCTCGTTCGAATTGAACGCGCCACGGTGATTTGGTTTTGCGGCACCCGCGGACCGACGGCAGCAGCAGTCGTTCCTCGACGAGCTGCGCCTCGGTGACCAATTTGGCGGCGATGGCGCGGCGGGCGCTTTGATGGCATCGCCGGCACAGCCCGCGATACCTCGCCGCATTCCCGCAACCCTCGATCAAGCATGTTTCCTGCTTTGGCGCGGCTGGCTCGTCCATTGAGTGCTCCTCGCGATCCGAACAGGCTGATTCTACGCAACCCGTAAAAGTTATCAAGAAATAATATTAACTTTTAATAAAAAGATTATAAAAACACAAATTCTTGACAAAATCATCGCAGGCAGTTGACAACATCGACGCGATCTGCAAAAAAAGCTAATCGTCGACTCGGTTTACGCCACAGAGGATGCGGGATGGCCAAGCGTAAGGCTCAGCCGGTTACGGGGGGATCGCGGAAGCGCACGATCAGTCTCGAGGACGTCCGCAAAGCCGCTCGCACCCTCAAGCAGCAGTCGGCGTCGCTTGAAGCGTTGGCCCAAGTCATGAAAGACGGGGAGCTCGAAGAGATTGAAATTGACGGCTACGGGCTGCTGGAGCGCGGCATCGACGAAGTCGACCGCTTCGTCGATAACGTCGACAAAGGCGTCAAGAAGGCCAGCCGCGACAAGGAACGGTCATCGATGTGACGCTCTCAACGGTCGGTGCTTGGTTTTCCTGTTTTCATCGCCGGTGTCTCGAATGCGGAGGACACGGGCGGAGCCCGTGGCACCCGCGCGGTCATCGATGTGAGGTGTCCAAGCTCTCAGCGACCGTTCCGCATATTTGCCGTGGTTGACATGTCCTCCGCTATCTTCCTCCCCGAACACCTCCGACGGATTCAGAACGAGACGTTTGTCACGCAGGTCGAGTTTCATCGCGAGTTGCCTTCGACAAACGACCGGGCCGTCGAGCTCATCGCCGAAGGCCGCTTCAGCGCTCCTTTGCTGATCCTCGCCGAACGACAAACGGCGGGACGCGGACGCGGCGGCAACCGTTGGTGGTCGGGCCCCGGAGCGCTCACCTTCTCGCTCGTGCTCGACGCGGGCGCGCTTCGGCTGTCCGCGGATCGCCGGCCGCAGATCTCGCTGACCGCCGGACTCGGCGTCTGCCAGGCCCTGGATGAAGCGTTGCCGAATCACAAGTTCGGCTTGAAGTGGCCGAACGACGTCTTCCTGGGCGCGCGGAAAGTGTGCGGAATTCTGGTCGATGTTCCGTCTCAAAAGCCCGAGTGCCTGATCGTCGGCATCGGCATCAACGTGAACAATTCGTTTCAAGACGCTCCCGAGGAACTACGGCCGCTGGCAACGTCGCTGGCCGACACAACCGGCGAGCGCTTCGACCCGGCCGAAGTGTTGATTCGAGTGCTGCTGGAGCTTGCGCGCTCGCTCGAATTGCTGCTCGGCGAACAATCCGCCCTGCGGTCCGCATGGATGTCGCGATGTATCCTGCATGGACGCACCGTCCACCTGCAAAGCGGCCCACGGATGACAGTGGGCGTCTGCCGCGGCATTGACATAGACGGCGCACTCCTGCTGGAGACGGATTCAGGAATGGAACGCGCGCTGGGCGGAGTTATCGCTCGCGTGGAGTAGCGACATGTTATTCGCGAAACTAAGAGAAGAGATTTTATGAGGAACCCAGGAAGCCAGGAGAAAGGCACAGTTAATTTTTCTCAATTCCTGGGTTCCTTATCGATTTTCTTCATTCCGGTGATTGTCCTGACGGACGGCATCGACAAGACTCGTAAAACACTGGTCGACCCTGGCAAAGGCGATTCCTCATGAAGACAGTCGCGATTGGCAGATTTCGGGAGAAGCTGGCGGCGGGCGAGCTGGTGCTGGGTTTGTGGGTGACGCTGGAGTCGGCGAGCATCACCGAGATGGCGGTGGCAATGGGCCTCGACTGGGTTGTGATCGATGCCGAACACGGGCATCTCGATTGGAAAGAAATCCTGGATCACGTTCGAGCCGCCGTTCGCAGCGACACTGTCGCTCTCGTTCGCATTGCGCAAATCGACATCGGCCTCATCAAGCGGGCCCTCGACATCGGCGCCGACGGCATCGTCGTGCCGTGGGTTGAAACGGCCGAGCAGCTCAGGCAAGTGGTATCGTTCGCCAACTACCCACCCAAGGGAGTGCGCGGCATCGGCGGTGAACGAGCGACAGCGTGGGGGCAGTGCCTGGCCGAGAGCGTCGCCGAAGCCAACGATCACGTGCTGGTGATTCCGATCATCGAAACCGTGACGGCGGCCCGTAACGTCAAGCAACTGTGTGAAGTCGACGGCCCCGAGGTGTTCTTTTTTGGCCCGGCCGATTTTTCCTCGACGGCGGGCCATGCCGGCCAATGGGAAGGCCCGGGAGTCGCCCGACAGATACTCGACTGCCGCGACGTCATCCACAGCCACGGCAAGCATTGCGGCGTGATGGTCACCAGCAACGAAAATCTTTGCGAACGGCGGGACCAGGGATTTCGCATGCTCGGACTGGGCATGGACAGCGGATTGCTGTTGCGCAGCCTGAAGAACTCGCTAGCCGCAATCGGGATTGAGCGCAACATTCATCCATCACTTTCGCCCGACAATCGAAGCACGACGGACGAATGACAAAGTTGGTTGAACGAGACCGCCGCGCGGGGTGCCACTGGCGTTTCGCCAGTGCTCTTCTCGAACGTGATGGGCCTACAGATTTCATTAACTGTCACCACGTCAAGGACGCACAAGCTTTTGCGAACGATTATGAGTAACGACAACGAATGCTTCATCGGCAGAAGCACTGGCGAGACGCCAGTGGCACCCGACTTCGAGCGTCTTGAACGTCGATTTCACGCGCGCTCCAGCAACAGTGCCGACGTGTCGTCGTGGCGGCCTGAGCCGCGGGTGAAATCGTGCGATGCATCGAGCAGCGCCCGCAGTGCGCGCTCGGCGGGCAGCTCGGCCGATTGACGCATCGATTGTGCCACGCCGTCGACGCCGAACAACCGCGACGTCTCCCCGTCGGCATACGCCTCGACTAAGCCATCGGTGTAAAGCAGCAAGCGGCTTGACGGGGGAAGCCTGGTGGTAAACGAGTGATACCGCATTGCCGCATCGACGCCCAGCGGCGCGCCGAAGATGTGGTTATGCGCCGCCGGCGCCACTTCGCCCGTTTGACGGTCATGCAGCAAGGGGAGCGGATGGCCAGCAGACGTCCATTGCAGCTCGTGTCGATCGAATCGCAGGATGCCGTACAGCAGCGTGACCAGGCTGCCTTCGCGATGGCAGACGCTGTGAGAGCAGAAGCGCCGGTTGATCTCCTCGACGAAGGTTGCCGTCTTGCGATACTTTTTGTTGTGGATCATTTGCATCAGCGTTTGCAGTGCCATGATCGACATGCAGGCGCGCATGCCGTGGCCCGCCGCATCGCCGATGATAAACACGACGCTCTTGCGATCGAGCGCGATGACGTCGTAGTAGTCGCCCCCGGCCAAGATGACGGGCCGCCCGCCCATCTCGCGGATTTGCGACGGCTCGTAACACGCGGCAATCCGGTAACCGGGAGGCGTGTACAGCTCCTGCGGCAAGATCGATTCCTGGAACTGGCGGACCGATTCGATCTCTTCGCGCATGCGTTCGGCAATCCGCTGCTCGCGTTCGGCACGCACCGCCTGCACCGTGCTTTCGAGGGTCGATTGCAGCAGGAAGACGAAATCTCCGCCCACGTCGCGCAGCACGTACGAGCGTAGCCCGTTGGTGATAAACCGCGCCAGCAGATACACGTCGGTCGTTTTGCAGGCGCCCACAATGGGGCAGCCCGGCTGCGATGCGCGAAGTTTTTGAAACGTCTGAAACGCGGTCTCACTGTCGGGCGCCGTGGTCGTCAGCATGATGACGTCCCACGTGCTTTCGCCATTGGCGCGGGCGAGCAGGCCGTTCACGTCGGCCGCGACAACGGCTTCGTTGTCGCCGTTGGCGTTCAAGTACAAAGCAATCAATTCCGCCTCGGCGGGGTCATCCCAGCCGATGAGAATTCGCATGGAAGAGCCTTTCGGAGAATGAAGTTCTTGTTCAGCATACCCCCACAGAGAAGGGCAGGCCACTGGGGAAAATCAAGTTTTCAGTTTTCAGTGTTCAGTTTTCAGTCCCGGCGAGCGAGCCGTGGACGCTTGCATTCCTTAAACTGAACACTGAAAACTGAACACTGAAAACTGCGTCCCGAAGGTTGACGCCATGGGCAAAAAGAAAAAACCCGATCCCCACGATCCCAATTCGCGGTCCGTTTGCAGCAATCGCAAGGCGCGGTATGAGTACGATATTCTCGATGAATTGGAATGCGGCGTCACGCTGACGGGGAGCGAAGTCAAAAGCATTCGCAACGGGAAAATCTCCATCGACGAGGCGTATGCCCGGCTCAAGGATGGCGAACTGTGGCTGATCGGCTGCGACATCGCCGAATACCCGCAGGCGACCGTGATGAATCACGAGCCCAAGCGGCCGCGGAAGCTGCTGCTGCACAAACGCGAGCTCGCCAAGTTCGCGGAATCGGCCAGCCAACAGGGGCTGACGATGATCCCGCTTGCGGTCTATTTTTCGCGCGGGATTGTGAAGGTCAAAGTCGCAGTCGCCAAAGGCCGCAAGCTGCACGACAAGCGCGAGAAGCTGAAAAAGCAGGCCGACAAGCGGGAGATTCGCAGTGCGCTGCTGAGGAAGAAGTGAGCCAGTTTTCAGTTTTCAGTGTTCAGTTTGCGAATTTGAGCGGAGTTTAGCCGCAATGCCGCAGGCATGCGGCGGTTTTCTCCCCGCGTCGCCGCGTCTCCCCCTCTCCGCGTCTCCTTTCACTGGTCGCTGTCCGTGCGCATCTGCACCTGCAGGGCGCCCAGCATCCGCGTGATCTCTTGCTCTTTGCGATTGATGAAGAAGACGTTCTCGAGCACGATTGCGCGGCGTTCGTTGCTGGGATGCAGGATGAGCCTCCCGGAGCCCATCAGCAGGTATTCGAACAGGTCGTTGATTTCTTTGTCGATGCGCAAGTTAGGGGCCGAGAAGCGTTCGAGATCGCTCAAGAAGCCATGATGGTGCAGCAACTCGTTCGGCCGCACTTCCCAGTAATCGAACTGCACGCCGAGAAACACCGCCACGTAAATCAGCAGCAGAAACGCCACAAAGATGAAATAAAACGTCGAATCGGCGAACGGCCTCAGACGGTTCAAGAAGTTGCCGATGAGCGGCCACCATTCGGGCTTGGTATAGAACAGGAACCAGAGCGCGACGCCGATGGCGGCCAGCGCGAAGAACAGCGTCAGCGAGGTTGTGCGGGGAAAATCGAACGACAGCACGACGAGATTGAGTCCCAACACCATCAAGAATATCAAGTTCACAATGCGCGTGTCGTTGCGCTCCAAATCGGGGCCGGCGATTGCCATGTAAATTCCGGCGAGGAGGGCGGCGATCAACGTGGGGTAAAGAAACACAATCTTCGGGTAAGACACCAAAAAGATTCTCTTCGGCGCCGCAGCTTCTTTCACGACGACGGCTTGCGCAGCCGGCGTGACCGCAACGGTGACTTTTTCTTTGGGTGTCGGACTCTGGAGCGGATAATCACTTTGCGCCATGGCTGCCGAATCCTCGAAACTGGAGGGTGTGCCGAAACCGATTTGTCACGTCGCGGGGCAATTACGTCGAACGACCACCGCGTCGAGCGATTAAAACTGTAACCTGCCCGCGTTCGGGTTTCCAGCGTTGTACGGCGTGAAGTCCGCGTCGCCGCTCAGGGTTGTGCAGGGGCCGGCGTTGCGGAGCGGAACAAGCCAATCAGCTTGTTGATGCCTTCAATCTGCTCGATGGGAATATACGTCGTCGATGCAATGCTTGCCGTGCCGACCGTTAGCGAGCTGCCGAGGTACGACGGCTTGATGTCAAGGCCCTTCAACGCCTCGGCATCGATGGGGAATTGGAACGTCATGTTCTCCGACCCTTGGGCGCCTTCGAGAAGTAACGTGGCGGCCCGCGTCGCCAGTCCGGGCACGTCGATAAAGAACAGCATGTTCGTTTTCTCGGGCAGTGCCGCGCGCGTTTGCTGGAGTGGCGAACTCTTGGCGTCGGTCGGGCGCACCGCGTCGAGGGCCTTAAGTGCCTCCTCCATGGTGTCCTTGCCGCCGCCAAGCGTTTGAATCGTGCGATCGCCGGTGTACACAATGCGCTGCGTCATGCCGTCGGGGCCGTACATGGCCGTCATCATCTTGTCCATTTGCTCTTGGATATTGAACGGATCGTTCTCGGCCTTTTCTGTTTCGATTTTCATGGTGAGCACGTCGGCGTTGTAGCGCCCGTATTTCTCCGCGTCGGGTTTCAGCTCGAGCTCGAGTTTCTGGTTGCCTCCGCCCAGGTTCATCTTCTGCATTAATGTGGCCGTCTTGCGGGTCATTTCGCGAACCAGGTCGGTCGGCTCGGCCTTGGTCACCATCGTCATCTGCAGCGCTCCCTGCTCGGGCGAGCCCAGGCCGAACGACATCTGGTAGCCGCTGTACTTGATTTTTGATTGCACTGCGAGCGCTTCCTGCATTGCCTTTTTGTCTTCTTCGTCCTGCATCATGGCGGTGGCGAACTTCGTGCTCCACTGGGTGAGAGCGGTGAAGTCGCCGTGCAGTGCGAAATACATCAACTTGTCGGCGGGCAGGCGTTCGAGGTCTTTCATGTCCGAAGTCGTCTGCGATTGCAGGAAAATATCGGTCGACGACCCCGAGGCCAATCGCACGTACTGCTCGATGTTGGCGCCCCGAAGGCTCGCCTCGACCCCGAACGCATAACCTTCGGTGTCGCGCACCGCTTGCAGGACGGCGTGCGCCATCTCGCCGTACATTCCGAAGACAGGTTCCAAGTCGAGCTCGGGTTCAGCGGGAACGAGCGTCTTCCACTCGTTGATGGCCTTGTCGATTTCCTCGGAGGCGATATCGAGCACGGGCTTGTATTGTTCGTTGACCTGTTTCATGTTGAGATAGATCGAGAGATCGCAGCGATTCATCAGCGCCTGAGACGCCCGATCGATCTGCGAGACGATCGATTGACCCTCGTCTTTCACGCGGCTTTGAATTTTCTGAGCCGCGCTGTCGTCCTCGCTGTAGAACAGGTACTTTTCGTGCTTGACGAAGGTGAAGTTGCCGACGGTCGCCGACTTCAACTTTTGCTCGTCGCTAAAGGGAATGCCGAACGCAACGGCTGGGGGGCCCGCGGAACCGGATGAAAAGATCACCATGAACCAGTCGCCCTTCGGATCGACCCCGTCGACTTTGGGGTTCGAAATGAGGACGCCGATCTGCGTCGTCATCACGTTGAGCATCGTCTCGTAGGTGGGATCGAGACGGCCCGCCAACTTGAGG
>JBBDVZ010000098.1:0-9260 GCA_040903115.1 Planctomycetaceae bacterium
AGGCCGACGTTTTGTCCGTCGAGCTGTCGGACGGGCGCGCGATTTCGGTGCCGTTAGCTTGGTATCCGCGCTTGACGCACGCGACGGCTGTCGAGCGTCAAAACTGGCGGATGGTTGGAAGCGGCCAGGGAATCCATTGGCCCGAACTGGACGAAGATATCAGCGTCGAGAATCTATTGGCTGGCAAGGCATCGGGAGAAAGCCAAGCTTCGCTGAAACGTTGGCTTGATCAGAGAGGCGCTGGCAAGATGGCTCCTTAGTCGTGCTGCTGACGCGCCGTGACGTTGTCGGCGGCAAACGCGCAATCATTCGTTTCCCTAATTGCCAGGGCCGGGTAAGACAAGCCGGAGTGAAACATTCGAATGGACCAACCAATCACCATTACGCTTCCCGCAGACCTCAAAGAGGCGTTAGACGATCTTTCTCGAAAAGAAGGGATTCCGGCAGATGAGGTGGTCGGCCGGGCCATTAAACAACGCCTTTTCTTGCAACAGTTTCGATCATTGCGAGAACGTTTGTCGGCGAAGGCGAAAGCTCAAGGCGTCGCGTGCGATCAGGATGTTTTTGACCGAGCCTCTTGAGAACTGCCTTGACAGACCTTATTCCGAATCGCGCTGCCCCCATGGAATCGGCATCGTCGGTTTCGGGCGCTGCTCTTTGTGGCGGACGTCGATCGGCCGTTTTTGAAAATACTCGACGAACGCGCAAAGCTGCTTGACCGATTCGTTGTAGGCCCGCTCGCCTTTCTCCTTGGTCGCCTTCTCGGCGTCGCCGAGCACCCCGGTCTCGGAATAGCTGCTCGTCCAGGAGATGAGCGAGCCCGGTCCGGCGCTCAGCAAATCAACCCAGTTGAACGGGTTGTTCTCTTCGTTAAATGAGATCGTGCCGCTCTTGATTTTGTCTTTGCGGACGTTGTCTTCGTCCAGGTAGAGGTACAGCGACGTTTCCAGCTCGCAGGCGTGCGAGCAGCCGCCGGGAAACTTGCTCTCCCGCCACGACGGCAGAAACTTTTTGTCGACGGTCAGCAGCAGCCACCAGGCGACCAACACGCATTCGGCGTCCGTCTCGAGGTTCGTCCGCCGAGCCGCCAGGTCGAGGTTCGGCATGTTCGATCCGTGTCCGTTCAGCAGGATGATCTTTTTGAATCCGTGATAGGCGAGCGACTTGGTGACGTCGAGCACCTGCCTGATGAACGTCTCGTAATGCGTGTTGATGGTGCCCGGAAAATCCATCACGTGCCCCGTGTATCCGTAGGCGATTGTGGGCAGGATGAGAATTTTGTCGCGCAGCCGCTCTCCCGCCCCCCGGGCGATGCCGCCGGGGCAGACCAAATCGACGTCGAGCGGGAGATGAGGCCCGTGCTGCTCGACCGCTCCGCAGGGTATGATGCAGACCTTTTTCAGCGCGACGGCGTCGTTGATTTCGGGCCAGGTGAGTTTCTCGTACCGGTATTCGGTGGCTGCTCTGCTCGACATTTTGCGGTGTCTCCGTTGCGCGGATTGCATCTGGATTCGGTCGCCGGGAACGGCACTTGAAGCATGGTCGCCCATTGTCGAAGATGCAAGCAATGCCCGCCGGCGGCGTTTGGAGATGGGTCGCTGCCGGGCCTCGAATTAGTCGCCGCCGCGATCAGACGCGATTCTGCCTTTGAATTAGCACTCGCGGCTCCAACCGTTTAAGCTGTACGGCTACGATGGGAAGAAGTGCGTCGATGGAAGGGTCTTTCTTGTTAGCATCCACCAGGAGACACAAACGATGAAACTGACGATCCGGCCGGCCACGTTTGCGATTCTGATGTTGGTCCTGGCAGCCCTTTCCCATGGAGAAGAACGTCGAATGAAAGTCTCGTTTGTGGATGCGAATAAAGCGGGGCCGGATTTTGCCATTCAAGGAGAGTATGAGGGCACCATCGGCAAGGCGGCTAAGCTGGGCGCGCAGGTGATCGCATTGGTCGACGGAAAATTCGACGCCGTCCTTTATGAAATGGGCCTGCCCGGCGCCGGCTGGAGCGGCAAGACTAAAGTGGAGCTGAAGGGCCAAACCAAAGACGGCAAAACAGCGTTCACCGGCAAGAACTTCACCGGCACAATCGCCGACGGCGTCTTCCGTGGCAAAGCCGAAGACAATGTCGCCTTCGAGATGAAAAAGGTCGAGCGCAAGTCTCCCACCCTCGGAGCGAAGCCCCCCGAAGGGGCCGTCGTGCTGTTCGACGGCACGAACGTCGATCAGTGGGAAGTAGGCCATCTCGAAGAAAAAATCCTTCTGGGCGTGCCCGCGAAAACGAAATCACCCTTCGGCAGTTTCACCCTGCACATCGAGTTCCGCACGCCGTTCATGCCTGTCGAACGCGGCCAGGATCGCGGCAACAGCGGCGTGTATCTGCTCGACCAGTATGAAGTCCAGGTGCTCGATTCGTTCGGGCTCTCGGGAGAGAACAACGAATGCGGCGGCATCTACCAGATCGCGAAACCTGCCGTGAACATGTGCCTGCCCCCCTTGTCGTGGCAAACTTATGACATCGACTTCACAGCCGCCAAGTTCGAAGGGGACAAAAAGGTTGCCCCTGCGGTGGCGGTCATTCAGCACAACGGCGTGAAGATCCACGAGCTGAAGTTGCCGCACGCGACGCCCGGCGGCGGCCGCATGGACGAGCACCCGGGCCCGTTTTTTCTGCAAGATCACGGCCACGGCGACCCGGTTCGGTATCGGAATATTTGGGTCGTCGAAAAGAAGTGAAAGCACGAATGACGAAAGAAATCCGAAGCACGAAGCCCTAAGTCTGAATGACGAACGCCGGAACAGTATTTCCTTAGTGCTTCGTGCTTCTTTCGTCATTCGTGCTTCTGATTTCACCCTACACGGTCAATTTCCGGTCGCGTGCCCCCACCGTCCAGCGTTCGGCCAATCGGCCGTCGACGATAACGGCTACGTCTTTGTGTAAGGCCGACGTCGGGCAGATGTGCCACGGGATGGCCAGCAGCTCGTCGCCGGGCTTAAACTCGCCCGCGCGGTCGGTTTCCAGCACAAGGTGCTCCTCGTTTTGCAGCACTTGTTTGGCATCGGGAAGATCGGGAAATACAACGCGAGAGCCCATCGGAGGATCCGAAGCGACCGCTTTGTAGCCCAGGTCGAGCGTGATGCGGTTTGCCGTCGGCCGGCTGATGACGCGCGTCAGCAGCAAGGCAGCCGGCGCGAAGTCGAGATCGGCGAACCGGCTGCCGTAGCCGGCGTCGTTGAAGACGCATGTGCCTGGGCTAAGCTCGATCGTCGGATCGTCTTTTTCCGCATAGATCGGGAACGACGCCGTCCCGCCGGCGACGATCCGCGGGACGGGCAAGCCGGCGCCATGCAGCTCATCGCGGAACTGGACCACTTTCGCCCACTCCTGGTCGACCGCAGCGCGGCGTTCGTCTCGCGACGACTGGTGATGCTGCCCATCGTAAACATGCAGCCCGCCGGGTTTGAGCCCTTGGCTTGATGCGATTTGCCGGTACAGATCGCGTGCCTGGGAGCCGACGGCAATCCCCGTGCGGTGTTGACCCGTGTCGATGTCGAGCAAAACGTCGATCGACTTATCGGCGGCGGCCATCGCGCGACTGAGCTCGGCGATTGGTCCGGAATGATCGGCAGTCACCGAAAATGTGACATCCGGATACTTTTCAACAAACCGCACTGCGCGCGCGATGTTCGGGCCCACCAGGTTGTAGGCCAGAAAGATGTCCTTAACGCCGGCATCGGCAAGCATCTCGGCTTCCGCAATGGTGGCAGCTTTATGCTTGCTGATGCCGCGGCGCAATTCGAGCCGGGTCACCTCCGGCATCTTGTGCGTTTTGCAGTGAGGTCGCAATCGCCCGGGCTTTCCGGCAATTGCGATCATTTTGTCGAGATTCTCTTCGAGAATCTCGCGAAACAGCACGATGCCCGGGCTGATGATCTGGCTCGTATCTGCGATGCGATAGCGGGGATCCATGCGACTTGGCATCCGTCATCGTTCGGACTTGGGGCCGAACAAATGCAGAAATTTGGCCCACGAATTTTACGAATGACGCGAATCAAGACCGGGAAATGTCACTTCGATTCGTGCGCATTCGTGCGATTCGCGGGCCCTCTGACTTCGCTTCAGGAAACCGCGAAAGGGGTGCGATAACATCTGGTGCGAAAATGGTGGACAAGATCATTTTGCCCACCATGATTTTGCCCGTCCTTTCCCCAGCGCGGTCGGGCACGGTTGCTCAATTTGCCGTTCGCGATCATTGCTCCTCGAGCAGCTTCTTCATCGTCGGTTCGATCGACTCGGCCCAGATGGTGTATCCCTTGGCGCTGAGATGCAGCAGATCGGGCATGATTTCCTTCGAGAGAGTGCGGTCGCTCTCGAGGAACTTATCGCCGATGTCGAGGTAAAATACGGTCTTGTTGTCGGCCAGCTTAGCGATGATGGCGTTGGCCTTCATATTGACTTGCCGTTTCGAGTCGTCGTCGTTGGCGCCGCGCGGAAAGACCCCCAACACCAGGATTTTCAATTCCGGCAGCTTCTTGTGCAGCTTTTTGACGATGGCGGTAACGCCGTCGGCAATCTCCTCCGACGTGTTGCTGCCGGAGTTGTTCGTCCCGATCATCATCACGGCGACCTTGGGTGCAATGCCGTCGAGGTTGCCGTGGTCGAGCCGCCACAGAACGTGCTGCGTCTGATCGCCGCCGATTCCCAGGTTTACGGCGCGGCGATTTCCGTAGAATTTTTCCCAAACCTCTTTGGCGCCGTTGGCTTCCCAGCCCTGCGTGATCGAGTCGCCGATAAAGAGCACGTCGACGCTCCCCTCTTTCACTCGCGCATTCATTTGCTCGTGCCGCTTTGTCCACGCCTCGCCTTCACGTGGAACCGGCATGACGGCCGAATTCTTTTTTGTCTCTTTTGCAAGAGCCGGCGACCACAAAACACCGAACGCGACGAGCGACGCGAAGACCAGTTGCAGACGATACCGCTTCATCGAACAATCTCCTCAGGTGTCGTGTTGAACGTCAAAGTGACTGTACCGGGGACGCCAAGCAGTCCTGGTTTCGGTTTTCGATTGTACCCGCCGCGACACGGCGACATCCACTCCACTGAAATGCGAATTCGAGCCGGTGGGTTTAACCCACCGGTCTTCGGCCAATGCAGCGAAGACGCGCGAATGTATAGGGCGGATTTGATGACAATAGCCGAGGACCGCGGGGATAAACCCCATAGGCTCGAGGTTCGTCAAATCATTTCGACGGCGGGCCGCTCGGCTCTGCTCGCGGCGGGCCGCCGACACGTTCGACCAGCCTGCCGACGCCGTTGTTGATGAGTCCCTCGATGTCGTTGCCCCAGCGCCGGGCGGGCTGTCCGTAAACGATCATCGAGCTGCTTCCCTCGTAGCGCCCCTCTTCCAGCACGCGCAGCGACGGGATGTATGCCATCACGTCGTTGCAGTACGCGGTCACCCAGGTCTTCGGGCCGAACTGCTTCTTGAATCCGAGGGAATACTCCACCGTTGCTTCACCACTCATTGTGATCCAGAGCCGGCTGTCGCCCAATTTCCATACCTGCAGCGGATACGGATACGTGCGGTAGAACGGCCGGCCTTCGTCGAGTTGCTTCAACAGCCTCGCTGCCCAGCGCCGCTCGTAGGCGACCGACCCCGCGGCCGCTTGCTGCAATTCTTCGCGCGTCGGTGCTGCGCCCAGATTGAGATCGATGAACTCGAACTCGGTCTTTAAGGTCGGGCGCACCGTCTCCATGGGCCGCAGCAATGTTTCCTCGACGGCGCTCGCCAGCATTTGACCGTAGCGGCGGCATTGAGTGAGATTCCGACGTGGCAGCGGATTCTGGTCGCCGCCACAACCCATGGTGAACATGGCGACCGCGCCCGGATGGCTGTCTTCGAGTGCCATCTGCGCAAACCCCGCGTAGTCGCCACACCACTGATAAAAGCTCATCGTGGTGTTATGGCAGGCATAGGCGAAGACGAGCGCCTTCGGCTCGCCGTTGGGCAAGCGGACAGCCAGCACGGGCACGGCGTGATCGGTCGGTCCCTTCAAGGCGTTCTGACGGATCAGCTCGGGGACCTTGGCCTCGTCGTTGTTTCGGCGGTTGACGGCGAAGCCGGCCGATCCCTCGCCGACTTCCAGCGATACCGGCTGCAGGTCGGACAAGGCCTGCCCGACGGTCTCCACAATCTTGCCTTCCAAAGCGGCGGCATACTCTTCAATCAGTTTCAACTGTTCGGTACGGACCTTCTCGTCATCGAGCTCGTAGGCGTCGTAAAGCGTCCCCCGCAGCACCGGCCCGCAATGTGTGTGCGAGCTGTTGAGCATGATCTGCGCGCGGTCGAGCTGATATTTCTCGCCAAGCGCGCGGCAGGTGTTCTCATAAATCGACTTGGGGATTCCGAGCGTGTCGCTGGAGAGCACGATGGCCCGATGTCCGTCGCCATCTTCCAGCGCGAGCACCTTGATCCACAAGTCGTGGACTTTTCCCTCGGCGGGCCGGTCGCGGCTGCCGTAGCCCCCCATCCACATCGGCTTGTCCGGCGTGATGACGGTTTTGGCGGTTCCCGCTTTCCAGGTCGGCTCGGCGGCCGATGAAACGGCGGCTGAAAATGCGATTGCGAATAACATCGACAATCGAGAAATGCGACTGAGCATACGGTACTTTCGCATAAGCTGGCCAACGCCGCGGCCGCAGCGTTCGTGACACTTCAGTATTGGAACACGACGCATCGGCTGACGCAACGAGGGCGAAGCATTGGCAACTCTTGATGCCTTCGAGCCGACCCGATAACGTATGTTCGACGCAGCGGCTTTGCGAAATGTGACCACGATGCCGGTTCGCCGGCATGGTAGAGGGCCGCCTGATGCTCAGCTTTTCCGCCGGAACGGGCAACCGCTACTGCGACGGCTTGACGCGACGCGAGTTAATGCGCGTCGGCGGCATCGGTTTCGGCGGCATCACGCTTTCGTCTTTGTTGCGCGCGCAGCAGGCCTTTGCCGGCAATCGTTCATCCGCTATTGCGACAAACGTCGGCGGCCAACCATCGAGCCCGCGAGCCCGCTCGGTGATCATTCTCTATCTCTCCGGCGGGCCGTCGCAGCTCGACATGTGGGACATGAAGCCGCAAGCCCCCGCGGAGATTCGGGGCACATTTCGGCCCATCGACACCAACGTGCCGGGCATCTCCATCTGCGAGCACATGCCCCGCATGGCGAGGCTGGCCGACCAGTACACCATCGTCCGCTCGATGAGCCACGATGAAGCCGATCACATCAAAGGCGGCTACCTGGTTTGGACCGGCGGTCGGCTGACGCGGCCGATCGTGCAAGCCTCGGCCATGAAGCGCGAGGATCGTCCGCACATCGGCTCGATCTTGAGCACGCTGCTCGACTCGCCCCCCACCATGCCACCGTTCGTGATGTTGCCCGAGTACGTCTCTCCGGTCGGCATGCCGCGACCGGGACAGTACGGCGGCTTTCTGGGCGCGACCCACGACCCCTACCTCGTCGACAGTGATCCCAATCTGGCCGACTATTCCCCGGGTTCGCTGAAACCCGTTCGCGACGTGGCACAGCTTCGGTTGGACAACCGGCGAGCGCTGTTGGCGCAGTTTGAACGACAGGCAAGTTACCTCGAGCAAACGGCCGCCGTTCGCAATCTCGATCCGTACTTTGAGAAGGCCTTCAGCCTCGTGTCATCGCCGGCGGCACAACTGGCATTCGACGTCTCGGCCGAAAGCGATAAGACGCGAGACCGCTACGGACGGCACATTTTCGGCCAGTCGACGTTGATCGCACGCCGACTCGTGGAAGCAGGCGTGCGGCTGGTGCAGGTCAACTTTATCCGTCACGACAACGCCAAGGGGGGCCAAGGCTACGACAGCCATTCGGTCCCGCCCAGCCCGCCGCATCTGCCCTGGGCAAAGAATGAACTGCTGCCGCCCACCGACAACGCGTTTGCCGCGCTCATCGAGGATCTGTTCGAACGCCAAATGCTCGACGAGACCCTGGTGCTGATGATGGGCGAATTCGGCCGCAGTCCGCGATTCAATAAAGATGGCGGCCGCGACCATTGGCCCGGTTGCTATAGCCTCGTGATGGCCGGCGCCGGCATTCCCGGCGGCCGCGTCTTCGGCTCGTCCGACAAAATCACATCGGCTCCTTTGTCGGACCCCGTCTCGCCCGAGGGACTTTTGGCGAGCGTCTATCATCTCGTCGGCGTCGACCCAGCCACTGAAATCCACGACCGGCAAAGCCGTCCGTATCGGCTGGTCGATGGCGAACCGGTGCCGGGTCTGCTGTAGCAGCCTCGGGTGCCACGGGCATCTTGCCCGTGCTCTTCCCGATTGAGAACACGCTCGCATCGGGTACGCATCATCCGAACGGATCTTGCTCGGTATCGTCGTGTTGCATGTGTGGGAAATGCATGCAGCCGTATAACATTCGCGAAGAGCACTGGCGAGACGCCAGTGGCACCCCGTTCGCTGTCAATAGTCGACGCGAACCAGATACAGCCCCTGTGGCGGAGCCGTTTCGCCGGCCAAGCCGCGGTCCTGTTGCTCTATGATCCCCCTAACGTCGGCGGCCGTCCATTTGCCGAGCCCCACTTTGACGAGCGTACCCACGATGGCACGGACCATGTTGTACAAGAATCCGTCGGCCACAATGTCGAACCAGATGTAATCGCCCGCGCCGCTCGCTGGCGCGGAGCAATTCTCGTCCGCGTCCCACAGACGCCAGACGTTCGTGCGGGCAACCGTCGCCTCGAGCACGGTGCGCACGCTGGTTGCCTTGTTGGGAAACTGCGATTCGAAGCAGCGAAAATCGTGCGTCCCCAGCAGCGTCTGTGCCGCGTCCTGCATGGCCGCCCTGTCTAACTTCGCGCCAATCCGCCAGGCATACCTTCGTGTGAACGGATCGCTGACGCGGCTGTTGTGAATCACGTAGCGATACCGCTTCTTGCAGGCGGAATAGGTCGCGTGAAAGTCGTCGGGGACATCAGCCACGTCGCGGACAACGACGTCCTCCGGCAGAAAGCTTTGCAGTCCGGCGCGCATCTTCTCACAGGGAATCGTACTTTCGGTGTGGAAGTTCGCCACCTGGCCGAGTGCGTGAACCCCCGCGTCGGTCCGCCCGGCGGCGATCAACTTGACTGCTGCGCCCGTGAGTTGCTCGCTCGCCCGCGTGACGATCGACTGCACCGACGTTCCGTTCGGTTGGACCTGCCAGCCGACATAGTTGGTCCCGTCGTA
>JBBDVZ010000099.1:0-9254 GCA_040903115.1 Planctomycetaceae bacterium
GAGCGTATAGGTTTGCAGATCGGTCATTCGAGAAGGCTGCCGAGGTGAGATGCAGACGTTGACCGTTCCGTATACAGAGTCTGGGGCTCAGTCCATGAAGAGACATAACCGAAGGGGGGATTTACCGGGCAACGATGTCACATTTGAAGTATCGGGGAAGTCGAAAAGCGTGTCAACGCGGGATCCGCAGCCCGCATCGGGTGCCATGGCCACGGCTCTGCGTGGCCATGTCCTCGAGGGCATGCCCACCCAAAGCGGACTTCGGCGAGCTCCCTTCGGGTCTGAGCCTCAGGGTCGAAGACAGTCGAGCTGTGGGCATGGCACCCACGGTGGTACGATAAACGGCCCGCTAGAACTGCCAATCCGAATACAGTTTCGCCCTGAACTCCTCCCACTCTTCCTTGACGGGACGCGATTTTCCCTCGCGGTTCTCGACGAAGTCGCGCACCCATTGATCCATGCGGCGAAGGCGTTCGGCAATAATTCCGGCGGTGTTTGCGGCGATCTTGCAGGCGGCACCGGCCGCAAGTTCGTGCAGCCGGTCGAACTTCTGCCGCGACAGCCGCATCACTTCGACTTCTGTTGCCGCCCGGACCGTCGCCGAATGGGGAGCGGGGTGAAAGAACGACATTTCACCGAAGACGGCTCCCGGTTCGAGCACGGCAAGGCGGTTATCGCTGCCGTCGCTGCGCAAGATGAACACCTCGCAGCGTCCGCGGACGATGATCCGCAACAATTGCGTCGATTCGCCCTCGCGCAGGATGACGTCGCCCGCCTGGTAAGTCTGGGGCTCGAGCAGCGTGACGACCTGTTCGCGCTCGTCGGGGGTCATGTTCGTAAAGATGGGCGACACCAGAGGCGTCGTGTCGAGGTTCGTCATCGCGATCAAATTCCTCCCAGGACAGTGGCGCGGCCCACACGGCCGATGCCCAACAGGTAGGCAGCGGTCCGCAGGCTCACCTTTTTTTCCTCGGCGATTTTCCAAATTCTATCGAAACTGTCGATCAGGATGCGATCGAGCTCGTTGCGGACGCGGGTCAGCTCCCATTTGAAGTGCTGCCGATTTTGCACCCATTCAAAATAGCTGACGGTCACGCCGCCCGCATTCGCCAGCACGTCGGGAAGCACCAGGATATCGCGCTTCTTGAAGATTTCATCGGCTTCGGGAACCGTGGGGTTGTTGGCCGCCTCGACGATGTATTTCGCGCGGACGTACGGTGCGTTCTCCGTGGTGAGCACTCCGCCCAATGCTGCAGGTATCAGCACGTCGACCTCCGATGCCAGCAGGTCTTCGTTACTGATGGCATCGCCGCCGGCAAACTGCGAAACCGACCCACGGGTTGCGGCATGAGCCAACAGCGCCGGGATGTCGAGGCCGTCTGGGTTCCAGGTTCCGCCGGAGGCATCGCTGACGCCCAGAATCTTTGCGCTGCGCTCGATCAGAAAGCGTGCGGCGAAGCTGCCCACGTTGCCGAACCCCTGCAGGGCGACCGTGATCCCTGCGACAGGCTGCTTCAATCGCTCCAACATGGCGACCATGTTGATGACGACTCCGCGTCCGGTCGCTTCCTCACGCCCTTCGGAGCCATGCAGCTCGACGGGCTTGCCTGTCACGCAAGCGGGATTGAAACCGTGAAATTTTTGGTACTGGTTCATGTACCAGGCCATCACCTGCGCATTGGTGCCCATGTCGGGAGCGGGGATGTCCTTGTCGGGCCCCACCATGTCGTGGATCTCGTCGACGAAGCGGCGCGTCATCCGCTCGAGCTCTCCGGGACTGAGATCGTGCGTGTTGACGGCAATGCCCCCCTTTGCGCCCCCGTAGGGAATGTTGACGATCGCGGTCTTCCAGGTCATCAGCGTTGCCAGGGCCAGGACCTCGTCGGCATCGACGTCGGGATGGAAGCGCAGCCCACCCTTAAGGGGTCCCCGAGCGCTATCGTGCTGCACCCGGTATCCAATGAACGTGCCGATCTCCCCGTTGTCGCGCTCGAGCGCCACCTGAACCTTGACCTCGCGTTCCGGCGTCAACAGCAGCTTCTCCATGTTGGCCGACAGGCCCATCAAGCGGGCTGCATTGTCGAAGTAATGGCAAGCGGTTTCGTACGACGTCATGGCACTGCCTTTGACCGGGCTCCGCCGAAAGGAGTAGGTTGATGCCCCGATGGCTCCGCGCGCTTTGCGAGGTCCCTGTGGCTCACAGGTTCGGCGGTCTTCAGCCCGCCGTCAAGCGCCAACGTGTTACTGGCGCGACGTGCGCACCTCGCGCGACGCGGGCAGGAGCTGCGGGTCTTCAGTGGGCCCGCTTTGCGGGGTAATCCAAATGCCGGGCACATTCGTCAATATGTACCCTGTCAAAACGCGGGCATAAAGCTCGTGTCCCAGCGGTGAGAACTCGGGCGAGTTGTGAAGAAACAGCCGCTCGGGTTGTTGCGCGGAAACCATCGGGTCGAACGTGTTGCACACAGCCAAGCCGTGCTTTTGGGCAGACTCTGCCAGGATTTCTAACGGTCGGCGGCTGTCGAACAGCATCTTTTCAGGGATCCCCAAACTTGCCCGCACTCCATTGCCACTGGTTGCTTCTGGAGAAGCCTGCCAGGGCGCGGGACATACTGCGACAAAGAAGCGCGAGAACGACCCCTCGGCCAGTTGGGCCATTTGTGCTAGCGGAGTGAGTGCCTGCTCGATGTAGATCGACCAGTCGGGCGGATTGGTCCGCAGCCACGCATAGCGGCCTTGCGGCGTATGAATGTCGCGTTGGTCGGCGGCAGGGCTCTCGGTTCCCGCAAGCTCGCCCAACTGGCGACGACACCAACGGACCAGCAGGAACTGCTCGTCGAGGCGAGGCGAGGACCGCCTGCGGGACTGGAGCGAGGGATCGCTGCACAACAGCGGAACTCCGGCTTCGCTCATCCGAGCGTGGCGTCGCAACCGGCAGTCGTCGGAGATATCCGACATGTCGAAGTTCACGATCAGCAAGTCGGGCTGCAGCGCTAAAAGTGAATGCTTCAACTGCAAAAACGATAGCAGCGGACAGTAGTCGGGAACCCCGGCATTGACCACTTCGATCTTTAGACGCGAGCGCTCTTGCAGCAATGCTTGCAGCCGCGCGCAGAATGTCTCCGACTCCTGGACGCCGGGGCCGAGCGTTCGCTCATCACCCAGGCAAACGATCCGGAATACGCCCGTGGGCTTTGGCGCTTCGACCTCGGGCCCGCGCAGTCCGAGGCTATTCGTCGCCAGCACCACAGGGGTCCCCGTGTCGGGATGCGGCAGCTCAATTTGTTCGAGCGGGAGCAATCCATGGTGCGCCACGCGGCACGGCGTACTCAGGAGGTTGGCGGCCGCGGGATCGTCGCCGGCGAAGGGGCCGGCCTTCCAGTCGTAAAGGCGGAGTCCGACCTCCAGCGCGCAAAGCAGCGATCCCAGCGCATAGACGGCGCAAAAGATATGTTTCAGAAATGCCAGACGAGATCGCATCATCCCTGACTCTCGTCGTTGCTGATCAATACCGACTTGGATTTGAGCGAAACGAGGGATTGTAGTGGCGTTGGGAAGGCCCGGCAAGGCGACTCCAGCAACCGGTGCACAGGCGTTGCATCATGCCATTTTTTGCGGCAGTTTCGGTCAGAAGGTGCCGCACCGGCTGTGCGGCGATCTTTGCTCACTCATAGCTGCCCGGTGTGTCGTCGGAGAACGCTTTGATCGCTCAGACTAGGACTGTTCGTCGTTCGCCGCCACGTCGCAGGCGATTAAGGTGGCGGCATGAAATGCGGCCGTCGTGCATAATATCGGGAAATGCCTCCGCGGCGCGGCCGACCTCCGGGAGCGCCGTGATGACATCTATTCGCGTTGGAAACCTGGCCGCATGCAGGTGTGCAACGGATGTCCATGTAGGGACTTTTTTCTGGCAGCACGCGCGGAAACTAGGTTGATTCTTCTTCGCGCGTCGGTTAGCGTGTGCAATTGGAATGACTCGAAGCGATGTTTAAGTCCGCTCGTAGTACTTCGGGCTGACCGTTCCCACTACAAGCCGTCGACAAGCCCCGTTTGGGCCGCGGGCAAGTCGAATTGTAGGACGCATCGCTTCGATTCGGCTGAACGGACACGTTGCTCCGGCGGACGTTGCGGACGATGTTGGTCTCGCAGCCGATCCTCTATTCCATACTGAAGTGTCGGAGCACTTGTCAGCGCGGAACGTCTGCAGGGGCAGGCGTCGCTGAATCGCGTGATGGTCCGACTCCATTATACTGGCGCGACGGTGCGTCACGCGGCTACCATCTCACTGGAATTTTGCGGAGCGACATCATGGTAAAAGACAGCAAGGATTTGACAGTCATAGAGCTAGAACGTCTGCTGGATCAACGAAAATCGGAGTTCGTCAATCTATCCCGACGAAAGACAAAATTGGAACGCGACTTGGCGAAGGTCGAAAAACGGATGGCCTTGTTGGAAGGTCGGCGTGGAGGCGGCCGGCTGGGACGCAAATTCGGGAAGCGCCCGAGGAATGAGAAATCGCTGTACGAGACGGTGGTGGAATTGCTGTCGCGAACGAAGAAAGGCTATCCTCTCGCCGATCTCACGGAAAAGATTTTGTCGACCGGTTACAAGTCCACGAGCAGCGACTTCAAGAATGTGGTCTATCAATGTCTCTATAACGCCAAAGAGATCATTCACGACCCCGAGACCGGCACCTACCGCCTCAAGTAAGTCTCGCCTCACGGAAGAACCCGCCGCTTCGTTACGCAGTGCTGGGCGGCGGCTCGCTGATGCACGACTTCGACCGTCACGCTAGGACTCGACCTTCCTTTCCGATAATCGCTCGCCCTCGGAGCGGGCAGTCGTTGCTATAACTATGCGCTCATTATGATGCGTCACACGAATCGGCCTGGCGGAAACCTACGCCGACGTTTCGAACGACTTCTTACGAGCCCTCCGGCGATTGGCTCCGGTGGGCTCGTTTTTCAATTGTGAGGAGGACGGCGCCGATGACACATTCCGTGTCCCCTGCCCTGCCCGACATCGACCGGAGCGCCGCCCTGCGACGGGTCGTCGAAATGATGGCAATCCCCGGCAAGAGCTGCCAAGAAGGGCGGATTGTCGAGTTCGTCCGAGACCGTCTCGCACAAGCCGGCATATCCGGCTCCGCGGTTTCCGTCGATTCCGTGAACCGAAAAAGCCCCGCGGGCGGCGAGGTGGGCAATCTCATCGTCAAGCTGCCGGGCACCAAGCGCGGGCCGCGGCGGCTGCTGATGGCCCACGTCGACACGGTGCCATTGTGCGTCGGGTCGCAGCCCGTCCGTCGCGGGCCGGTGGTCGTTTCGCGTGACCGGCGGACCGCCTTAGGGGCGGACGACCGTGCGGGCGCGAGCATTGTGCTGGGAGCAATTCTTGAAATCGTCCGGCAAGATTTGCCACATCCCCCGCTCACGCTTTTCTGGCCGGTTCAGGAAGAGATCGGGCTGTACGGCGCGCGGTTCGTCAGCTTGCCGAAACTCGGGCGTCCGCAGCTTTGCTTCAACTTCGATAGCAGCGGACCGGAGTTCGCCATCGTCGGCGCAACCGGTGGCTACAGCATCGGCATTGAAATTGACGGAATTGCCAGCCATGCCGGCGTACATCCCGAGCGCGGCGTGAGTGCCATCGCGATTGCGTCGCGCGCCATTGCCGACCTTGTCTCAAACGGTTGGCACGGGCTGGTCGTTAAGGGTCGCAATTTGGGTACGAGCAATGTCGGCTTCATTCAAGCGGGTGAGGCGACCAACGTCGTGACGCCGCATCTGACGCTGCGCGCCGAAGTTCGCAGCCACGACCCCAAGTTTCGCAGCCGGTTGCGTGACGAGTTTCGCAAGGCATTCGAGCGTGCTGCTCACAGCCTCCCAAACGATGACGGCAAACGGGGGCGCATCCATTTTTCGGCGGACCTGAAGTACGAGTCCTTTCATCTGTCCGAGTCGGAGCCGTGCGTCGAGACGGCGCAAAAGGCGATTGCAGCGGTGGGCCTCGACGCCCAGATCAGGATCGCTAACGGCGGCCTCGATGCGAATTGGATGTCGGCGAGAGGCCTGCCGACGGTGACCATTGGCTGCGGTCAACAGAACCCCCACACCGTCGAAGAATCGCTGCACATTGAAAGCTACCTGCAAGCCTGCCGCATCGGCCTGCTGCTGGCGACGGCTGCCGTGTGACAAGACAGTGCGGGCGTTAGCGATCATGCAACGAGCCTAAGCCTCCGTCTCACCCTTCTTCTTCCTCGCCGCGCCTCTTGGTATTCTCGTCGCTCAGTCGTTCGGATACGATGGCATACGCTGTTGCTGCACGCTGAAAAACGGCCTTGGGGGCGTTTGAATAAGGCGATGGAATGAGTCAGGCGGCCTCGTTGCTCGAAGAGTCCTGGCGGACCTTGCGTGCGTGCGTCGACGCCCGGCTGGAACAATACCTCGCCCTCGACGCCGATTGTCCGCCTCGGCTCCGTGAATCGATGGCGTACAGCTTGTTGGGCGGGGGCAAACGGTTGCGGCCCATCCTGGTGCTGTTGGCGTGCGAGGCGTGCGGCGGCGAGATTGACGCCGCAATGCCGGCTGCCTGTGCCGTGGAAATGGTGCACACCTACTCGCTCATCCACGATGATCTCCCCGCGATGGATGACGACGTGCTGCGTCGCGGACGGCCGACAAACCACGTGCAGTTCGGAGAAGCCCAGGCCATTCTGGCGGGAGATGCGCTGCTCACCCTTGCCTTCGAGGTTGTCGCCCGGGACGTCAAACCGGCTGCGACGGCGGCGGCTTGCTGTCGCGATCTTGCCGCGGCGGCCGGCGCCTGCGGAATGGTCGGCGGCCAAGTCGCCGACCTGGAGGCCGAACAATCGGGCGCGACGACGCTGAGCGAGCTTGAAGCCGTCCATCGCCGGAAAACCGGACGTCTGCTGTCAAGCTGCGTCACCGTCGGCGCGCGCATCGCCGGGGCCGATGCCAATGTCCTCGACAGGCTCGAACAATATGGAACGGCCGTTGGGTTGGCATTTCAAATTGCGGATGATTTACTGGACATCACCGGCGAACGCGACAAGATGGGCAAAAGCATCGGCAAAGACGCCACACAAGGGAAGTTAACGTATCCCTCGCTGCTGGGCATCGAGCCGAGCCGCCAAAGGGCCTGCGAGCTCGTCGAGCGCGCCTGTCGGGCGATTTTGCCGCTGGGAGAGCGTGGTCGGCGCTTGGACGCGCTGGCTCATTTCGTGTTGGAGAGAGACCACTAATGAATTTCGAAATCCTGCCCCGCATCAAATCGCCCAAGGACTTGGGCGGTCTCTCCGACGAGCAACTCACCCAGTTGTCGGCCGAAATTCGCGAAGCGTTGTGCAACGTCGTCTCGGACCGCTCGGCCCATTTCGCCAGCAACTTGGGAGTGGTCGAGCTGTGCGTGGCGCTGCACCTGGTCTTTGATTTCTCGCACGATCGCCTGATCTGGGATACCGGCCACCAGATCTATCCGCACAAGATGCTCACAGGCCGGTTCGACGAGATCCAAACGATTCGGCAACGCGGCGGGCTGATGGGATACCCCAACCCGGAAGAGAGCCCGTACGACCTGTTTATGACCGGGCATGCCGGCGCCAGCGTTTCGACCGTGCTGGGCCTGAGGACCGCTGACGACCTGCTGCTGGAACACGGCCGCAAGGCGGTCGCCGTCATCGGCGACGGGGCGCTGCCTTCCGGCATCGTCTTCGAGGCGATGAACAACGCGGCCGGGCTTAAAAAAGACTTGCTGGTCATTCTCAACGACAACGAGATGGGCATTTGCCCGCGCGTGGGCGGTCTGGCCAGTTATCTCGATAAGGCGCGCGTCGCGCCGTTTTACAACGGCCTCAAACGAGACGTCTCCTGGTTCCTGAACAAGCTGCCGCTGGTCGGCGAATCGGCCGAGCATGCCCTCATCCAGTTCAAGGATGCCATGAAGACGCTGTTCCACGGCGGCATGTTGTTCGAAGAGTTGGGTTTTCGATACATCGGGCCGGTCGACGGGCACGACCTTTCGTCGCTGCGCAAATATCTCCAGATGGTCAAGGACATCGAAGGCCCCGTGCTGTTGCACGTTTTCACCGAAAAAGGGCATGGCTTCGAGCCGGCCTGTGTCGACCCGGTGGGCTTCCACACTCCGCCGGCTTTCGTGCGTGACGAGAACAACGAAATCGTCTCGATCAGCAAAAGTTCATCGCGCGCTTACACCGATGCGGTCAGCGACGCCATCCATGCCGCCATGTCCGCCGACCCGACTGTGGCCGTCATTACCGCGGCGATGTGTGCCGGCAACAAGCTGGGGCGAATCCGGGACGATTTCCCGGCCCGCTTTTTCGACACGGGTATCTGCGAGGGACACGCGGTGGCCTTTGCCGCGGGCATGGCCAAGGCGGGCATGCGTCCGATCGTCGACATCTACAGCACATTTTTGCAGCGCAGTTACGATCAGATATTCCAGGAAGTCGCGTTGCAGAATCTGCCCGTGATCTTCTGCATGGATCGGTCGGGATTGTGCGGGCCGGACGGGCCGACCCATCACGGCGTCTTCGACAACACTTACCTGCGCGCCTTCCCGAACATGGTGTCGCTGGCGCCCGGCGACGAGCAAGACGTGCAGCCCATGTTGCAGTTCGCGCTCTCGCACAACGGGCCCGTGTCGATCCGCTACCCGAAGTGCAAAGTCGAAATCGTGCCACGCAAGCTCGCCCCCATCGAGTTGGGCCGCGCGGAAATTGTGAACTGGGGCACCGACGGCACGTTTCTCGCCTTCGGGTCGCTGCTCACCCGCTGCGTCGAGGCCGCCAAACAGTTGCGCGATGAAGGGCTCGACGTCGGCGTTGTCAACGCTCGTTTCGTCAAGCCGCTCGATGCGGAGATCATCCAGCGGGCCGTGCGGGAAACGGGCTTTGTGGTCACCGTCGAAGAGAGTACACTTTGCGGCGGCTTTGGCTCAGCGGTCCTCGAAGCGGCGAATTCGGCCGGCCTCAACACCCGGCATGTTCGTCGCCTCGGCATTCCCGACCGCTTTATCGAACATGCCGACCGTGACGAGTTGCTGGCCGATCTCGGGTTGGACGTCGCGGGACTGGTCGCCGTCGCACGGGCCATGGCCCACCGGTCGTCGCTCGTGCAGGAATAGTTCCAGGGATGGTCGCTATTTTGTCGGTATCAACCGTAGAGGCGGTATCGAAACTCCCCTCCCTTCCAGGGAGGGATTGGGGGACTTCGGCGAGC
>JBBDVZ010000100.1:0-9245 GCA_040903115.1 Planctomycetaceae bacterium
TGTTCGTAAAGGACAACGGTCCAGGGATTGGGAAACAAGACCATGACAAGATCTTTGGTCTGTTTCAGCGGTTGGATGAAAGCAAGGAGGGAACCGGGGTGGGGCTGGCCATCGTGAAACGCATCATGGAGAAGCACGGCGGCCGGGGGTGGGTCGAGTCGGCAATCGGCGAGGGGGCGACGTTCTGGCTGGCGTTTCCAGCCCGTGTTGGCGAAGCCGCAATGAGTCGCTAGGCGCAAGGCCACAGGGGGCGTGTGTGATGGATGACCAGGCAGTTCATGTGTTGCTTGTCGAGGACGAAGATGCCCATGCAATGATCGTCGAAAAGAGCTTCCGGGGCAGCAACGAGCGAGGGACGATCGACCGCGTGCGTGACGGCGTTCAAGCCCTCGCTTATGTGCAGCGGCAGGGCGAATACCAGGACCGGCCCCGCCCGAACGTGATCCTGCTGGACCTGAAGCTGCCACGGATGGACGGTCACGAGGTGCTGAGAACACTCAAGGCGGACGGCGATTTGAGGATGATCCCGGTTGTGGTACTGACGACCTCCGACGCCGAGGAAGACCGCCGCAAGGCCTATAGCCTGCACGCGAACAGCTACCTGGTGAAACCGACCGATTTCGGGAATTTTCGGCAGATGATCGGCGCCTTGACCTCGTACTGGGGAGTTTGGAATCGGCTGACCAGTGAGTCGGAAGGTTGATGTGTTTTGGCGGTACGGCCGTGCCTGGTTCGGTGAGGGAGCTTGCGGTGGATTTTGGTACAATCGCTCGTCGAATACAGATGGGGGAACCGGATTGACCGGTTCCCCCACGGAACTTCCACGAAGCACTTGCTCATCAAAACGATCCCCTCATGAGACGTCTGTATTCGGCGCGAGTCCCTTTGCCCTAGATGGCAAAGCTGCGCGGACGGTTCCTTGCGCCGTTCAATTCAGACGGAATTCTTCAGGAGCTTGGCAGTCGCTCCCCCAAAAGCCGGCAATTCGGGACAGTGAGGCACGGAATTCATCGTGGTTGGGCGACTTTGTGACGAAGGCGTTGGCGCCGGCCTCGAGACATCTTTCAATTTCGAACGGTTCATTCGAGGAACTCAAGATGACGACGGGAGTTTTCCGCAGTTGCCGGTCAGACTTGATTTTCACCAGCACATCCAGCCCGGACATTCCAGGAAGTCCCAAATCCAGCAGAATCAGATTCGGGAGACCGAGAAAGGTTTCGACCTCAGCCGCGTTCCAAAGACTCCGGACCGCCTCCTCCCCGGTTGGTGTAACAGCCACCTCCGCTGCGGCTGTGTTTCGGAGGATGTGCGTAATGATCTTCGCGTGGACTGGGTCGTCTTCGACCAGTAGAACCGCAAATCTCGATTTCCGGCCTGGTCCATCTTGATCCCGTTCGGGCACGTGCTCGCTTTTCAGATCGTCAAAAATCTCGCCTCGCCATATGTCGATTGTGCGAGGTGCCTCGACGCCGACTTTGACCCTCTTGCCGGTCGAAATTATCTTGAGTTCAACGTCGGGCCCAATGTGAATCGATTCACCAATGCCGCGTGTAAGGACAAGCATGTCTGATCCTCCTTGAAAGATTTCATTCCATTTGCTGCCGCTGAGTGACTCAGGTAACGTTCTTGAGTCGCACGTTGGCGTAGATGCGAAGTGCCTGCGGAACACACGACAGCGAAACCACGGGTCTACGACGATTTAGAAGGCAACCGCACTGTGGCAAACGCTGGAAAGCAGAAGCGCAGAACCAATGCGTCGTCAATGTGGTTTATGGCGTCTTGAAGAGGACATGGTTGTGACACTCCATTGTCGGGGCGATCGTACTCCAAACCGATCGAAGAGGGCATTACAAAGCGGGCACCGATGACTTTCTGTTCCCGATCGCGCAATGTCAAGCCCAAGCCCTGTGAAATGCCACTTTTCAACCCAGCGCCCGAGCCCGGCAACTAACCGTCTGCCAACCGAAACCCAGCATTAGGTTGACACGCGACGTTCCGCCGTTGCGCGCGACTTTACGACATTGACCGCTCCACAAGCTGAATTTGACGGTGAAACCGTCTATTCATCAAACGTTGGTTTTCTCGGACCGTTGTTCGTTCCGGCACCCGAATCAAGATTCCCGCGCAATGTAGGTCCCGTATTGCCATCAAGGTCATCAAATTCCCGGCAACTCGTCAGATGAGCAGTCTTCGGCATTGTTCTGAGGCGATTGAGTTCGTCCGCGTCAGCGCGCGTACGTCGGCGGCTTGGGGTTGAGAAGCCGCACGAGTGCGTCTTTTATGGCGAAGGCGCAGAAGTGGTTGCCCAGCGGGTTGTAGTGGCCGATAAAGTAGCGTGCCAGTGTCTCGTCGGTGGTGCCTTTGAATCGGGCGGCATCCGCCGCGTGGGCCTGCATGAGATCGACGTAGGGGAGTTGGGACTTGTTGAGATAGTCGACGAGCGACTGATCGAACCGCGCGCCCTTTTCGATGAACTGCTTGACCGTATATGCGCCATAAGAGAGGACGAACAGCACTCGTTTGCCGTTCTTCTTCGCGAAGTCGTTAACGCGCTCGACAATCTGCGTGGTCGCGAAGATTCCCGGTGCCGTCAGCCGCTGGTCGTCGTAGTCGGTCGGGGGAATCGATTCACCCTGGGCCCGTTGTGCGGCCCGCAGCACGCGGTTGTGCAGGTAGAAATCGTCATGGAACATCGCGTACGCACGATCTGGATCGCAGAGATCATACAGCGACTGCGACGTGGGGCACAGATTCGGGCGATCGGTGATCCGCTTCGCCGCGAGGTCGACCTTCACGTGCGGCACGGTGGGATTGGGGCTCTTCCGATTGACGCCGAACTTGAACCGCTGCCAACCGTGCAGATTGCGCACGTGGTCGTCATCGAAGATGTTGAAGACGATGCATCCGGCGGGCGCCCGCTGTTCCTCGCGGAGCATCCGCAGATACGCCTGGTACACCGAATATCCGCCGATGCCATAGTTTCGGACCGGCTCGCCGAGGTGTGCCGCCAGCGCCTCTTGCCAGGTCTCGCCGTCGCTGACCTGCTCGCAGCTCGTGAAGCTGTCACCGTAGGTATTGATGCGGCACGGCCGGTCGGCATGGGCCAACATTCGCCGGGCATCAAGTTTGTCGTACCGATACTGGCAGATCGCGCCGTCTTGGCCTTCCTGGAAGTCGCGGTCGATGTGGAGATAGCCCAGTTCCGCGTCGTATTTGCAGAACGGGAACTCCGTGCCCGCCAGCCACCCATCGAGATCTTCGCGGCTCGGCAGAATTCCGCGCAGGTAATCGCGAATCTGCTGCTCGGTCGCGGCCGACGAAGAGCCGGCTTCTTCCGCCTTCGCGAGCTCGACATTGGAGTCGCGAGACAAGAGCAGCACCGCAGTTGCCGCCGCACTCCGCGCCAAGAAACTGCGCCGGTCGGTCCACTCGGGTTTGCTCCGGTCCGACATCTCTGCACTCCGGGGCGTTAATGTTCCGTCAACAAAACATTTCGCGAAAGACCTCGACCGCGGCTTCCGAACTGTCCCGTGGAAAGCATTCGAGTCCGACGGCGCGATCGTAGCCCTTCGCGCGCAACAGGTGGGCGATGCTGCCGTAGTCAATCTCACCCGTCCCCGGTTCGTGCCGGCCCGGCACGTCGGCGACGTGAATGTGTCCGATATCGCTCAGGTTGGCATCGATGGTGGCGATCAGATTCCCTTCCATGATCTGCATGTGATACACGTCGTACAGCACCTTCAGGCGCGGATTGCCGATGCGTTGCACGATGTCGAATGCCTCGCGCGAATGGGCGAGCGTGTATCCGGGATGATCGACCCGGGTGTTCAGGGGCTCCAATAACAGGGTGATGTTTGCGGCCTCCGCCAGCGCAGCGGCCTGCTTCAGACCCTCGAGCATGCTGTCGGCCTTCTGCTCGTTTGTGAGCGGCCGTGCCGGTGGAATCGGAATGCCCTGCGCGTCGACCTTGTCACTGAGAATCGTCAGGTGTGAGCAGCCGAGCCGCGTGGCGTGTGCCAGGCTCTGTCGCAGTTCGGCCAGAAAGCCCGCGCGTTCGTCCGGGTCGATCAACGAATGATCGCGATTGCCGCAGAAGAGGTGCAGCCGGCAACCGGCGGAGCGCAGCCCGTCTTCCACCGCTGCAACATTTTCCGGCGGCAGCCCCCACAGCTCAACGCCTTCGACTCCCAGCGCGCGGACCGCCGCGAATCGCTCGGCCAGCGGCCGGTCGGTAAACAACGTTTCGCAGCAGACGGTCAGTTGCATCGCTTGCCCGCGAGAACGGCCCGGGTGGTTCAGAAACAATCTGATACTTGCCAGATGGGTTCTGCATCGACGCCGTCAAACGGCGTCGCATCTCAGAATACACCGATCCGCTGCGTCAATCCATGAAGTTCCCTTTTCCGAATACAGTCCGTCGCAAGAAGGATCCCGACGAAGAATTACGCTGAAGCATCGCCTGCGAAGCTGAGAATTCACGTTTCGCACGCGACCATCGGAACGCGAACGAGCGGACCACGGCGACGAGCAAGACCGTCGTTCAGCCGCTGAGGATTTCGTCGATGGCGTGGCCGCCGTGGGCGACTGCTGTCGGGCGGCCGGCGCGGTTGTAGACCGGCATCTCAGGGTCGATGCCCAGGAGATGATAAATCGTCGCGCACACGTCGCGGATGTGCACCGGCTTGTCTTTGATGAAGGCCGCCTGGTCGTCCGAGGCGCCGTGAATGCTGCCGCCGCGAATTCCCGCGCCGGCCAAGAGCACCGAATAGCAGTAGGTCCAATGATCGCGGCCCCCTTTGGCGTTGATCTTCGGCGTGCGACCCATCTCTCCCATCGTCACGACGAGCGTCTGCTCCAACAGGCCGCTGCGATCGAGGTCTTCGATGAACGCCGAATACGTCTGATCGAAGTTTGGCAGCAGCGTTTCGCGCAACATGGGAAAATTGCGTTCGTGCGTGTCCCAGGCCGCCTTGCTCACGTCGAACCGCTTGGAGTAGTTGTCCCAGCTCACGTTGACGAACCGCACGCCCCGCTCGACGAGCCGGCGCGCCAACAGCGTTGTGGAACCGAAGAGCGTTTTGCCGTACCGCTCGCGGATGCGGTCGTCTTCGCGGGTCAGATCAAACGCCTCGCGAATCTTGGCCGACGTGAGCATCTCGAATGCGAGTTGTTGTTCCTGCGGAAAACTTCCCAGGTTGCGGCTCGAGTCCAGTTGGCGAAACTGGTCGTCGAGCTGGTCGACGAGCCGTCGGCGGCCATTGAGTCGATCGAGCGTGATACCATCGAGCAGGTCCATATCGGTGAGTCGCGGCTCACCGCGGACGACTTGGGGGTTCCAGATGTCGTCGGGCGGATGGTCGACGGACGCCGTGCACTGCGTGCAAAACGGATCGTACTTGTGTCCGAGAAACCCGCCGTGCGGACCGGCCTTCGTGCGCGCTTCGCCCCAACCCAAAGGGCAGGGGAGATAGGCATAGGTCGGCAGCTCCCGTTGCTGCTCGCGTTCGACGTACGCGCACACCGAGCCCATGCTGGGCGGGTCGCTCTCGCGGAATTCCTCATCCGGCAGGTTCACGTCGTAGCCGGTGTACATCGGCAGGTTCTTGTGGCAACCGCCGTTGTGATACACGCTGCGGACGACGGCCGAGCGGTGCATCCACTGCGCCGTCAGCGGCAGCAACTCGCAAACGTCGATCCCCGGAGCGCTCGACGCGATGGGCCGAAACTCTCCGCCGACTCCGTTCGGTGCGGCGGGCTTGAGGTCGAACATGTCCTGCGTCGGCGGCCCGCCTTGCAGATACAACAGCACGACCGACTTGACGCGCGGAGTGTGGAGATAGCGTTTCTGTGCGTCTTCGACTGCGAAGAGCGCCGGCGTACCAAAGACGCCGCCAAGCAGCGACAGCGCACCGGCTTTGAGCGTCTCCCGTCGCGTCGGCCCACTGCAGGCCCGCCGCGCGCTTCCGAGCATCGTGATCGCGTTCATGACGCCCGCTCTCCCGTGCACACTTGGGGCGTCCGCCCAGGTCGCCCGACTCAAATTACCGTTGCCGGGTCGCTCAATCAATTCCGAACCCGATTTGGTTGGCTTTCGCCAACTCCCAAACCTCATCGGGCGTTAATGGTTTGTCGAGGCCGGGAACCACGAGCTTCGCTTGTCCGAATGTATCACCCGCCTTTTCTGTAATGACCTTCACTACGGAGCCATCTGGCACACGGACTTTCACTTCGGTTTGTTCATGGTCGCGTTCTTGGAAGTTTCGTCCATTGAAATCAACGGATGCCGGACGATCGTCCGTCAGTCGTCCGAAGGATCGGATCGTCGATGCGTCTCGGAAGTCTGGATCGAATGATTCATGTAATGTCATTTTCATTGAATTCCTTCCGTCAAAGAAGAACCTCGACGGGTCACCTTGGCGCGGCCTTGCCGAAAGAATCGCAAAAGTGCTCTCTAAATCGTGGTTTCCGTCAGTTGTAATGCTTGGTTCGGCCTCGTACTTGTTCAGTCAAGGTTTGACAATCAAGACGCACCGCAAGGTGCGACTGCTTTGTGTATAAAAGCGCTCTTCCTCAATCTGCTCTTGTAACTTGTGCTGGTCCGGGATCAACGAGTTCGGATCATACACAAAAAAAATTAGCGTGTCGCAGTAAGTGTGGTGGCGGTACGTCTCGATATCATCGTGCATCTCCTTTGAAACGATTCGCCCGTGGTCGCCGTCACGGATGTACTTCACCTCCACCACGGTTCTCGCTTGTCGTGAAAGGAAATCCTTGATAGTGAAGCGATTTGCAACCCTGTCAGTTGGGTTCTCAGGTATCAAGTCCTGTACCCAGGGGCGAAGCATTAAGTAGATGGCATCCTGGACATCCGCCTCACTTTCGAGATTCAGAATTGCTCCCGCTGACCTTCGCGTGTTGAGGTACCGAACGCATTCTTGAAATTGGTTAAGGGCAGCAACAATGGCAGGTGCGCTCACCGTCGGGGCCAAGTTCGGCCCTTTGCCGTATTTGTCCCGCAGCTTCGACACGCTTTCGCAGGTCTGTGCCTGCAATTCAACCCAGCTACTGGCCATTTCCCCCCATCTCTTGCTTGTAAATATAACGAGCGATGTCTTGAATAATGGCCTCATAGTCGCGAGTCGTCTTGTTTTCCGGCAAATGAATGTGCAAGTCGATATGAATAGTCGGAACGCCGGTTCCAACAGAAGCCGATATGGTCGCGTGCCCAACTGTTGCGGCCGTTGCTTGCCCGTTGGTTATAGGCTGCGTCCCGAGCCCAGGCTGATCGAATGAAGCAAATTCACATAACGTTTTGAATGTTTGAATCTGAAAATTTATGGTTCCTTCACTCCCGCCCGAGTGAATATTGAATAGTCGTTTGAGGTCTTCTTGACGGTCTTCGTGCGGCCGATGTGAGGCCTGAAACAAAGGAGAATAAACACGCTTTAATTGTGCCCCCATCGTCGCGGGGCCTGTCCCCTTATGCATGAACGCTTCGTAATTCTGGGTTGGCACACCTGATGGATCCAGAAAGTCGAGCTTCTTCAAGATTCCGATGACGTTTCTGTCGTTTGAACTTGTTAGACCCCAGCTTTTCAAGAGCTCAGCCGTTACCTTCGGCGGCTTCGGTTTGTTGGGCATGTCTTTTAGGAACTTCCGAAGAGAATTCGCAGCTGGAGTGTAAGGAAACTTCGGCTCAGCGGTCGTTGCACTCTTTTTCAATTGCTTCTTTGCCATTGATGGAAGTCCTGTTGTACGTTGGCAAGCGCCGACAAAACGGAGGCGTGCCGCAAAAAGCCTTAGCTATCATCGCCGAATAGGTATTCGAACGACACAGTGCGGTTGGATTTTACCAAATTCGTGGGGTCGGTCATAGCGCTGTCAATCATCGAGGCAATCAAGCAGCCGCCGGTACGTTTCGTGGCGGCTCTTCCAGGTTGCCGCGCGGGGGCCGTGTGGGCTGGGTGTGTCGGGGGCGAGGGCGTGGGCGACGCCGAGTTGGGCGCCGGCGTCGACGCCCCTTTGGTGCACGAGCGAGACGATTGTCTGCACGCTAATCTGGGCGTCGAAACGTCGCCGTTTGACGACTCATCGCGGCGGCGCGACCAGAGGTCGCCCCAGGATTTGCCTTTCAGCTCTGACTGGTAGTTTTCGAATCCGGCTGCCTCAAGCGTCCGGCCCAAGGCGTCCAGATCGACGAAATGCAAATGCGTGCTCTTGCCCCCAACTTTTAGAACTCCTGAGATTTGAGGCACAACAATTTGCCGACGTTTTCACGCCCTCCGGTGGAAGGCTGCATTTCGAGGTAACTTTCGGCGTGTTCTTGCGTGGACTATTGCCGCCGGGTTGTGGGTTGCTTCCGGGCGGTCTTCCCGGTGCGCTTTCCCTTCCGCGCACTGGTCTTGGCTTTGCCAATGCCGGCACGTGCAACAGCCGTCTGCAGTTGCTCCGAGACCCAGGCGTTGAGGCTTTTTCCGGACAGGCTCGCGGCCAAATTCAGCTTTCGATGAAGCTCCGGTGGAATGCGCGTCACGAATTGTCCCGAGAAGGGCTTGTCCGGCGCCTCGCCACGTTCGGCGCAGAAGGCGAGGTAATCGTCAACCGAATCCTGAAATGCCTTCTTCAACCGCGGCACGCTGTCCCCCTGGAACGTGATCACGTCGCGCGTGTTGACGACTTCGCCGTGGAAAACACCGGCTTCGTCGTCGAACTCGACCTTCCCGATGTATCCCTTGTATTCCATCATGGTTCGACTCCAGCTTCGGTGAGGAATCGGCGCATCGACCGGAGTGCCCCCTTGTCTGTTTCTTTTCGGGGGTGCGGTCGGTGAAAAACGGCCCGAACGCCATTGAGCGCGATGCGGACCCGCGATCCCGTCCCCTCGGTGATCTGGGCGCCCGCGGCCGCGAGCATCGCCTCGATGTCCCGCCAGGCAATATTTGACCGGACCGGATCTTCAAAAACGGCGTCGAGCGTGGCGCGGTGCTTTCTGTTCACAGCCCACCAATAGTATCATATTATGATACTGACGTCAAATAAAAGAGCTATTCGCCAAGGCAATCCAGCAATCGGCAGTACGTTTCGTGGCGACTCTTCCAGGTGGCAGCGCTTGGGCCGTGGGGGCTGGGTGCGCCGGGGACGAGTGTGTGGGCGACGCCGAGTTGGGCGCCGGCGTCGACTCCGCCTTGATGCACGAGTGAGACGATCGTCTGCACGCCGATTTGGCCGGTCGTAGGTATCTCACC
>JBBDVZ010000101.1:0-9240 GCA_040903115.1 Planctomycetaceae bacterium
AGCATCGCCGCCTGCTTGGGCAGATGCTCGCAGACGAACACGCCGGGCAGCTTTGTCGGAATCGTCGCGAACGGGCCGCGGTTGTTGTAAGGCCGCTCGGGCTTAGGGTCCCAGGTGTCGATGTGGCTGGGGCCGCCGGTCATCCACAGCAGAATGACGCTCTTGCCACTGCTGACACTCCGGCCGGTGTTGGCCGCCTCAGCTCGCGTTTCCAGCAGACGCGGGACCGTCAGCCCGGCGATACCGGCCAATCCCGCTTTCAGCATGTTGCGGCGGCCTTGCAGTACCAGGCCTTCGCGATCCAGCGCGTGAAAGTCGTCGAAGGCGTGCTGGTGCACGTGCAGAATGCGATTGGCGAGAGGCATCACGACCTCATCGGCGGGGGGAGGACTGCGTGGCTGTCGTGGCGGGCTGCTTACGTATTCATATCCGTTCATGTGAATGAATTCAACGGAGCTTTCAATTTCGGCGCGCCCTTACACCCCCGGCATCCCGACAAAATAGCCGCAACCGGCTGGAAATTCTTAAAGTCGCGGCACGTTGCGCATGTGAGGAACCTATCGATTGCGACACGTTCGCGTGCGTCAAAACCTTCCAGCTAAACGGGAACGTCCCGCCGTCTTTGTGTTTTAACCTCGCCTGCCGCATGGAGTTGCCCTTCCACTTGTCACTGCCAGGGGGTCGCGATATCTTGACGGACTGATGCCGGTTGGGTAGGCTATTCGCATAGATCAACGGTTGTTGAATCGTTGTCTATCCCGCCGATAGAAAACCCGGGCGCTCTCGACGTCTCGGCCTACCTTGCTGCCCCAGCGAACCAGACGAGGATGTCACCAGCATGTTGACCATCTACGGCAAGCCGCAGCGCTTTTGCGATGGAGTCTCCCGCCGCAGCTTTCTCAAAATCGGCGGGCTCGCCGCGGCAAGCGTCGGCGGGATGGGGCTGCCGGAAATTCTGCGGGCCCAAGGCGCTTCCGGAAACAAGTCGCCGCATAAGGCCGTCATTCACGTGTTTCTGGGCGGCGGTCCTCCCCATCAGGACATGTGGGAAATCAAGACCGATGCCCCGAAGGAAATTCGCGGCCCGTTCAAGCCCATCTCCACCAGTGTCGCCGGCATTCAGATCGGTGAGTCCTTCCCGCAAATTGCCGGCATGATGGACAAGTTCATCGCGATTCGCTCGGTGGTTGGATGCGGGGGCGGGCACGACGGCTACGAATGTCTTTCGGGCTGGCGACGCGGCGACGACGCGGTCATCGGCGGCCGGCCGAGCATCGGCTCGGTGTTGGCGAAGCTGAAGGGGCCGGTCGATCCCGCGGTGCCGCCGCACGTGGCGCTGGCCGCTCGAACATCGCACGTTCAATGGTCGGAGCCGGGGAGTCCGGGCTTTCTGGGGGCCGCTTTCCAGCCCTTTAAGCCCGAGGGAAACGGCATGGACGACCTGAAGCTTAACGGCGTCACGCTCGATCGGCTTGGTGATCGCAGGTCATTGCTGCGCGGACTGGACGCTCTGCGACGCGACGTCGATGCCAGCGGCATGCTCAAAGGCATGGACTCGTTCACCGAAGCGGCCTTCGGCGTGTTGACCTCCAGCAAACTCGTCGATGCCCTCGACCTGAGTAAAGAAGACCCCAAGGTCGTCGCCCGCTACGGCGATGGTAAGCCGTACCAGTTTCAATACGACGGCGCGCCGACATGCAACGATCAGTTGTTGATGGCGCGCAGGCTGGTGGAGGCGGGAGTCCGCTCGGTCTCTCTTTCCTACGGACGCTGGGACAGCCACGGCGACAACGAGGGACTGGTCCGCCATCATGGGCCGCGGCTCGACCAGGCGGTCTCCGCGCTCGTCGAGGATCTCGAAAATCGCGGCATGCTCAACGACGTCACCGTGGTCGTTTGGGGCGAGTTCGGGCGCACTCCGCGAATCAATGCCGGCGGCGGCCGCGATCACTGGCCGCGCGTCAGTTGTGCGCTGTTGGCCGGCGGCGGGATGCCGTCGGGCCAAGCCATTGGTTCAACCAACCGACTGGGCGAGTTCGCGATCACGCGTCCGGTGCACATCCAGGAAGTCGTTGCGACAATTTATCACAATCTCGGCATCGACCCGCAAAGGACGACGCTCATCGACCCGGCGGGCCGCCCACAGTACCTGGTCGAACACCGCGACCCGATCGCGGAGTTGGTTTGATCCGTCGCGTGCGCATTACGAGCCGTGGGGTTCATCCCCACGGTCTTCGACCAATGCGAATCAAACCCGCCCCATACACGCGCGCGTCTTGGCTGCATCGGCCGAGGACCGGCGGGTTAAACCCGCCGGCTCATGCGTTGCGTGTCTGAAGAAAAAACGCGCTCGCCTGCAGGCTCGCGGCTAAACGGTGGCGGTCGCGTCGCGATGCGCCGCCGGTTATCGCCGCGCGTCCGTCTTCAGCGGGATCGGCGCGCCGCCGCGCGACAGGTAAAGCTCGTAGAGCTGATACATGAGGTGCCCTTGCGCCAGCATCCAAAGCGCAACGGAAACAAACGCGCCGATGAAACACGCCAGGAAGCCTACGATCGTCAGTATAAAACCTGAGGCGATCAAAAACAGCCACGTCAGCAGCAACTCGAGTCCGACGCGCGAGACGAAGCTCTTGATGAATTCAAAATCGAATCCGGCTGCAAAGTCTTGCGCCAAACCCGCGCGCAACGACATGGGCACAGACACAATTCCCGCCAGAACGCTGAGTGCAATCAACACGATCACAAGCAAGGCCCCGATTAACACCGTCACAGTGGTGCTGGCGCCGGCGGCCATCACCGAACCAAAGATGGCCATAAAGCCGAACATCAGGACGAACCCCACCGGGATCAGGACGAACGACGCCACAAAGGTCACCAGAAACGGCCACATCCCGCGCGTGAGATAATCTGCAAGTCGGTTGAGATCGAAGTCCGGATACATTTGGTTCGGTCGGCGATGCAGCGCCTCGATGATCTCGAATTGATAGCCCATCAGCACCAACTGCGGGACGATCGGAATGATGCCGGCCACGAGCATGCAGACCCCCGACAACAGCACGTTGGTCAACCATTTCGGGCTCTGGAAGATGAAGCGATACGCGTCGAGATACCGCATCTCGACGAGGCCCGGACCGATTTGCTGATCGTTGGAATAGTCGATTCCGTCATCGGGTTGCATTGCGCGTCTCCTGTTTCGAACAGATCACTGCGACTGGTGGTTTCCGTATAGATATCGATCGTGTTCAGAGGCCGCATCGCCGTTCACTGGTCCGTCGCCGATGCCAATGACGCCAGCGAGAGGATCCGGCCTTTCACTCGGCAAAACAATTGTGATGCGGACCTCTCTGCGCCATCAGGCAGGGAGATTGGTTGCTTCGGCTTCAACACTCCGTCCTGCCAAATTGCGTCGATTGTGAATGTCATTGGCCGATCCTTTGCATTCATCTTGTTGCCGCCGGACCTTCAAATACCGACGCTGGCCGTCGCTTCTCAATTGAAGATGCCCGTGATAGCATCCCGGTACCTGCAACAGTTTGGCGAAGACGGACATTGATCGTCAACGGTTCTCGTCCAAGCGCCGCACCAGTGAGGAGAAGCGCGATGGGTTCCGCGAACCCTTTTCGGGCCGAAAGGCAACTCAAAACCAAGAACGGTCAGTACACAATCTATAGTCTGCCGGCGCTGGCCGACGCGGGGATCGGCCACATCCCGCGGCTGCCTTACTCGATTCGCGTATTGTTGGAAGCCTGCCTGCGCAACGTCGACGGCTTCGTCGTTTCTGCCGCTGACGTCAACAATCTGGCCGCATGGAATGCCAAGGCCCCCAAGCAGGTCGAGCTGCCCTTCAAGCCCGGCCGCGTGGTGCTGCAGGACTTTACCGGCGTGCCGGCGGTGGTCGATCTGGCCGCGCTGCGCAGCGCCATGGTGCGCATGGGAGGCAATCCGAAAAAGATCAATCCACTGGTGCCGTGCGATTTGGTGATCGACCACAGCGTGCAAGTCGATCAGTTCGCCACGCAATTGGCGCTGCAGTTCAACGTCGCGAAAGAGTTCGAGCGAAACCTCGAACGCTACCAGTTTTTGCGCTGGGGGCAGCAGGCGTTCGATAACTTTCGCGTCATTCCGCCGGCCACCGGCATCGTGCACCAGGTCAACCTCGAGTATTTGGCCAAAGTCGTGCTGACGAAAGATGGCACGGCGTTCCCCGACAGCCTGGTGGGCACCGACAGCCATACAACCATGATCAACGGCTTGGGCGTCGTTGGCTGGGGCGTCGGGGGCATCGAAGCCGAAGCCGTGATGCTCGGCCAGCCCATCCACATGCTGACGCCGAAAGTCGTCGGGTATAAACTCACCGGCGAACTGCCGGAAGGCGCCACCGCCACCGACCTGGTGCTCACCGTGACGCAAATGCTCCGCAAGCACGGCGTGGTGGGAAAGTTCGTCGAGTTTTGCGGGAGCGGATTGGAAAGCATGTCGCTGCCCGATCGCGCGACGCTGGCCAACATGGCCCCCGAATACGGCGCCACCATGGGCTTTTTCCCCGTCGACGATGAAACGTTGCGTTATCTCAGAAGGACCGGGCGCACCGACGACGAGGTCGATCTGGTTGAGCGCTATTACAAAGAACAAGGCATGTTTCGCACTTCGACCGCGGCCGTGCCCGATTTCTCAGACCTGCTCGAGCTGGATCTCTCGAGCGTCGAGCCGTCGATGGCGGGTCCCAAGCGTCCACAGGACCGCATTCCCCTATCGGCCATGAAGGCGCAATGGCACAAGGATTTGGCAGCCGCGTTCGGCAAGGCGGCCCCCGCGGCGCCGGTTCGCGTGAAACTCAACGGCAACACGGCGTCGCTGACGGACGGATCGGTGGTGATTGCGGCCATCACAAGCTGCACCAACACCAGCAACCCCAGCGTGATGATCGGCGCGGGCCTCTTAGCGCGAAACGCCGTCGCGCGCGGGCTCAAACGAAAGCCCTGGGTGAAGACCAGCCTCGCGCCGGGCAGCCGCGTCGTGACCGATTATCTCGCGAATGCCGGGCTCGACAAGCCGCTCGATGCGCTCGGCTTTCAATTGGTCGGTTACGGCTGCACGACGTGCATCGGTAACAGCGGCCCGCTGCCCGAGCCGATCGCAGCGGCGGTGGTCAGCGGCGATCTGGTGGCCTCGGCGGTCTTGTCGGGCAATCGCAACTTCGAAGGGCGCATCAACCCGCACGTGCGCGCGAACTATCTCGCTTCGCCGCCGCTGGTGGTCGCTTATGCAATCGCCGGCACGACCGACATCGACCTCGCGACCGAGCCGCTGGGGCGGGACACGAACGGCAACGCCGTCTATCTCCGCGACATTTGGCCGTCACAAAAGGAGATTGCCGACACGATTGCCGCGTCGATGTCGCCGCAGCTTTTCGAAAAGGAATACGCGCACGCCAGCGAAGGGCCGCCCGAGTGGCGTCAAATTCAGGGTGCGGAAGGCGAGCTGTTTCACTGGGACGCGAAGAGCACCTACGTGCAGGAACCTCCGTTCTTTGTCGACATGCCGGCCGAGCCTGCGCCGATTTCGCCGATCAGCGCCGCGCGCGTGCTGGTCTCCGTGGGCGATTCGGTGACGACCGACCACATCAGCCCCGCCGGCTCGATCAAGGCCGACTCACCCGCGGGACGCTATTTGCAAGAAAAAGGCGTCGCGCCGGCCGACTTCAACAGTTACGGCAGCCGCCGCGGCAACGACCGGGTGATGACGCGAGGCACGTTCGCCAACATTCGCTTGCGAAACTTGCTATGTCCCGGAACCGAAGGCGGAGTCACCGTCTATTTTTCCACCGGCGAGCAGATGTCGATTTACGATGCCGCGATGAAGTATCAACAGGCTCGAACGCCGCTTGTTGTACTGGCCGGCGCGGAATACGGCACGGGCTCGTCGCGCGACTGGGCCGCGAAGGGCACATACCTGTTGGGCGTCCGCGCGGTGATCGCGACGTCGTACGAACGAATTCACCGGTCGAACCTGGTCGGCATGGGCGTGTTGCCGCTCGAGTTTCGTCCCGGCGAAAGCCGCGAGGCCCTCGGTCTCGACGGAACGGAAACGTTCGACATTTCGCTGGATAAAAGCTTGCAGCCGCTGCAGGCGATCGAGGTGGCCGCTCAAAAGCCGGGCGGCGCTTGCGTCCGTTTCACCGCCCTCTGCCGCATCGATACACCGGTCGAGATCGAGTACTACCGCAACGGCGGCATCCTGCACACAGTACTGCGGCAACTCGCGAAAACATGACCGATGATCGCGCGCACCCGTCAAGCCCACGGACAGCCGTCCGTGGGGTTTTCGCGGCGCCTACGCGTTCCCCTTGCCGAACGTCTCGCGCACCCATTGGCGAAATTCGCGCGCGAGCATGCCTTCATCCATTAGATTGCGGCGCTCGAGAAAAGCCGCAATGTCCTTTGCGGAGATCATCGGCAAGTTCACACTATGGGTCACTTCTTGGTATAAGCCAGCGTCGTCGATCGAGAAAAAGTGCAACCCTTTTTTGTTATATCGCCAAACCTCCGCAACGCCCAGCGCCGCGTAAATGGCCATGCGGTTGATTGAGCTCGATGTGATGTCCACCTCGACGGCGATGTCGGGTGGAGGGTCGGATTCATTTTCTATGTCCAGACGATCGCGCCCACGTACCGAATGCTCATTGCGAATATAAAAGCACTCGTCCGGCTCCAGGCCCTTCTCCAACAGCTCTCGTCGTAGCGTCGTTGAACCACCACTTCGAACTGGTATCTGCAACTCAATCGCCAAATCCTTAATGAATCCTCCGATCAGTCGACTGATCCATTCGTGCTCGCTGAAAGGTGACATGAACTCAAGCATCCCCCGATCGTAGGTCATGCGAACGCGGTGATTTTCCTGGTCGGCGAGCAATCGCTTGTATGCTTCCCAGCTCACGTCATGCATGAGAAAGCGCTGCTCAGCAACAGTTTGTGTTACGGTCGCCATGCCATTCCTCGAAATTCATTTCAGTGGCAAAAAGGCGTTACTTTCGCCTTCACCTATCATACGTAACGATTCGAGAATAGGGCAAATGCAATCACGGCATCGTACGTTTTCTCGACGGTTTTTTGATTTCCTGGCTTCCTTAGCGATTCCATCATTGCGCGTGGTCGCTCAAACGCTCACACCTCCGGCAACACCCACGGCTTGCGATATTCCGGCCGCGTGCGCAGCGCGTTGGCTTCGGGATCGTCGATGAACGTCTCGGTCGCGGCATCGAGTTGCAGTTTGCGGCCCAACCGCGCCGAGATGTTGCCCGCGTGGCACAGGATCGACGCCGGGTGGCCGATCGTTTCGAGGTCGCAGGCGGGCTTGTTGCGGGTCTTGATGCAGTCGATGAAGTTCTGCACGTGCGGGCTGGCGTCGCTGTCGCCTGCGCCTTCTTTCACCAGTTCGTTCCGTGACGTATACGCCCGCCAGCGCGTGTTGCCGAGCACCATGTAGCCTTTGTCGCCGTACACGATGGCGCCCTCGCCTTCGCCGTCCATCGAGTACGGGGCCCACACGCGCATTTCATACGTGAGAATCTTCGGCGTCTTGCCGGCGTACTCGTACGTCACCTGCAGCGTGTCGGGAAACTCCTGCATGTCGTCGAAGTACCACTTGCCGCCGCTGGAAGTGATCGCCGACGGAAGGCCGATCGGCTCGTCTCCCTGCGCCGCACAGGCGGCATTCAGGGCCGCAACTGCCATGTCGAGGCGGTGCACGCCGTCGTTGCCCAGGTCGCCCGTGCCGTAATCGTAAAACCAGCGCCAGTTGCCGTGAAAGCGGCGTTCGTTAAACGGCCGCAGCGGCGCCGGGCCGAGCCACATTTCGTAGTTCACTTCTTTCGGAGGCTGGCTGTCGGCGGGGCGACCGATCGAGTTTTGCCGCGTGCTTTCCCACGCCTTGGCGACGAGGCATCGCCCCAGGTGGCCTTGCCGAATGTACTCGAGGGCCGAAATCATTCGCGGGGTCGAACGATGCTGCGAGCCCATTTGCACGATGCGGTTGTGCTTGCGCATCGCGGCGACCATCCGCTGGCCTTCGACAATATTGTGGCTGTCCGGCTTTTCGACGTACACGTCCTTGCCGTTCATGCAGGCCAATATCGTCGGAATGGCATGCCAGTGGTCCGGCGTGCCGATCACGATCGCATCGAGTTTCGAGTCGTCGATGAGCCGGCGGAAATCGCTCTCCGTGCGCGGCGTCGACCCTTGACGCTTGGTCACTTGTTCGACGGCCTGAGGCAGCTGGCGGCTGTCGAGATCGGCGATAACGACTATTTCGGCATTTTTGTTGTCGGCAAAGTGCTGGTTGAGCGCCAGGGCCCGCCCTCCCGCCCCGATCACCCCCACCCGCACGCGTTCGCTGGCCGCTGCCTTGGCCACGCGCTCGGCGCCAAGCGATGTCGCGGCTGCCGCGAACCCTGCCATGGAAGTTGCTTTCAAGAACCGTCGGCGATTGATTCTCGACATGATCTCTTTCCTTTCTGGTTGGGCAGCCGTTGCGTGGGGACTGGTCGAACGCTGAAAACTGAGCACTCGTGCTCGAACCAGCCGGCTCACGCCGGCCGCTCGCCTTTCATTCCGCATTCCGCATTCCGCATTCCGCATTCCGCGTTTGCTTCCATCCTGCGCAGTATTGTGCCACGAACGTCCATCGATGTCGAACAATTCGCAAAGCGAGCCTGCCCTTGGCCGAGTTCGTTAGAGCGGCTACGATGCGGTCGATCGAACCATCTCATGGAACTACTGCCATGTCGACGGCCGCGCAATCCCACTTCCAGGCGGAATTGACCGTCGAGAGCTATCTCAGCGGCGTGCGCATCGACAGCTTTTTGATCCGCCATTTCCGCAATTACACGTCGTTTCGCATGCAGCGCATGATTCGCGCGGGGCACGCGGCCATCGACGGCGTACGAGTCGGCCTTGCATCGCGTGTCTTCCGCGGGCAGCGAGTGACAATGTGCCTTACCGAGCCGCCCGACAAGCTGCTCGAATCTCAGCCGCTGCCGCTCGACATTCTGTACGAAGATCCCTGGCTGATTGTGATCAACAAGCGGGCCGGAATGGCGTCACATCCCGTCGGCGACTATCAGAGTGACACGCTATCGAACGCGCTGCAGCACCACTTCGATCGACAAACCGCCTTGCCCGGTCTGTTGCGAGCTGGAATTGTCCATCGTCTGGACCGCTTGACCAGCGGCGTGATCGTCGT
>JBBDVZ010000102.1:0-2826 GCA_040903115.1 Planctomycetaceae bacterium
ATGTTGCGCACGCCGGCCAACAGCAGCGCGGCCAGCACCTCGCGGTAACCTAAGCCGCCGCGAATTCGCGCGGCGACCTCTTCGATCAGCTTTTCGCGCGGTGTGTCTTCCAGCAGCCGCACGGTCGGCTCGATGTCCGGACCGAAGCGAACGATCGAAGTGTCGAGCTTCGCATCATCGGCTCTGACCGGTTTGATCTGCGTGAGAAACGAGAGATCTCCCAGCCCCAGCATACCGGCGGCAGCGGTCGCCGATAAGAAATCCCGTCGGGTCGTCCTGATCGACATGAGCGCACCTCCCGTTGGGCCCGCGAATTGTTACTCCGCAATACAGTATAAATGTTTCTTGCCGCGCAAAAACAGCTCGTTGCTTACGATTGCACCGGAAGCGTCGATGCCGTCGTTCAGAGTGTTGGTCGCCAGTTGTTCGAATTTCTCGCCGTGCTTGATGACGAGCGTCGCACCGTCGCGACCGGTAATGTACACCTTGTCGCCGGCCCCGACGGGGGAAGAATAAATCCTCCCCAGTCCCTGCAATCGCTGCTTATCGAAAAACACTTCGCCGGTGTGGGCCGACATGCAGGTCAACATCGCGTCGTTCGACTTGAGAAAGTACAGCAAGTCGCCGTAGAGCAATGCCGACGGAACGTATGGTGTTCCGGGCCGGTAGTCGGTCTCACCATCGTAATACCACGCAACCTTCTTGTCTTTGGTCAAGTCACCGGTCGAATCGAGCGGGACCGAGTAGATTGCGCTGCCTTGGAAGCCTGACATGCAGATGACATTGTCGTCGATCTTCAGCGGCGACGGGATCGTGTTCGTCGTTTGGCCGCCGCATTCCCAAACCAAGTCGCCCGTTTCGAGATCGTAACTGCGCACGCGGTTGGTGGCGCTGACAATGACCTGCACTCGGCCTTTGTGTTCGACCACCAGCGGCGTGGCCCACGACGTTTTTTCGTCCCGCTCGCGCTGCCACTTGGTCTCGCCGGTTTTTGCATCAAGGATAAAAATCTGCGACTGCCCCTCGTGGTCCCAGTTGACGATCAACCGATCGCGGTACAGCGTCGGCGACGTACCCTCGCCGAAAGCGTTGCGGGTTTCCATGTTCCCGAGGTCGCGTTCCCAGACAAGCTTGCCGTCGAGATCGTAGCAATACACACCGAACGAGCCGAACGACGCATAGAGATATTTGCCGTCGGTGGTCGGCGAGCCCGACGCGAAACTGTTGTCACCGGCGCGGAAACCTTCGTGGGGAACGGTCTCGTTGGCGACCTGTTTCCATAATTCTTTCCCGCTCTGGCGATCGAAACACAGGACCACGAAGTCGTAGGCCTTGCTTGGCTTTTCGCCGCCTCTACCGCGACCGCCCCGACCACCAACGCCCCGGCCGCCGCGGCCACGACGTCCGCGTGGCTGGTCTTCGGAACGCTTTTGAGCATCCTTGTTCTCTTCTTTTTCTTGGTCCTCTTCCCGGGTGGCCTGCGGGTCGTTCTTATCCTGAGCCTTTGGGTCTGCTGCCGCCTTCTTGTCGGTCTCGATGGCCGTCAGGATGAAGATCTGGTTTTTCCAGATGATGGGAGTCGCGTTGCCCAAGCCGGGAACTTCGATCTTCCATTTGATGTTGGAATCTTCGCTCCACTCGGTCGGCGGGTTTCCATACGGAGCCACCCCGTCGGAATTTGGGCCGCGCCAGTTGGGCCAGTTTTCGAGCGCTTCGCGGTTCGGCTCTTCGGCTGAGGCCGCCGTCAAGATCGAGAGAGTCAACAGAGCGCCCAGCGCGAGATGTTTCAGCGACACGTAGGATCCTTTGCTTTCATTTCGATGGAGAAGGCGCCATGCGAAGAAGCCCGGCTTTCTTTCAAAGCCGGGCTTCGGTTTTCACAACCCTATGCGTCGCGGTTGCGGCGCTCGGCACGCTGCAGCTCGAATTTCTCGCCCTTCATCGACTCGAATTGAGTCTGTTGGTCTTTGTTGAGCACAGCGACCGCCTCGGTGTCAATCTCCTTGCGCAGTTCGCCAAGCTTTTTCGTGAGGGCTTCACGATCGCCTTGGGCGTCGGCAAACACTTTCGCGCCCCGCTCCATCTGAGAATCGAGGACCTGCTTGATCTTTTGCTTCTGCTCATCCGACAGCTTCAGTGCCGCCGACACATCGGGTCGCAACAGTGCGCGGCCGCCCTGAACCTGAATGGTGATTTCCTTCAATCGCTTCTGCTGGTCTTCCTTGAGGACTCCAGCCAGTTCCTTTTCGTGCTTGTCGGCGATTTCCTGCCGTTTCGGAGCCTGTTCCGTGCGCTGCTTGGCACGTTCTTCGCGAGACAGGCTTTCCGAGCCAGACGACAATTGGCGCAGCTCATCGCGATAGGCTTCGGCAATTTTGGTGATTTGCGGCTTCTGCTCGTCGGTGACAGCCAGCTCCTTTTGCACCTGCTCATTGGCGGCTAGCGTGACCATATCTTCGGGACCGCGGCCCCGTCCTCGGGCGCCTCCCCGCTGTGCCTCCGCCGTATCGACAACAACGCATGTGACAACGAACGCCAAACCTAAAGCAACGGACTTCGCAGTCAACCTCACGCGGAGCATAGTGGTCTCCTTCTCATTGGGGGGTAAGCGCGAACGACGAGACGCAACCTTCAGCAACAAACGATCCGAGAGAGCCTCAACGACTGCAGCGGGCACAACCCGGCATCCGTACAGCTAACCCGCGACATCGTCCGAAGGTTTCGACGAAAAAACAATTCTACCCGTTTTGGAAGGGAATAACAGCAATGCAAGCGGGGAATGCGGAGCGGGGAATGCGGAGCGGGGAATGCGGAGCGGGGAATGCG
>JBBDVZ010000102.1:2926-9088 GCA_040903115.1 Planctomycetaceae bacterium
TGCGGAGCGGGGAATGCGGAGCGGGGAATGCGGAGCGGGGAATGCGGAGCGGGGAGTGCGGAATGCGGAGCGCGGAATGCGGAGTGCGGAATGCGGAATGAAATGCGGGAGTCGACCTACAGCCGGTTGTGCGGGCTGCCAATCCGAAATCCGCAATCAACCCACGCGCTCAACGGCCTCCCACAGCGCTTCCAGCCCTTCGCCATTGAGCGCCGTGGCGGCTAACACGGGGATTTTACGGAAGCCGGGCATGTTGAGCTGGCTGCGCACCTGCGTCTCGACCTTTGCAGCGCCCGGCAGGTCGCTTTTGTGGACGACCACGACGTCGGCGACTTCGAGCAAGCCCGCCTTCTCCCATTGCAATTCGTCGCCCGTCTCGGGTTGTAGCAAGAGTACGAGCACGTCGGCGAGCGAGCGGACGGCTGTGTCTCCCTGTCCGGCTCCGACTGTTTCGAGCAGCACGAGCTCGAACCCGAAGACCGAAAGCAGCCGAATCATCAATTCGAGGTTTTCCGCAATCGCCTGATGGCCGCCCGCCGCCGCGACGCTGCGAATGAATACACCGGCATCCCCTTCGTTGCCGGACATGCGCAATCGGTCGCCCAGCAATGCCCCGCCCGTCACCGAGCTTTGAGGATCGCAGGCGAGGACAGCGATGCTTTTGCCCCGGCCGCGCAGCAGCCCGATGAGTCGGCCGATCAGGCTGCTTTTGCCGACCCCTCCGCTGCCGGTGAAGGCGACAACGCGCCCCTTGGCGGGCTGGCCTGCGATCGCGTGGCGGATTGCGGTTGTTTGATCGTTGTTGGCCGCGAGCGTCAACAGGCGCGACAGGGCCAAACGATCTTTGCTGCGAAAACGCTGAAGCAGCTCGTTAACGCTGGGCACGGCTTGTCCCTTGGCGGAGGAAGTCGGCGATTTCGTTCATCGGCGTTCCGGGGCCGAACACGCGGGCGACGCCCAGTTTTCTGAGAGCGTCGGCATCGGCTTCGGGAATGATTCCACCGACGATGACGCCGACGTGATCCAGCCCGCTGGTCCGCAGCAGGTCCATCACCTGCGGGACTTGCGTCATGTGCGCGCCGCTGAGCATGCTGATGCCCAGCCAGTCGGCGTCTTCATCGGCAACGGCCTGGACGACCGCCTCGGGCGATTGCCACAAGCCGGCGTAGATGACGTGAAAGCCCGCGTCGCGCAAGCCGCGCGCCACGACCTTAATGCCTCGATCGTGTCCGTCTAGGCCGATCTTGGCGAGGACGATTCGTTTCGGCTTTGTCATCGTTCAGAATTTCGCATTGTTGAAACGATCGAACGGTTTCCCCCACCCTAACCCTCCCCCGCAAGGGGGGAGGGGACTCCGTTTAGCGAATAAACCTCAACCGACACGTCATTCGGCGGCCCATATCGGGTGCCACTGGCGTCTCGCCAGTGCTCTTCTCGAATGTGATCAGTGACCGGACACGTTATCGCTCGGGTTGGATTAAGCGGCGCCGAGGCGGTAACGGCCGAGCACGTCGGCCAGGGCTGACATGATTTCTCCCACGGTGGCGCGTGCGTTTGCCGCATCGATTAGCGCTGGCATCAGGTTCTGTCGTTTGTTGGCTGCCCACTTCAAATTGTCGAGCGAAGTACGAACGTCCGCACTGGAGCGGTCACTCTTGATCCGTTCCAGCTTGGCGAGCTGCTCGCGCTCGCACGACTCGTCGACCTTCAACAGCTCCAGCGGCTTCTCGTCGGGCTGCTCGAACGCGTTGACTCCCACAATGATGGCCTCGTTGGCATCGACCGCTTGCTGATACGCAAAAGCCGACGCGGCAATTTCGCGGCGGAAGAACCCGTCTTCGACGGCGGCAATCATTCCGCCCATGCGTTTGATTTGGTGCAGATATTGCTCCGCCTCATCTTGCATCTTCCGCGTGAAGGATTCGACATAGTAGCCGCCGCCGAGCGGGTCGACCGTGCTGGTCACGCCGGTTTCGTAAGCGAGCACCTGTTGCGTGCGGAGCGCGAGCGTGACCGCGTGCTCCGAAGGCAGCGCCAGCGTTTCGTCCATGCTGTTGGTGTGCAGCGATTGGCAGCCTCCCAGCACGGCCGCGAGCGCCTGATAGGCGACGCGGATGAGGTTCACTTCGGGCTGCTTATCTTGCAGCGAGCACCCCGCGGTCTGGGCGTGGAAGCGCAACTTCCACGATGCCTCGTCACGCGCGCCGTATTCGTTCCGCATCAGTTCAGCCCACAGTCTGCGGGCGGCACGATACTTGGCCACTTCTTCGAACAGGTCGTTGTGCGAGTTAAAAAAGAAGCTCAACCGCGGTGCGAAGTCGTCGACGTTCATGCCGCGTTCCAGCGATTTCTCGACATAATGCACGCCGTCGGCCAGCGTGAAGGCCAATTCCTGCACGGCCGTCGAGCCCGCTTCGCGGATGTGATAGCCGCTGATCGACACGGGGTTCCACTGCGGCACGTGCCGCGCGCAGAACTCGATGACGTCGACGACCAGCCGCACCGATGGCTCCGGCGGAAAGACGAACTCGTTCTGGGCGTGGAACTCCTTGAGGATGTCGTTCTGAATCGTTCCGCGCAGCTTGCGGCTATCGAAGCCACGCGCCTGGGCATTGGCGATGTAGAACGCCATCAGCACGGCGGCCGGCGCATTGATGGTCATCGAGACCGATACGTCTTCGAGATTGATCTCGTTGAAGAGCTCGGCGACGTCGTCGAGGGTATCGACGGCGACACCCAGTCGGCCGACCTCTCCCCGCGAGCGCGGATCGTCACTGTCGAGCCCCATGAGCGTGGGAAGATCGAACGCGGTGCTCAGCCCCGTTTGGCCTTTCTCGAGCAGAAAGCGGAACCGTTCGTTCGTCTGCCGGGCGGTGCCGAAGCCGGCGAACTGCCGCATCGTCCACAGTCGCCCGCGATACATGTTGGCATGCACGCCGCGCGTGAACGGATACTGCCCCGGGTAGCCGAGTTCCGCATCGGGATCAAAGTTTTCTAAATCGGCGGGTGAATACAACGGCTCGATGGGCGTGCCGCTGACCGTGCGGAACTGTGCGAGGCGGTCGGGCACTTTTGCCAGCGCCTTGAGCCACTGATCGCGCAAATCTGTTGATACCTGGGTTTCCATGAGATTCCTTTGGCCGACGACCGCTCGCTGGGCACTTTCATCATAGGGGCCAATGCGTCCCGGCTGCTAGACGGGATTTACTCGCCCAAAGCCCGCCGGCCGACTTCGACGAGCTCAGCCGAGTCGCGCCCGGCGGGACTCACGCAATCGTCCAATGATCTTTCATCGCGTTGCCGCGCTAACGATCGACCGGAGTTCCGTAAGGAATTTCGGGCGAGTAGCGATCGACGGGCGTCAGTTCGACGACCTTCCAGCCGTCACGGACGCGCTTGAGCTCGAACTTGTACCGTTCGTTGTCGCGGCGATAGACGAGTTCCAAAACCAGCGAAGCGGCGCTGTCGTTGGCGATTGACACGTCGCTCACAACATGACCGGTGAGCTCCGACCGCTGATCGTAAACGTGGTGCATGAAGCGCAATGCTTGCGACTCGCTTGTCGCTGAGTCTTGAAAGTCTCCGCGTTGTGCAGCCGCGATCATCGAGGCGACGACGTCTTGTGGACGGTTGCCGACGCCGGCCGAATCTTTCGCAGCCTCGCTTGTGCCTCGACTCCCAAAAATCACGAAGCCGATCAAAATCCCCGCCGCACCGACGGCGACCGCCGCTTTGTGAACGGTTTGCCGCCGCGCGCGGCCATCGACATGGCAACATGTTTGTCGAATGCCGTCGCTCATTGCTCGTAGTTCACCCAAATGGGACTGGTCCACGCGACTTCTCCGTCTTCTTGCAGCAGTCGAAAATAATATAAGTTGCTGCCGACGGTTGGCTCGTTGTCCACATATTCGAGCTCGACCGTCGCTTTGTCGGGCTTTGACGAGAGGATGTATTGATTGTTGCGGATGACGTCGACCTGCGCGACGCGCGCCGTGCCGGTCACGGTCAGTGTGAGAGCCGGCTGCTCGCGCGTGCTGAATTCCTCGCCCATAAAGTGCCCGTTCGCGCGAAAGTCGACAATCAGGTTGTCGGTGGCCCCGTACGTGTGGCGTTTGCGAATCGAGTCGAGAATGGCCTGCCGGTCGTTTTCCGGCGTATAGACCAGCGCATAGCTGATGTGCGTGGAACCATGATCGCTCGAAGTGATCGTGCCCAGGCGATAACCCTTCTGGTAGGCGTTCCATAGCAGCCCCTCCTTTTGAAAGCCGCCGGGGGCCTTATCGGCCGGTTGATTTTCCGGGTGAACGCGCGGGCCGCCCAGCGTTTCGTAGCTGTTGCGCGCCCCCTGGTACATCTCGACGACAGGCTCGATTTTGGAATCGTTGTCGCGCCAGTCGGTGCCCATGGTGCTTGTGCCCGACGTGTGCGAAATCGCCACGCCGCCGCTTGCATGCAGGTACTCGTACAACAACTTCGTGTCGTTCTCCAGTACCGCGTCCGTGCCGATGCCCGGAAAGACGCCCGTCTGATCGAGCTTCAACTGAAATGGAAAGACGGGCACGCCTCGGTAGGAATGAAAAATGTTGCGATGCCCGTTGGGAAACCGGACACTGCGTTCGTAGCCATACAAAGGCACAAAGCGGGGCGGCAGATAGTACATGTCGGCCGATTTCTCCGTCAGCCACCACCAGTACGCATAGTGTCCACCCCCCTGGTGGTCGGTCAGCGAGCCGAAATCCATCGACGCCACGTCGATCATGTACCGGTAAAAATCGAGATACGAACCGTCGTTGCCCGGGCCGACGTCCCAGCTCATCTCGGTGTGACGATGCAAGTCGCCGCGGACAATCTGATGCGAAGTTCCGTCTATCATTGCGCGATGCCCGCGGATGGCCGCCACCTGCCCCGCCTCCCGCGTAGAGTTCCAGCGCGGAACGGCGGCGGGCGCATCGGGAGGCTGGTACGGCTGCAACTCGGGATGGCCAGCCGCCTCTGCGGGCCGCGCGATATGAGACACGAGAACTTGATCTTGAATTGGACGATGCAGGTTCTCGGCCGTCCGCGCATCGGCCGAGTAGCCGACCCAAATCGACCCGTCGCGATCGCAAAGCATTCGGCTCATTACGCTGATGCGGCCCGTGCTGGCGGCCAACTCGGCGGCCGGCTTCCAACCGGTGCTGGTCAGATAAGTGACGTTCTCCGTCCATCCACGGCTGAAACCTCGATTGGGCCGCGGCTGTCCGCGCACTACGTGTCGAAACCGCAGCCAAAGGTGTCCTTCGGGGCTTGTTTCCAGCTCGGCCATCGCGCTCGACAGTTGGCGACCCGTCTCCGGTAGAGAATTGGCGACGTTGTGCGCGGCGAGAATCTTGCCGTCGCTGTAGCAAGCCACTTTCACTTCGCGAGTGCTTCCCAACGTCGTTCCCTGATCGCGGCTCTGCTCGCGCAGCCAGTACCCTTGGTCCTTTCCCCAGTTATGCCCACCTTGTTCCCACGCGACCCACACCTTGCCGTCCGGCGTGCAAGCCACGTCGGCGTGCGCTTCATAAAATGAAGACTCGGCGACCGGAATGACCTTGCCCGGCTCACCACCCTGGACCCACGTCAGGAACACGTCGTAATCGCCGTTGCGATAGCTATCGAACGCGATCCAAGCCGTTCCCGTTTTGTCGACTGCCACGCGCGGATACCAGTCGCTCTCGGCGTCGGACGTGACGGCCAGCGGCTTCGACCACTGCGTTCCATCGAACCAGCAGTATTGAATGTCGCCGTTGTTTTGTGGATGCGCCTGCCAGACGACGTGAATGTTGCCCTGCGCGTCGCTCGTCACATGCGGGTTGATGTCGGGCTTGGGGTCATCAGTCAGCCGCACGAGCGGGCCCCAGCTTTCACCCACGAGCGGCCGCGCGTAGAGATCCCAATTCCCACTCTTTTCTGCGCTTTGGCCGGTCTGTTCGCACCAGATGACCCAAACGCGGTCTTTGGCATCGACGGCCAATTGGGGCATCCAGATGTCGGCCCGTGCCTGCACCAGCGGCACATAGCTGCGCGTCGACCAGCGCCCCGCATCGAGTTGCCGATGAATGCGAATCTGATCGTGCCCGTCATAGTAGGCGGCATACGCGGCATACAACGTGCCATCGCTGCTCTGGGCGAGCGAAG
>JBBDVZ010000103.1:0-9028 GCA_040903115.1 Planctomycetaceae bacterium
CGCGCCGTCCGGGCCAGTGCAAGGCCATTCGCTAAAATTTGAGCGCATTACGGAAGGAGTTCAAACCTTTGCGATTCTTGACGCGCAGACTTTCCCCGAATCATGCGCCGTCGTACACTTATTCCACGGCCAAGTTTGCCATGATTGCAGGCCCCGGTGGGGAAATCGTTGCCGAAGGCTTCGGGAACCGACAATTCGTTCCCTTTCCCGCACCGGCCCCCCTGCTCTGCCCAGCCAATGACTACTGGCGATTGCCGTTGGCTCACCGCCATTTCCACTTTGAGGTTTCGCATATCGGCCGACGCCGATTGCCGGAGAAATCTATGAAAGCTTTGCACTCGGTTTATTTCCTGCTCGCCGTCGGCTTTATCTGCTCGTTTGGCCTGATGGCCCAGGAGCAGAAGCAAGAGGCGCCCGCGGAAGACGCCAAGACGGAGGCCAAGAAAGAGGCAAAGGCCGAAGCCGCCAAGGACCCGATTGTTGAATGGAAGGAGCTCGATGCCCGGAAGCTGGCAATCGGCGAGAGGCTCGAGAAGTTGCAGGCCGACTTTGGCGCAGCCACCGACCAGGAAACCAAAATCAAGATTCGCGACGAGTTTCGCGGACTGCTCCGGGAGTATCAAACGGTCATTGTGCCCCGCCAGATTGAATTGGCGCCGGCCGTTTACGAGAAGGACCCGCAGAATTTCGATGCCGGCGAGGTGGTTCTGCAATCGGAGCTGCAAAAGAATCACTTCGACGATGCGCTGAAGCTGGTCGACAAGCTGTCGGCTGCCGGCCGCAAGGGCCCCGCCGTGACGCAACTCGGGTTCGTCGCCAACTTCGCGCTTCACAAATTCGAAAAGGCCAAGGCGATTCTGCAGGAGTCCCGGAAGGCCGAGCCGTTGGACCCGCAGAGCGAACAGCTTCTCCAGTTCGCCGACGACTACGTCGAGCTTTGGAAGAAGGAGCAGGAGATTCGCGCCGCCGAAGAGAAGGCGCCCGACGACAAACAAAATCCGCGCGTCGAATTCACAACCAATCGCGGCAAGATCTCGCTCGAGCTGTTCGAGGACGAAGCGCCCAACACCGTTGCCAACTTCATCAGCCTGGTTGAGGCGAAGAAGTACGATGGCACGAAGTTCCACCGCGTCATGCCGAACTTCATGATTCAGGGGGGCGACCCCAACTCGGCCGATGACGACCCCGAAAACGACGGCGAGGGCGGTCCCGGTTATACCATCAAATGTGAGGCCTACCGCGACGACGCCCGCCTGCACTTCCGCGGCAGCCTGAGCATGGCCCATGCCGGCAAAGACACCGGCGGATCGCAGTTCTTCATCACCCATCAGCCGACGCCGTTTTTGAACCCCGAACCCAAAAAGACGCGAAACGTGCACACGGTCTTCGGCCGCGTTGTCGAGGGCATGGACGTTGTCGATGACACCCAGATTGGCGACAAGATTGAATCAGCGGTCGTCGTCCGCAAGCGCAACCACGAGTACAAGCCGGAAACCCAAGCCGAAAAATCGCTTGAGAAGCTGAGAATTCCCAAGCTGAAACTGGACGGCGAAGAAGGCAAAAAATCCGAGAAAGATCAGAACAAAAAGTAGTGCTCAAACGTCTTCTTTATGTCGCCTGAATTTCACCGCGACCCCGATCGAGTCGCGGCTTTCGTTCCGCGCCGAATGTGGAGGACGAATGATGAGAGCGTTTTCCGCTTCATGCGAGAAGTTGCGCGCCTTTCGGCGCGCTGCAATGTGCTTAACTTGCCTGCTTTTGCTGGCAAGCGCCGGGCGCGCGGATGATAGCCCTGCTCCCGCCGTCGCACGCCGCGAAGTGCCGCGAATTACCGTCGACGACGTCTCCGGCGAATGGTCGTTGACAATGCCGGCGGGTTTCAAATACACCGTCACCCTTACGCCGGAAAGCGCCACTTCAGTGCGCCTCACTGGCGCGAACAACTTCAACGGCCAGTATCAGGTGCACTTTAATCGGCTGGTGATGAAGAAGCCGGTCGACGAGCGGCTGACCGAGTTCAAGTGGCTCGTGCATAAAGACGCGGGAATTATCGTCCTGATCGAGGAACCGGACGCGGGGAAGACCGGCGCGCAGTACACCGGCGCGATCTTGACGAATCGAAAAAAAATAGTCTTCCCCGCAGTTGAGAACGCGCCGCCGGCTGGTGCGACTGCTGAAACAGAGGTGAGCGAGCCGCAGGTCGCCGCGACGGCGTCGAGTCTTCCCGCAACGCCCGCCAAAGACGCGAAGCAGAGTTGGGGAACCGTCCGCGGACAGGTGGTTGTCGATGGTGAAATTTCCCCGGTCAAGTATCTCGTGCGCAAAGGCGATCCCATTTATGAAGCGCGGAGCCTGAACGATCAAATCGCGCGAGTTCCGCGGCGACAGATCGGCACGCACGAAGAAGACGTCGTCGACACGAGCGTCTTAATCGACGAAAAGACACGCGGACTGGCCAACGTGTTTGTTTACGTGAGAAAGCGTCCGACCGCCGTCCATCCCTCGGCCGACCGCGTGCCGGAAAAGCCGCTCGAGTTCGAGCGCACCAAGTGGCATTTCGAGCCGCGGGCGCTTTTCGCACAAACAAATCAGCCGATTCGCGTGTCGACGAATGTTCCGGACATGGTGTTCAACGTCCACACATCTCCCAGCCGACTTACGGCGATGAATTTCGCGGCTGGAGGCAACCACTTGCCGGAAGTCGTGGTGCATTTCGACAAGCCGGACACGATTCCCATGCGAGTCATCGATGACATTGGGGCGTACGCCCGGGCCTCGTGGCTTGTCCTCGACCACCCCTACGCTGCAATCACGTCGGCCGACGGCACGTTTGAGATCCGCGATCTTCCACCTGGAGAGCACGAACTGGGCATCTGGCACGAACGCGCAGGTATGATTGTTAGCAGGCACAAAGCGGTCGTGCGCCCGAACGAGGTCACGCAGCTTGTGCCCATTCATGTCGCTCCGGAAAAGCTGAAACGGAACGACGGCTGACGCGTCAACTGTCCGATGTGTCGATGATGGGCTCGGCAGTCGTCATCCCTGCGTTTCCGTTGACGGCTGTTTCAGCACCCATTTTGCAATCCGACGCGGGTTGACCTGCGTCCGACAGCCGATGATAATTCCAATTGAGCCGCGGGGTTTATCCCCGCGGTCTTCGGCTTCTGCCTTGGAAGCCGGGCTTCTTGAACGCTCTAAACGCGTGCTAGAATTCTTGAGACGAAACAGAGTTTTTCAAAAAAGGGGGCGATTGGATTCGACTGGGTCATCATACGTTGTGGTGGCGTGCCGTGGTTGATCAGTGGGCCACGTAAAAAGCTGATCAAAAAACAATTGCCAATGCGCAATTCGCAATGGCTGCCTAATAAAGGCAGCCCCGGCTTAGGAATCCCTGTCTGAGGAGTCCGAAAGCTGGTCGCAATTTCAGGCTGGCGACGGGTCAATGTCCGCTACGCCCGGAGCGAGACAAGTTGTGGACTGGCTGCGAAGGGGCCTTGTCGGCCGAGCCGCGAGCAGCGAAATCAATCGACCGCCTACGCACGTAGAGGCTGCAACCGCGAGATCACAGGACGCGGGTTCGATTCCCGCCGCCTCCATTCGACTCGCTGCGCTCGCTCATGGCAGGCCATCCGAGATGTTGAAAGCATTAGAGAAGAAATACGACTCGATTAGAGTGGCGAGTCGAATGCCCTGAGCCTGTCGAAGGGCTCTTCCTTCGACGATGTTTGTGTCACATCGTTCGGAGAAGTTTGTGGCCGGAATGTCCACGTATTTCGTCTACATCATCCGTTGTTCCGACGGCAGCTACTACGTCGGACACTCCACTGACGTGACCGAGCGAGTCGCAGCTCACAATAGCGGACGAGGCGCCGTCTGGACGAGCAGCCGAACGCCAGTCGTTCTCGTCTACGAGGAACCGTTTCCGACAGAAGCGGCGGCAGTAGCGAGAGAGCGGCAGCTCAAGCGATGGACGCAGGCCAAGAAGCAGGCACTCGTCGACGGCAACCTCGCACGGCTCAAGGAATTGAGTCGGAGTCGCTAACGATCATTGTCGGGACGCTCCAGATGCTATGTATGACATGGTTTTCGATGATGGTGGATTCTGGACGCTTGGAGGTAGGCAGACGGTTCGAGGCGTCAAGCTCGCTGATAATTCAGACCGTTGAGAAACTGCGCTGCCTCGGGAGTCACTTCGTCTGGTACCGAATAGGCATTCATCGGATCCAAAATAATTACTATGCTCAGTGAATACACAGTGCTCTTCCTCGCATCCATTCTTGCCCTGCGTGACGATGCGAAACAGAATGTTCGTGTCGAGAACAACGAATGTTGTGGTCATTGCATTTGCCAAATGGAAAAGCGGGTGACAACCGAACATTATCGGAGTTATTGCTAATTTGGCCAAGGGGCCGGTCTGATCGGTCTGATGTGCGGTCTGATGATTTCGAGGTGTGACGACGAAAACGCACAAAAACAAGGCGATTGTTGCAAAATGCTTTATTCCCGCCGCCTCCAATGACTCCCTTTGTGACGAAGGTTGCATGGGGAGTTTTTCTGATTGTACTTGTACCAAAGCAGAAAGCCCCGCTTGTCGGCGGGGCTTTCTTGAATTCCGGGTGCCAAGATGGTCACGCCCAAAAGCTATTTTTCTGTCTTGGCTTCCGATTCCAGTTGTGTCTGGGTGACTTTCACGGGTTTTGAAATGATTTCATCGGGCACCCGCTGGACCACGTGATGTCCATCCCGGGAGAATTTCAAACCATACCCCGGTAAGGCAACCTTTTCCCCCTTCTCGAAACCTGCGGTGTCCCAACCCACGAACAAAACGTCGTGCTCCTGCCGGTCGTGGCGGCGCTGACGGTATCGTGTCGTCGCATGCCGCCCGATGAATTCGGTTTCGCTGTTGACGGTCACCACCTCGATCTTTTTGTCCACGGTCAATAGCCAAGTGTAGGGGATGAGTTGGAAACCATCGGCCACCCCGACCCAAAATTGGCTTTCCAGTTCTAGCTGTTCAATGGTAACGGCAATTTCGCCAAGACTGCCAAGCTTCCAAAGACTGCCATAGTCCCAATCATCGACTACTTTCTTCTTGGAATATTCCAATGCAGCCTTTTCGTCCCGCAATTTCTCCTCGCGTTGAGTGACCACCTCTTGGCGCAGTTTCTGTTCGGGGGTGGGCTTGGCGGCTTGCTTTTCTATCTTGGTTTCCGATTTCGGTTGTGTCTTGGTGGCTTTCACGGGCTTTGTGATGATTTCATCGGGCGCCCGCTGCACCACATCGATTCCATCACGAGTGAAATTCAAACCGTACCCCGGTAAGTCAACCTTTTTCTCCTTCTCGAAACCTGCGGTGTCCCAACCGACGAACAAAATTTCGTGCGGACTAAAGTCTACACCGTGCCTCGTCCGATGCTCCCCGACGAATTCGGTTTCACTGTTGACGGTTTTCACCTCGATTTTTTTGTCCACGGTCAATAGCCAAGCGTAGGGGATGAGTTGGGAACCATCGGCCACCCCGTTCCAAAATTGGCTTTCCAGTTCTAGCTGTTCGATGGTCTTGGCAATTTCGCCAATTTCGCCAAGCTCCCTCTGATCCTCTTGCTTCGTCTTGGCTTCTTTCAATCCAGCCTGTCTGTCTTTCAATTTCGCCTTGCGTTGAGCGACCACCTCTTGGCGGATTTTCTGTTCGGGTGTGGGCTTGGCGGTTTCCTTGTCCGCACCGAGTGCCACGCTGCACAAGATCACCACGGATGTTGCCACGATTGATTTCATTTCGTTTTCCTTTCGATTGATGCCAAGCCACTGCAAGACACCTTCGCTCGGGTGGGTGCGGAAGTCATTGTGACAAAAACCGCTTGGCTGCATTGATCCGCTTTTTCACTGCCACGCCACTGATGCCATAGAACCTACCCGTTGCCAAGTTGGAAAAGAACCCAGAGCCGTTGTTCGTCAGGCCACTACGCCCACCGAGACCGTGGCCGAGACAAGCCAAGGCTGGTGACAGCCGAACATTATCGAGCAACGTCACCAAATTGGCAATTTTCAGTCGGACTGATCGGCCTGATGTGCGGTCTGATGATTTCGAGATGTGAGAGCGAAAACGCTTGGTTTCCCGCTGTTTGTTGGGAAATGGTCAATTCCCGCCGCCTCCATTCGCCGCAGGCGAATAGAGCAGGAGAGCAGGGAGCAGGTGAAAGACGGAAGTCGATGCCATGCGGCCTGTGGGCTGCTTTGCGTCACTTCCTGCGGTCACCTGCTCCACTGCTCACCTGATCATTCTCGGTTCGCGCGAGCATTGCCATGACGTTCATGTTCGAAAAACTTGACGGGAACCTCGCGTTGCCAAAATGATCCTTGTTCGTCATGCGTAGATGGATTACACTCTGACGTTCGAACGGTGCCTGCAATGCCGTGACAATCGCCGAGTCCGCTACGCCCATGCGAGCGGAACGGGGGAACCAACAATTGGGGCGAATCCGGCCTGTCCGGACGGGGAAACTCAACTCCGAGCCCGTCAGCTAACCTCGTAGGCGTTCGAGGAATTCGACGGTCGACCGCGCACAACGATGTGCGCGCGAGTTGCGCCGTCTCGGGCCGCGCGTGACGGCCTGCCTCGCCCATTGTGCAGGTGCCCGGGTGAGGCATTAGCAATGCTGACGCAAGGTGCGCGTCCGCGCGAACTGCGCTGGTACCACGCCGGCCCCATGCTCTTTGGCGACTGGGGGACCAGTCGGCTTTACGTTCTGGGACTGGCGTTCTTCTACACGGGCGGCGCATCGCTGTGGTTCATGCTGGCGATGTCGGTGCTGCTCATCGCGGTCGGCTGGGCGTACTCGGTGATCTGCCGGCTCTATCCCGACGGCGGCGGCGTCTACTCGTCGGCGCGGCAACGCTCGCAGACGCTGGCGGTAATCGGTGCGCTGTTATTGTGCGCCGACTACGTGGTCACAGCGTCGCTCTCCGCGCTCGATGCATTTCACTATCTGCGTCTGCCGCACGCTGAGGTTTGGGCGGCGGCCAGCATCCTCGCGATCGGCTTCTTGAACTATTTCGGCCCGACAAAGGTCGGAACGCTGGCGCTCATCGTGGCGGTGCTCACGGTGGTGCTCACGCTCGTCGTGGGAGGGGCAGCCGCGCCGTCTCTGGCTGAAGCCCGGATCGCGGCGCCGACCGGTTCATTACTATCGTCGTGGAGTCAGTTCACGGCGCTGATCCTCGCGATTTCAGGCGTGGAGGCCGTTGCTAACATGACGGGGATCATGGTGAAACCGGTCGCACGAACGGCCCGCTGGTCGATCTGGCCCGTGATGCTGGAAATCGTGATCATGAACCTCGTGCTGACTCTGGCGATGCTTGCCGTACCGCCCGAGATTTTGGGCAATGGCGATGCGGCACTGGCCACGACGGCCCACCGCGACGACATGCTGCGAGTGTTGGCCGAGCATTACATCGGGCCGGTGTTTGCCGGAATCGCGTCGCTGGTGTTCGCGATGCTTTTGCTCTCAGCAGTGAACACCGCCGTGACGGATCTCGTGAGCATTCAGTTCATGATGTCGCGCGATCGCGAGCTGCCTCCGATATTCGGCGGCTTGAATGTCTGGGGCATGCCCGTCGTCCCATTGGTGTTGGGCGCGCTTGTGCCGACGGTGGTCGTCCTCGCCGTGCCCGACGTTGGACATCTCGCGGAGTTGTACGCGATCGGCGTGGTCGGAGCGGTGACGGTCAATCTTGGCTCGTGCTGCACGAACCCGCAGGCCGACCTCAAACGTATCGAACGCGGAGCCATGCTGCTCCTGGCGTTGCTGCTGGTGGCCGTCTGGTTCACGATCGCCTGGGAGAAGCCGTGGGCACTCATGTTCGCCATGACCATCGTGGGGGCCGGTCTCGCCGGGCGTTGGACCGCGCACAACCGCGAGCGTTTGCGCGAATGGATGCTGGCGCCTGTCCCCACATATTACGGCACCCAAGTTGAACGTCCTTCGGCAGCCGCCAAGTTGCCTTTGATTGTATCGGAGCCGGCGCCAGCCAAGGCCGCTCCGGCGCCAGCCCCTCAAGCGCGCGAACGAATCCTGGTGGCGACGCGCGGCAACCCCAAGCTCATTCGATACGCGCTGGACGAGGCCAAAGCGAGGAATGCGGAACTACTGGTCCTCTTTGTTCGGCACGTGGCGGTGCCGACGATGGGTCCCTCTTCGCGAGCCGATGCGAGCGGCGACGCCGAGGCCCAGTCGGTCTTTGCACAATTTCAGACGATGGCCCAAGAGCGCGGAGTGCCCGTGCGGTTTCTGTATGCGGTCGCGTGGGACGTCGCGGAGGCGATCCTCGACATTGCCGCCAGTCATGCCGTCGACACGCTGCTTCTCGGGGCCACCCAACGCGGCAGCTTATGGCGGACGATGAAGGGAGACGTCATCCAGGAAGTCTCGGAACTTCTGCCAGAGCGAATCCGGCTGTTGATTCATGCATGAAGGCCAACACGCCGTCCGATAGCCATATCATCGAGAATTGCATTTGGAGTGTCCTTCAAGTCGAACATGGCGGCGAGCGCAAATCATCGGCCGCAGCGTTTGCCAGAATCCGCTGTTTTTTTCGATAAAGCGGGCGCCGAGTTTCTGGCATCGCCGCATGGTTTCATTGCTGACGACCCCGCTCATGATGATGACGGGGGCCTTCGACATGGCCTCGTCGCCCGGCAAGGAGCAGCTCCGGATGGCCAGAGTCAACTCGTTGTGTAACGCTCTCTCAAAAAAGCAGTCCGCGTTGGCGATGTCGCGGGCAGGGTTATTTCGGGAGAGACTGGGGAAAACTCCCATGCCGAGGCGCGCAAAGCATCATGCGTATGACGCCCCCTGTCAGGGGCAGGCAAGATTGCTTACGTTCGACGGCGATTTCCAGGGGATCGTCGTATATAAGTGGTAGGTCTGCCGTGGATTCATCGGGCGAGTGAGACCTTTATAGAGTCTCTCGCGCCGGTAACCGTTCACACCCCGGCGTAACGTTGGTGAGAATTTCGTCTTTCCTTGTT
>JBBDVZ010000104.1:0-9028 GCA_040903115.1 Planctomycetaceae bacterium
CAACGGCCCGCATGCTGAGATCGTCAGCATCTCCAAACACCTCTGCGCCCGCATTCCCGACGGGGTGTCGTTCGAGCGGGCCGGTTTCGCGGTACTGGGGGCGATCGCCATGCAGGGGGTGCGGCTGTCGAAGGCCACCCTCGGAGAGACGGTCTTTGTGATCGGACTCGGGCTGATCGGCCAACTCACCGTCGGACTACTGACGGCGGCCGGGTGCCACGTGATCGGCACCGATCTGGATGCCGACAAGTGTGCCCTGGCGCTGAAAATGGGGGCCCGGTTCGCCCAGCCGAACCTCTTGGCCGAGGACGTGTCCCACGGGACGGGAGGGCTCGGAGCGGATGCCGTGCTAATCACGGCATCGACCAAGTCCAACGTACCGATCGATCTGGCCGCTGCCGCAGTCCGAGCCAAGGGGCGTGTCGTGCTGGTCGGCGTGGTTGGTCTCGAACTGGATCGACGTCCGTTCTACTTTAAGGAGGCGGAATTCGTCGTCTCCTGTTCCTACGGCCCAGGCCGCTACGACCCCGATTACGAAGAACGGGGTCACGACTACCCGGCCGCCTGGGTCCGCTGGACCGAGCAGCGGAACATTCAGGCGGTCCTCGATCTGATGGGAGCGGGTCGACTGGACGTCTCGCCGCTGATCTCGCACCGCATTCCGATCGAGCGGGCTGAACAGGCCTACCAACTGATCGAGTCCGGAACCGAACCGTACCTGGGCATCGTGCTCCAATACTCGGCCACCGCAGCAGACCAGGTTCAGCGGAGCATTCTTCTGCGGGGGGCACCGGCGAAAACCGGCCGGATTGGAGCGGGAGTGCTCGGGGCTGGCAACTTTGCGCGGATGGTCTTATTACCGGCGATTCGCGGGTGCGATGCCTTCACGCCCCGCGTGCTCTGTTCCGCCGGCGGAGTTTCCGCGGCGCACAGCGGACGCAAACTGGCCTTCGAGCGCGCCACAACGGACGAAGACGAGGTCTTCTCCGACGATGGTGTCGGCGCCGTGTTTTCGATCACCCAGCACGACCAGCACGCCCCCCACGTGCTGCGGGCCATTGCCGCCCGCAAGCCGATCTTCGTGGAAAAGCCGCTCTGCCTGACAGTTGAGGAACTGCATCGGATCGACGTCGCGCTGGAAGAGGCTGGCGACCAGGCCCCGCTGATCATGGTCGGATTCAACCGACGCTTTTCATCCGCCGGAAAAATCGTGAAGGAGTTCTTTCAGAAAACGACCGAACCGTTGACGGTGTCAGTTCGCTTCAACGCCGGTGCCATCCCGAGCGAGCACTGGACGCAGTCCGACGAGATCGGCGGTGGCCGGATTGTCGGAGAGGCCTGTCACGGCATCGACCTGGCCACATTTCTCTGTGGCTCACCTCCCGTCCGGGTCTACGCCGAATCGGTGGGGGGAGGGCATGCTCCGGCCATCGTCGACGATCAGTGTTTCATCACGCTGCGGCATGCGAACGGATCGATCTCGAACATCGCGTATCTCGCCGGGGGGGACAAGGCTTTTCCGAAGGAAAGGATCGAGGTCCTGGGAGGGGGGCGCGTGGCCGTGATCGACGATTTTCGCCAAGTCACGACCTGCGCCCAAGGGCGTACCCGCACGCAGCGACTCAAAGGGCAGGACAAGGGACATGCGGCCGAAATTGCTGCGTTCGGCCGCGCGCTGACCCATGGTGCGACGGCGCCGATTTCCTGGTCCGACCTCCGCGCTGTCACGCTGGCATCGCTGCTGGCGGTGCAGAGCCTGCGAGAAGGGCTGCCGAAAGAGATTCGTAATGAGTGACGAAAACAGCGGAAGCCTGCCGTCATCAGATGGCCTCCGGTTGATCTCGAATGACGTTCGGTTGGGCCGCGACGTCCGAATCTTCGCATTCACGAATCTCTACGGGTGCACGATCGGTGACGGCTCGAAGATCGGCACCTTCGTTGAAATCCAGAAGAATGCAACGATCGGAGCGCGGTGCAAAATCAGTTCGCATACCTTCATTTGTGAAGGGGTGACGATTGAGGACGACTGCTTCATTGGACATCACGTCTGCTTTATCAACGATCGCTATCCTCGGGCCACCACTGATGATGGCAGGCTGCTGACGAATGAAGATTGGGAAGTCATTCCCACACGTGTCTGCCGGGGAGCCTCTATCGGGTCAGGGGCCGTAATTTTGTGCGGAGTCACCATTGGCGAACGCGCGATCGTCGGTGCTGGTGCTATCGTCACGCGCGATGTGCCGGCCGGCAATACTGTAACCGGTGTTCCTGCTAGGATTTCACGAACACATTCTTCTGGAATCTAGGTCAAATGCAAGTTCCCTTCCTTGATATCAAAGCCCAAAACGCTTCGATCTGGGATGAAATTGAGGAGCGGGTTGCTCCAGTCCTGTCCGAAGCACAGTTCATACTTGGCCCTGCCGTATCAGTGTTCGAAACGGCATTCGCGAAATACATTGGCACGGACCACTGTATCGGTCTCAATAACGGGACCTCGGCATTGCACATGGCGCTGATCGCTTGCGGGATCGGTCCAGGGGATGAAGTCATCACGACCCCGCACACTTGGATCAGCACGAGTTGGGCGATCAGTTACGTGGGAGCCACTCCGGTATTCGTCGACATTGATCCTGTAACGTACACAATTGACGTGGACCTCGCTGAGCAGGCAATCACGTCACGTACCAGAGCAATCATCCCAGTTCACCTGTATGGACAGGCCGCTGATATCATACATCTTCGTCGGCTCGCCGATGATCGCGGTCTCGCACTGATCGAAGATGTCGCACAGGCCCATGGTGCCAAAATGGCGTCACAGCGGCTTGGATCCGTCGGCACCGCGGGTTGCTTCAGCTTCTATCCTGGAAAGAATCTTGGCGCATTCGGCGAGGGAGGGGCGGTTGTCACAAATGACAGTCAAATGGCCCATCGCATTCGTTGCCTGCGCGATCATGCCCAGGATGGCCGCCACAATCACGCGGAACTCGGCTTCAACACGCGGATGGAAGGAATTCAGGGCGCCGTATTGAGTGCGAAACTACCTCACCTTGATAGTTGGAACGAGCAGCGTCGCCAGAAGGCCGAGTTGTACCGTGACTTGCTGGACGAAATAGATGGTATCGACCTTCCGGCATCTCCGATTTCAGAAGCGCACGTCTGGCACCTGTTCGTGGTGCTGGCCCGGAGCATTCACCGCGATTCGTTGCGACAAGCGCTGGCTGAGCGGGGCATTCAAACCGGGATTCACTATCCCACACTGGTGCCGTTCCAACCGGCGTATTCCCATCTGGGATACCGCCGAGGCGATTTTCCCGTCGCGGAAGATGTGACGCAGAATTGCCTGAGTTTGCCGATGTTTCCCGAAATGACGGAAGCGCAGGTCGAGTACACCGCGCGAATGCTGCGCACGATTTTGCAAGTTTCCACCACAAATTCCCCATCGTAGGACGAAATCGTGGCGCAGGCGGCGCAATCGCGCTGCGATGGACGCTCCTGTTGGATCCCTGCGAGTACAGGCCGACGGCATGCAACTAAACGGCAGGTCAATACTGGTTACTGGCGGGGCGGGCTTTATCGGATCGCACCTCGTCGATGCGCTCCACCCTCACCGCGTGCGGGTGCTTGATGATTTCTCGACCGGACAGCGCCGCAATCTGGCACATCATGCGGATCAAGGCCGCGTCGAACTCGTCGAGGGAGACATCCGCGACAACGGCCTTATTCGCCAACTACTGCGCGGCGTAAGCGTCGTGTTCCATTTGGCCTGCCGGGGAGTTCGGCATTCCATTGGGTATCCACAAGAAAACCACGAAGTGAACGCGGCCGGGACGCTCAACCTCCTGCAAGCTGCCCGTGACGCCCGCGTCGAACGATTTGTCCACGTCTCCTCGTCCGAAGTCTATGGCACTGCCCGCTACGTCCCGATGGACGAAGGCCACCCGTGCTTTCCCGAAACTGTTTATGGTGCCGCAAAGCTAGCCGGTGAAGCGTATGCTCGCGCCTATTGTCAGACCTACCGGTTGCCGACGGTTATTGTCCGTCCGTTCAACAATTTCGGGCCGCGCAGTCATTTCGAGGGGGATTCCGGAGAGGTCATTCCCCGGTTCGCAGTGTGGGCGCTCAACGGCCGGCAGCCGGTCATCTTCGGGGATGGCACACAGACCCGCGACTTCATCTATGTGGCGGATACCGTCTACTGGTTGTGCCGCATTGCCGAGTGCGATCAACTCGTCGGCCAAACCGTCAACCTTGGCTCCGGAAAAGAGACGTCGGTCAACGAACTTGCCTCTGCGGTTGGACAGGCTGCCGGCCTCGGGTATCTCGCCCCCCGCTATCTGCCGCCGCGTCCGGGCGACGTGCAACGGCACCTGGCCGGGGTCGAGCATGCCAAGACCACGCTTGGCTTCCAACGTTCGGACCACTGTCAGCGAGGGCATACGCCATTTGCTCGATCATTTCCGTAGCCAGCCGGAAGGGGTCGACGCCCTCGCGGGCCAAATCCAAACGATCAACTGGGGCGCACCCGCCTGAGCTTCTGTTGCTACCAAGATCAGTGAATCGACGTGCTATGATTCCCATCACTATACCCTACATGGGCGAAGAGGAGGCGCTGGCGGCTGCGGAAGTTGTCCGCAGCGGTTGGATCACACAAGGCCCGAAGGTGGCCGAGTTCGAGCGGCTTTTTGCCGAGTATTGCGGGACGGAGCACGCTGTGGCCGTCTCCAATTGCACGACGGCGCTGCACCTGGCACTGATCGTGCTGGGCGTGAGTCCCGGCGACGAAGTCATTTGCCCTTCCATGTCGTTCATAGCCACGGCGAACTCGATTGCCCATGCGGGGGCAACGCCCGTTTTCGCCGACGTCGATTCGCGCACGTTCAATCTCGATCCCGACGCGGCCGAAGCGGCCATCACCCCACGGACCAAGGCGATCATGCCAGTGCACCAGATCGGGCTGCCAGCCGATTTGGATCGATTCAACGCGCTGGGGGACAAGTACGGTGTGAAGATCCTGGAAGACGCCGCTTGTGCCGTCGGCAGCCGTTACCGGGGGCGTCCCATTGGCGGCCACAGCGAAATGGCCTGCTTCAGCTTTCATCCTCGCAAAGTTCTCACCACCGGCGAAGGGGGCATGATCACCACCAACAACGCCCAGTCCGCGTCGCGGCTTCGTCTGCTCCGCCAGCACGGCATGAGCGTCACCGACGCAGCGCGCCACGGCTCCAAACAGGTTGTCATCGAAGAGTACCTCTGCCTGGGCTACAATTGCCGCATGACCGACATGCAAGCGGCTATCGGGATCGAGCAGATGAAGAAACTGGATTGGATCGTCGCCCGCCGTCGCGACCTTGCCGCCACGTACACGTCCGCACTGGCCGATCACCCTTGGCTGCATCCTCCCCACGTGCCGGATTACGCCGGCCCCAACTTTCAGAGCTACGCGGTGACGCTCGCCGACGACGCCCCGATCGGCCGCAACGAGTTAATGCAGCGGCTGTTGGACCAGGGAGTCGCCACGCGCCGCGGAGTCATGCTGACACATCGCGAGGCGCCGTACCGCGAGACCGCCCTTCGGCGCGACCTGTCTGCCTCTGAACGGACCAGCGACCGGTCGCTTTTGTTGCCGTTGTACCCGCAAATGGATGAGGGGCAGCTCAATCACGTCGTGCGTCAGTTGTTCGCCGCGGACGCGATCGAGATCGTTGCCGACAAACTGTGATCCGATCCACGTTTTGGCGCTGTGCTCATCGTTACAGCGGTCGACTACTCTTGGCTCCCAGCGGAGCACGGCAGCCCATGCAGCATCTGAATGGGCTGTGGAAATGTCGGAAACGTCGTGCTACTGCGTAGCGTACAGAAGTTTGACATCTTGCGTGTGGTACTTGGAGGCTACGATGACCAAGTTCAAAGAGGAATGCGTGACATGTCGAGAGTTGTTTTCATCGGCAGCAAGCACTTGGGATTGAACTGCCTCAAGAGAATTCACGAGTTAGCTCCATCTTCTCTCGCCGGCGTCGTGACGATTGATGACTCTTCAGATACTCGAACAGTTTTTGATCAGTTTCAGTCGTTTGGCGACGCCAATGCCGTGCGAGTCGAAGTGGCAAAACATAGGCGTGATTCTGAACGACTGATCTGCAGTTTGGAGCCAGACATTTGTCTCGTTGTCGGTTGGTACTGGCTGATCACGAAAGACACCCTTAACAAGGTCCCAAGAGGCTTTTTGGGAATTCACAACTCTCTGCTTCCGAAATACAGGGGCGCTGCCCCGCTGGTTTGGGCAATTATAAATGGTGACAGCGAATTGGGATTCTCGCTCTTTTCATTTGCCGACAGTATGGATGACGGTCCTGTATGGGGTCAGCGCACGGTTAGTCTTCAGGACGATGACTACATTGGCGACGTGCTGCAAAGGCTGAAAGACGAGGCGATGGTTTTTCTCACAGACATCTGGCCATCAATACTAGAGGGCAGCGTTGTGCCTATTCCGCAGGATCAGTCGGAGGCGACCTTTTGCAGCTTTCGGACGCCAGAGGACGGCGAGATCGATTGGAAGCGTCCAGCAAGGGAAATATACAACTTTATCCGAGCCCAATCCGCACCGTATCCCGGTGCGTACACGAGCATTGATGGAACGACAAAGCTAACTGTGTGGCGAGCCAAACCTGTCGATTTGTGCTTTTACGGCACACCCGGTCAAGTAGCTCAACTTCAACACAATGGAGTCTACGTGATTTGCGGTGACAACAGGCCACTCTTGCTCGAAGAAGTCAGCATAGCAGGTGATGGCATGGCGCCGGCGCAAGACGTGCTAAAGTCGCTGAAGCAGCGTTTGTCTCCCATGATCCGATAGTATCACGACTCTAATAGACGCCTATAGGGCAGAACGTGAATAACGGTGTAGGAGACGAAGAGACGCGAAACCGGAATATCTCGAGAGCGTCTTTCGAATTTAAGGAGTTCTAACAATACTGTGGCCAGAAGCCCGGCTTTTTCGAAAAAGCCGGGCTTCTTCGATGTTTTGTTAGAGTTTCTAAGTAGGGATTTGTCACACAAGCTGAAGCAGGCCGCGCCAATGAACGTCTCTGTGATTACGGCATTCTTCAATGAACGGAACAATCTGCCTGTTTTCCGTGCAAGGGTGCTGGAAGTGCTAGAGACGATGAATACGAATTATGAGCTCGTGCTTGTTGACGACCATTCAGTGGATGGAAGTTGCGAACTGGTTAGAGACTGGCTAACGGACGATCCACGAGTGCGCTACATCCGACTCGCGCGAAACTGCGGATCGCACGCTGCCTACTCGGCTGGTTTAGCACACTGCACTGGCGACTGCGCGGTATTGCTCGCCGCCGATTTGCAGGATCCGCCGGAGTCAATTCCAGCCCTCATCGAGCAGTGGCGCTCGGGCTTCGACGTGGTGTGGGCCGCAAGGTCGGCGCGCGAAGGGGAATCGTGGTCAACAAAGCTCTTTGCAAGCATTTACTATCGGCTGATGCGCCTTTGTGCTCTTCCCGAAATGCCGGCCAAGGGGGCCGACTTCCTGCTGATGGATCGCAAGGTCATCGACGCATACAATGCCATTCCAGAGAAGAACACCAGCTTTCTGGTCATGATTCTCTGGCTCGGTTTCCGCCAAACGTCGATCGAGTACGTGAAACAGAAGCGGCATTCGGGTCGGAGCAAATGGAGTCTCACCAAGAAGCTCAAGCTGTTCGTCGACTCGTTCGTTTCATTCAGCTATGCGCCGATCCGGTTCATGAGCTGGGCCGGAATGGGAATCAGTTTTCTAGGGTTTGTCTACGCGCTGGTCGTAATCACCAACGGGCTGCGCGGCATTCCCGTCCAAGGTTGGGCCTGGTTGATGGTGGTCGTATTGATTCTTGGCGGGTTCCAATTGCTCATGCTGGGAATCCTCGGCGAGTATCTTTGGCGTGCCTTCGACGAAGCCCGCGGCAGGCCCCGCTACGTGATCGAGGAGTATCGATGTTCATCCGAGAGTCATGTCGAGTCTCTTGCGAGACTGGATACGAGAAACGGCATACCGCGTGTGACGATACCTGGCGTCGCGAACAGAAGCGCCCAGGACGGACGTAGCATAGCGGATACAACGGCAGAGCCTCCCGGAGGGCATGTATGATCTCCGTTGCCGTCGCGGGGGCCGGCTATTGGGGCCCGAATCTGATCCGCAATTTCGCTGCCTGTCCTGATGCGCGGCTCGTGGCGGTCTGCGACCGCGACGAAGCACGACTCCGCAAAGTGTGCGCGGTCTACCCGGCCGTCGAGCAAGTGCGGGATTTCGACTTCCTGCTGGGCCGCTCCGACATCGACGCCATCGCCATTGCGACGCCTGTCCAGACCCACTCCCCACTAGGCCTGGCCGCCCTCCAAGCGGGCAAGCACGTGCTAGTCGAGAAGCCCTTGGCAGCCTCGGTGAGCGACGCGCAGGACCTGGTGCAACTCGCTGGCCAACAGGGCCTGACGTTGATGGTTGACCACACGTACATCTACAGCCCGCCGGTTCGCAAGATTAAGGCGCTGGTCGATTCGGGAGAGATCGGCGATCTCTACTACATCGATAGTGTGCGGATCAATCTGGGGCTGTTTCAGCACGACGTGAATGTCGTATGGGACTTGGCACCGCACGATCTGTCGATAATGGATTTCCTGATCGGCCGGCTACCCAAGAGCTTGTCGGCCTTCGGCACCTGTCACGCGGATAACCATCGCGAGATCGAGGACGTGGCTTACCTCAATCTCGACTTTGGCGACGGGCTGATGGCCTCCTTTCACGTCAACTGGCTCAGCCCGGTGAAGGTGCGGCACTTCATCGTGGGGGGCAGCCAGAAGAGTATTGTCTACAACGATCTCGAGCCGGCCGAGAAACTGAAGGTATACGACCGGGGCATCACGGTCTCCCATGACCTCGACGCACGTCGCGGCGTCATGATCGGCTATCGCACGGGGGACGTCTGGTCGCCACACCTTGACCAGGGCGAACCGCTGCAGACGATGGTACAGCATTTCG
>JBBDVZ010000105.1:0-9012 GCA_040903115.1 Planctomycetaceae bacterium
GGAACGATGCCCGCAAACGATTGTAGTCGTCGCGGCTGCCGATGCGCTGGATCATGCGCTCGCCCTCCCCTCGTTCCCAAGCTCTGCTTGGGAACGCACTTTCCTGAAGCTCGGCTCGACTAACTTCGGCGAGCTCAGTCGAGTCGAGCTCGCCGAAGTCCGCTTCGCGTCAATGTCACTCGAAGCAGAGCTTCGAGAGAGTGGAATCCCAAGCAGAGCTTGGGATCCAGAAGAAGGCAATATTATAGCGACTTGAAGACCGCTTGAAGCCAAGCTTTGGCGGTATAACCTACGGCACCAGGCTCAGGCGCATTAGTGCCGATATCGCGGGGTCGTTATTGCGATCCGCGGCACTCGCAGCCAGAGATCTCGCGGTGCGTTCGTCTTCCGTCCGGTCGTGCTGATTCCACAAGCGTACTCCCGATGCGTAGCGGACGCTCATCATCGCGATGCGTTCGACCGAACCCGGCTGTGCGGTCACCGGCAGCTTGGGGTCGATTCCGAACCAGCCGAGCCCGCGGCAGTGTTCACAGTCATCAACTTCGACGGATTGCACGTAAAGGCGGCCATATCCGCCGCACACGCCGCAGCGGGCGGCAATGCGCACCAAGCCGTTCTTCCGGCTCCAGACAATCAGATCTTCGCTTCTCGACATTATTTTTTCCAAAACTAACGATGGCGATATTGCAGTCGGCGGTCTTCGAAAGTCCTTCAGCCGGGCGCGTGCGTCGACCCCCGATGGGCGGAGTCAAGGCGCATCCGTCGCCAGCAAAGCTTGCAACCGGCACCCCGCAAGCCCGATGTGCCGAGAACACGACGCTGGCCATCTCGGCAGGGCTTTCCCCGTCCGACGGGCCGCCCGGAAAGGAAGAGCGCAGGTTCGTCCCCCGCAGGAATTTTTCGGGCGGCAGTCGGTCGGGTCAAGAGGCCGACCGTCATCGCCGTCGGACCCTCGGATCCCCTTATTACGCCAAAAGAGCCACTTTCTTTGGCGGAAACTGCCAAAAAAATCCGGCGCGACGGGCACGAACTCATGCCGACGGCTTGCTCGAAACGAGGCTTTTTGACGTCTGCGTTCGAAGAATGTGCTTTCGCGGGCGAGTGCCGTCTGGCATTATGATGCCAGGGTGCGCTGCCGCGGTTCGAGCTTCGCCATACGCCGAAGCAACACGCGGCATTGGCTAGTGCTGTCGAAGCGGAGCTTCGAGCGAAGATGCTCCCGGGCGAAGCTTGGGAGGGACGTAAAGATCCAGCTCAACACACCACTTCAACCAGGACACCGCCATGCGCACGCCAACCTTGCAACAATCCGTCGGCCTGACCCTCATTTGTGCCATTCTGCTGCCGGCTCTAGTTGTTGCTCAAGACAAACAGGCACAGCCCGAGGCGAACAAAAGCGCCCCGCCTCAAATTGCCGATGAGCCCAAGACGATCGACCCGGCGTTGCACGTGCCGCCGAAGCTGGCAGCCAAGGTCACCGTCAACTTCGCCAACTCGTCGCTCAACGAAATCGCGCAGTGGATCGCCGAACAGCAGAAGATTCCCGTCATGTTCGACAACAAGGCTTTAGCAGCCGAGGGCATACCGCTCGGCGAGCCAGTGACCGACCACCTGAATAACGAGCCGCTGTATCTCCTACTCAACCGGTTGAGTTCGCTGGGTCTAGCGTGGTACGTCGACGAGGAGATCCTGCACATCACCACAATCAAGGTTGCCAATGAAAAAGCGACGACCCGATCCTACATCCTGGGCGATCTCCTCGATGCCGGCTATAAGCGCGATCTTCTTGTCGATACGATTATCGAAGCAACGCTGCAACCATGGGAATCGAAAGACGGCGAAGGTGCGGCAGATCCCGAATGGCTGGGCGACGTGCTGTTTGTCCGCCAAAACGATCGCGCGCACTATGAGATCGCCGGCCTCTTGGCTGCGCTCCGCAAGCATGGCCGCCAGACGTTCACGTTCGATCCGCCGCAACACATTGGTTTGCGCGAAAAGCTCGAGAAGAACGTCAGCCTGAACTTTCGCGACACGCCCTTGGTCACCGCAATCGATGAGTTGGCCCGCCAGGCAGGTGCCGATATTCGGCTCGAGGCATCGATGTTGCGATCCGCCAAGGTGCGAGAAAGGGAACCGGTGTCTCTGACGTTGACCGACCGGAAGCTCAGCACCGCTCTGCAAGCCTTGCTGACGAATCTCAACTTGACGTGGGTTTTGCGCGACGGCGTACTGTGGATTACGACGATGGAAGAGGCCAGCAAAAACTCAAAGACCGCCGTTTACGATGTGCGTGACCTTTGTCGAAATGAAAGCGAATCGAACGAATTGCAAGAGGCCATCGAAAATCAGACCGGCGGTCCTTGGGAGAGTCACCAGGGCGAAGGGGGACAAATCACGTTTGCCAAGGATGGCACGATGATCATCATTCAAACGGAGAGTGCCCACCGTGAAGTCGTTGATTTGCTGGCGAATTATCGGAAAGCACTGCTGGCTTCGAAACGGCGCGACCGGGACGTGATCGACCCCAAAGAAGTCATTACTCGCTATTACCGCATGGATGCGGCCATTGCCGCCGACTTGATCGGCCTGCTACCACAACTTGTTCAGCCCGAGACGTGGAAGAGCGATAAAAACCCCGGCGCGCCGGGTACGATCATGAAGGCGGCCTCAGAGAGTGACGTGGTGACGGCGAACGATTTAACCGCTAGTTCGGGCACCAACGTGGGGGCGGCGGCAAAGAACTCCGTGATTGTTCCCCGCGCGGTATTGATTGTGCGGCAGACTCGCACGGCGCACGATGATATTGCCAAAACCATCGATCGCGTCCGCCAAGGCGATCCGCGAGGGCCCGATCAAGTGGCCAAACCGGGTCGTGGAGTTGGTGGCGGCACTGGTGGCGGTGGCGGTTTCGGCGGTGGGTTCTTCAACAGGAAGTGACGGGCGTTTGATGATTTGGGCGGCAATGAGTGGTTGGTGGGCCGCGAGCGCTGAAAAGCGCATCAGGGTGTGCCCGCCCCTCGCCCCCACCGCCCATCAAAGCTTCGGGTCGGCCGAGCAGTGAAGCAACTGTCCGTCCCGCACCACGGTCAACACGAATGGCTGGCCCCGAAGACTGTTCAATAACCGATGCAAGTCGTCGGTCTCGGCGACAATTCGGTCGTTGACCGCCACGATCAGGTCGCCCGGCTCGATGCCGGCGTTGGCTGCAAGTCCCTTGCGGTCGACCTCAATGACTTCCACGGCGCGCTCCGACAGCAAGTCCAGCTCCCGCATCAAGTGCCGCGGGACTTCAATGACAGTCGCCTTCACGCCGAGCAACACCCGTCGCACTTGGCCGCTGGTGATCAATTCGCCGGCCACCCACTTAGCGGTGTTGGCGGGAACGGAAAAGCCCAGACCTTGCGCGAATGCGATGATGGCCGTGTTGACGCCCACGACGCGGCCGCGCGAGTCGACGAGCGGCCCACCTGAATTCCCCGGATTCAAGGGCGCGGTGTGCTGCACGATGTTTTCGATCAAGCGGCCTTCCTCGCTGCGCATCGCGCGGCCCAAAGCACTGACGACGCCGGTGGACACCGTCGACTGAAAACCAAACGGGTTGCCGACGGCAATGACCAACTGCCCGACCTGCAACGACTCCGAGTCGCCCAGTTCGGCGAACGGCAAATCGCGCGCGCTGAGCCGCACCAGGGCCAAATCGGTGGCCGGATCATCGCCGATCACCTCGACGTCGACGGAATCGCCGTCCTGCGTCCGTGCCGCCATCTTCGTCTGGCCGTGAACGACGTGACTATTGGTCAGCGCATAGCCGTCCGGCGTCAAGAGGAAGCCAGACCCGGCGCCGCCACCGGAACTGCCTCTGCGCCCGGTGATGGAAACCACGGCCGGTCCGACTCGCTTCACAACGCCGATGACGGCCTGCGAGTAGGCGTCGAGCAAGGCGGCATCGGGAACAAGTCTCTCCCGCCCCTCGGGCGAACCCTGGCCCTTTGCCGCCTCTCCCAGCGTGCCGTCGCTCAGTCGCTGCAGAAGACTGAATTGATCGCCCTGATTGGCCATGGTCTTACCCCCCTCGCACAAATGACAAACGTAATTCTACGCAGCGAAGTGCTGGCGGACGAGCGGCATGTCCGTCGGGTCGATTGCGGGTAGGCAGGCTCGCGGTGTTTCTCCGGCTGCCGACTTAAAGAAAAAAAGCCCGGCTTCTTCGAAGAAGCCGGGCTTTTGCAATGCCGATCTACCGTTCGTAATCGAGATGCGATTTAGAACTCGGTGAATTGCTCTTGCCCCGAACGAGTTCCCGTCGCCCGCCAGACGTTTAGATCGATACTTTCGTTGACCGATCGCACCGAACCGTCCATCAAGGCGGCATTCACGATTCCTGGATGCTGGCTGCGGGAGGTCACGATGGCATATGTCGGACTGCCAGCGCCGCCGTTCTTACCTTCTTGCCACGAGTTATAGTCGGTGTCGTACTCGACTCCGCTCACAACGTGGGGGACCACCGTATTCGGCGTCAACGTGGTGGTCATGCCGGTGTGATGGACCCGGCCGTCCGGCCATTCCGTATGACCGGTGTCCTTAAACTCCGAGCCGCTGGCCATGGCCGCTTGTGCCTGGCTGACGTTGGCGGGAATGGTCGTGCTGGGAGGCGCGCCGTTTCTGCGGTAGGGCTGCCAGGCGCGTACTTCGGCGGCCATGAGGGTATTTGAAGTCCCATCGATAAACGCGCTCAGTTGCAGGCGGCTGTTCGGGAAAAACGCACCGTCGCCTCCTTGCCCGGTCGTCGGGTCGAACACGAACCATGGACCGTAATTGAATCCATAGTTGGTCGGCCACAGCGCGATCTTTCCGCCACCGGGGTCGCGCATCACCGCGCTTTTCGGGTCGCTGGGACACTGGTAACTCGAAATTCTCACCGCGCCGGCGGCCGTTTGAAAGTCCCATGCCTTCGACAGGTCGACCTGTCGAAACATGCTTGATTGCTCGAGAAACGGCAGGATCCGACCGTGCACTCCCCACGACCCGTTGTTGCCTGTCACAGTCACCGACAAATCGACCGAGGCGCCCAAAGGCAGCAGGTTGTAGGCGGAGACGTAATTGTGCACCGCGATTCCCAGTTGCCGCAAATTATTGCGGCACTGGGTTCGCCGCGCCGCTTCGCGCGCCTGTTGGACGGCCGGTAGAAGCAGCGCGATCAGAACGGCGATTATCGCGACGACGACCAGCAATTCGATGACGGTAAAACCACGCGGGCGCGCCGATCGGTGTGCTTTCATTTGGTGATCAATCTCAGTTGCGCGTTGCGACATTTCGAAGCCCGCAATCCGCAACCCGCGATTTGCTCACACGAGTCCCGCGATCATCTTCCCACCATTGACGATCGGCACCGGCCGTCCTAACGGCGTGTAGTACGTTTTTTCGGTGTCGATTCCCATTTGCGTCAGCAACGTCTTGAGGATGTCCTCGACGCTGACGGGGTCGCTGATGGGGGCGGCTGCGTGCTGGTCGGTCGCGCCGATCACCAGTCCGGGCTTGATGCCCCCGCCCGCAAATACCACGCTTTGGGCCATCGACCAGTGATCGCGGCCCGCCTCGTTGTTGATGCGCGGCGTGCGTCCCATCTCGCCCATCATCACCACCAGCGTGCTGTCCAGCAGCCCGCGTTCTTGAAGGTCGGTGACGAGCGCGCTGAATGCCCGATCGGCGTGTGGGATCAGATCGTTTTCCAGGCTCGGGAAGCAGGTGAAATGGGTGTCCCAACTGCCATGATCGATACCGACGAATCGGCATCCTGCCTCAACCAGCCTCCGCGCTAACAGCGCGCTTTGCCCCAACGAGGTATAACCGTACGCCTCGCGCAATTTTTGCGGCTCGGAACCGATGTCGAAGGCTTTTTTTGCCGCCGTTGACGTGACGAGGTCTTGCGCCTTTTCGTAATACTTGGTCATGGCGGCGGCCCGGCCGGGGGCTGGCCTTTGTCGACTTTCGATGCCGGCCAGCAGTCGCTGCCGATTCGTCATCCGCTCGCGTGACACGCCTTTCACCAACTCGATGTCCTTCACCTCGAAATCGGGCTGGACGGGATCGGACTCGATGACAAAGGGCGCATGTTCGGCTCCGTAGAAACCGGGACCGCCGGCGGCCATCGGGTCGGGCAGGTTGACGTAGGGGGGCACCGAGCCGCGCGCGCCAAGCTCCCGCGAGATGATCGAGCCGATTGACGGATACAGCGTGTTATTCGGCACGGGGTTCTCGCCGTCGGGAAAGCCGGCGCGATATCCCGTCATGCAGTAGTGATAACCGGTTGTGTGTCCATTGTCGGTATGACTGTGGTTGCGCAGGATGGTGAACTTGTCGGCCACCCGCGCGCAGTGGGGCAGGTGTTGGCACACCATTGTGCCCGGCACGGCAGTCGCGATCGGCTCGTATGGGCCGCGGATTTCCCGCGGAGCCTGCGGCTTCATGTCCCACATATCGATCGTGCTCGGGCCGCCTTCCAAAAACAACACGATGCACGCATTTGCCTTGGCTGCGGCTGGCGATCCGGCCACCGCCTGCAGTTCGAGCAAGCGCGGCAAAGTGAGTCCGGCGAACAGCCCCGTGCTGCCCACGCGCAGCATCTGCCGGCGCGTAACACGGTCGCAGTACCGACCGCGGCTTTTGCCGACTTGGAGATTGAACATCAGCGTCCCCGGAAGTTTTTTTCAGTGGTTAAACAGAAACTCTTTCGAATTCAACAGCGCCCAGAGGATGTCTTCGGTCGCCGTGCGGCGGTTGCCGTCGCCCGCTTGGAATGCACTCAGCATCAGCCGCTGCTCGTCATCGCCGGGATACCTCGCCAGCACGCCCAGGTACAGCGCGTCGACGATCTGGGAGGGAGTCAGTTTCGAATCGGCCAACTCGCGTGCCCGGCCGCGGCGATGGCGGATTTTTTCGGCGATCTCGGGCGAGTTCATCAAATGTAATGCCTGCGCGATGCTCGGCTCGTCGCTGCGTTCGCATTGGCACACGCTGACCCGCGTGGGCCGCCCGAAAATGCGGAAGAAGTACGACGGCATTTGGCTGTCCCAAATGTCAACGGCTCGGTAACCTTCGGGCCATCCATTGAACTTTTCGGCCACGCCGGTTGCGCGGCACATCGCATCGAGGAGCACTTCTGCCGGCAACGTCTTGTAAGCGGCATGCGAAAAGTTTTGCACGTCGTCGATGTTCGACTCATTCGGCTGCGAACCGAGCTGATACACGCGGGACGCAAGCAACGTGCGCGTGAACGCCTTCAGGTCATACTTGAGATCGCGCAGATGCGCGGCGAGTGCGTCGAGCAGCGGCTCGTTGACTGCGGGATTCGTCTGGCGAAGGTCGTCGATCGGCTCGATCAGGCCGCGGCCAAAGTAATGCGACCAGAGCCGATTGACGATCACTCGTGCGAAGAACGGATTGTTCGGGTCGGTCATCCAGTCGGCCAATGCGCTCCGGTGATCGCGGACGTTCGACAAGTCGATCGGTTGTGCAGCCAGCGCGTGCGTGGGCACCTTTTGGCCGGTGCGCGGCTGAACGAGATCGCTGCCGCCATCCGAGTGAATGATAAGGCCGCCGTCGGCAATGCCCTTGCGCACGACCCCCGTGAAAAAGCCGGCCAGCGCGAAATAGTCGTCCTGTCCCCATTTTTCGAAGGGGTGGTGATGGCACTGCGCGCACTCGATTCGCACGCCGAGAAATAACTGGCTGATAGAGCGGCTGAGCACTTCCGGCGTGTCGAGCGCCTGGTAAAAGGCCGCCGGCCCTTCGGCGCGCGTGCTTCCCCGGGCGGTGACGATCTCACGGACAAACTCGTCATACGGGCGGTTCTCGGCAAATTGCCGCCGCAGCCAACGGTGCATGGCCACGGCCCCTTGCGGCGTGATTTTGGTTTTGTCGACTCGCAAAAGGTCGGCCCAGCGCATCGCCCAATAATCGGCGTATTCGTCGCGGGTTAGCAACTCATCGACCAGGTGAGCCCGCTTGTCGGCGTCGGGGCTGGCGAGGAACGCGCGTGCCTCGTCGGGGGTGGGCAGCGTTCCAATCACGTCGAGGTATGCGCGGCGAAGAAACGTTGCGTCGTCGGCCGGTTCGCTCGGTGGAATGCCAAGCCTCTCGAGCTTGTCCCACACGAGTTTGTCGATGAATGTCGATTCCGCCGGCCGCTGGAAATTCACACCCGCCCGCGGCAACGTGATGCGGCTGACGGCGACCTGGCCCATGTAGCGAATCAGGATGGCGGCTTCGCCGGGGTTCTTGCCGGCCTGGATCAAACCTCGTTCGTTCACGTCGGCGATGCTGGCGGCGTTGGAGGTGTACTCCGCCTCAGCCGTCACACATTGCCGCCGACCGGAGGCATCGATGGCGGTGACGCGCAACTGCTGCGTGCCAGCCGGAACAACAGACCGCTGAGCGGGCTCGACTTCAATGGCGACCGCCGCGCGGCCGCCGTCGTCTTCGAAGCGGGCGCCTTCGGCAATCCAACGATGCAGCCGCTGATAACGCGGGCCGTCCTGTTCGATGCGACGTCCGCCGCCGTGCGGCATATAAGCGGTTGCCTTTCGCAACAACAGGCTCGAGGTGGCGGTCACGCGGTCGATTCGGCGGCCGCGGCTTTGCTTGGTCAACGAGTCATAGTCGGCGGAGGCATCGAACCCGAAGACGCTCAGCTTGAACCCGTTTTTCCCCTCGGCCTTCCCATGACATCCGCCCGCGTTGCAGCCGGCTTTGGTCAGGAGGGGAATGATCTCGTGCTCGAAGGAGACCGGCGCGGGATGCTGAAGTCCACTCACCGTGAGCCAAATCCGCGCTTGCTCGGCGCCCTGGCGAACGAGGATCTCCGTGTGGCCTTCCGCGAGAGGTCGTACCAGTCCGAACGAATCGACGAAAGCAATCCCGGGCGCGGCCAATTCCAAGGAGACTTGGCGTGTGACGTCGAGTTCGGCACCGCTCGGGCCAACCTCCGTGACGAGCAATTGTTGCGATGCTTCC
>JBBDVZ010000106.1:0-8956 GCA_040903115.1 Planctomycetaceae bacterium
TTTGCGCAGGAACTTTCGCGAGGCCAGCCGCACGATCCATTGGCCCATCCGCGGACACATTTCGCAGAGGACGGCCATCGGTCGCATCGGCGGCGAGTTCACGATGATTTCCGGGCGATTTTTCCGAATCGCGCGTACGACCGCGTCGGCGACGGTTCTGGCGTCGGTGTGGCCCATCAGGGCCGGCGTGCCGCGGCCGATTTCTCGCTTCATCCGCTCGTAAATGCCGCCGTCGTCGGTGAAACCCGGGCAGATGACCGATGCACTGATTCCCGTTCCCTTGTACTCGCCGCGCAGCGTCTCGGTGAATGCGATCATCCCCGCTTTCGAAGCGCCGTAAGCCGCTCCGTAGGCGGGCCCAAATTTTCCCGCGGTCGACGACATGTTGACGACGTGGCCGCGGCGGGCGCGCAGCATGTGGGGAATCACGAGCCTGGTGAGCACAAGCGTTGCCGTGAGATTGGTATCGATCGTGCGCAGGATCTCATCGATTTCCAGCTCGTGGAACTCGCGGTACGTTTCGATGCCCGCGTTATTCACCAACACGTCGATCGCACCGAACTCTTCCACGGTTTGAGCGACCACGTTCCGCAGCGATTCGTGAACCGTGACGTCGGTTTCGACGGCGATGGCTTTAACGCCGGTTTTTGCCAGTTCGGCGGCCAGTTGCTCGAGCTTGTCGACGCTGCGTGCGGCCAATGCCAGGTTCATCCCCTGAGCGGCCAGCGCACGCGCGACGTGCGAGCCGATTCCTGCCGACGCACCGGTAATAAGCGCAGTTGAGCCGCGCAGTTTTCGCATGGGATTCTCGCGTTATGCCGCCTCGAGCGCGCCGTTTACGCCGGCCGGCGATGCCAGGCTTTCGAGCTCGGCGGCAATCGGGCCGTTGAGAGTGGCTTCCAGGTTGGCCAGGCATTGGGCCACCAGGCGGCCGTCCATCAGTCGATGATCGTAGGCGATTGTGACCCGGCTGAAACCTTTTTCGTCCATTGGCCCGTATGTGAGGTTGGCGGTGAGAAAGGCGGGCGGGTGCTGAATTTCGGCCCCGTGGCCGGCCAGCGTCGAGAGAAAGAACGTCCCCGTCCGCTTCGCCCGCGCCCTGCCCGAGACGTTCAAGTTCCACCACCACAGCAACCGTCGAACAAAAGTCGGCAGCGCGCTCAATTGCAGGTATTGTTTGAAGATCGTTTCCACCGGCTCGGTCAGATAACGATTCATATCGCCTTGGAGTTGCGAGAGGGGTTTGTGCTCCGGCTCGCGGAACCGGGACCAGAACAGCCAGGCCTCGCCCCGGAATTCGCGATGCGTGGCGACCATGGCGATGCTGTGCGGATGCTGATACAGGTGCGCCCACGGCCAGCGGAACCAGGCCTGCCTCATCTGCGGACACCGGGCCGCCATCAGCGAGAACGCCTTGATGAACAGCACGGCCCACGAAATCCGCTGTGGGGCCTTACGGCGAAGCGCATCGACGCGCGACAAGTCGAAACGGCGGTCGTGCGCGCACGTGGGCACCTTGCGGTGATAGTGCAGTACGTCGACGGTCAGCCGGCGGCTCTGCGGCAGACGTAATCTGCGGGGTTGCTCACGGTCGGCGATGGATCTGCTCCCGGCTCGAAGGCGGTCTGACGAGCCGCGAAGTATAGTCGACGTCGCAGACGGGTCAATATGGCAGTTGCGGCGGACGCGGGGAGGAGGAGAGGGGGGAGAGTGGGCGAGTGTCGCACGGCGGATGCTGGATGGTGCCACGGGCAGCTTGTCTGCCCGTGCCTTCGTCGAGCGACGTTCGCACTGGCAGCGAGCTGCCAGTGGTACCGTGCCCGGTGCTGCCTAACCCGGATTATTCATCAAGCTTCATACTGACTGCCAATTTTCCGCGACTCATTCGGTGTACGCACGGATATACAAGATTCGCTGGACCAGCACAGTGTGGGGTAACCCAAATCGTTCGCCACAGCCGTCACACATACGCAACTATAGTTGAAACTTCCACTCGAAACAGTGAAGTATTAGTCGACACGGTGTACTGCCCCGCCGGCTTCTTGAATGTTGGGCTGCCGATGCTCGCCTTTATTGACCTTTCGCTTGAGACTTGGGCTCGTACCAGTTGTGGCGCAACCAGTTGGTGACGAGGTTGAAGTCCTTGTCGCTGATTTGGCCGGCGAACGGGCGCATGGCGTTGCGCTGGCCGTAGTGATTCTCAGCGCCCGGATGCAGGACGAAGTCCCGCAGCCACTCGGCCGAGCCGTAGCCGGTCAATTCGGGCGCGTCGCCTCCCGGCTCGCCCAGCGCCTCGCCGTTCACGTTGATGTGATGGCAATCAGCACAGGCGCTGGCGTTGTCGGAACCTTTGGCGAAAAAGTTGCGGCCGATCGCCGCCAGCTCTTCGTTCACGGGATCGATGTCCGCGCGCTTTCCCTGTGCCACAAGAAATTCGACAACGCCATCAAGTTCCTGTTGTTGCATCTTGGGGACATTTTCCTTGGCCCAGTTGGCCATCTCCCCCTCGGTGAATCGCGTTGCCACGGGCTCGCCCTTGATCGAGGCATTCGCCGTGGGTCCAAAATAGTGAGGGCCGGCGGGATTCTCGATAAAGCCGCGAATCCACTCTCGCGTGCCGAACTTGTTTAAGTCGGAGGCGGTCGCCGGCGATGTCGGAATCGTCTCGGTGCCATCGTGTCCGTCGAAGCGGTGGCAATGGGCACACTGTTGGGCGAAGACCTTCGGACCGTGCGTCTTGGGATCGCTGCGCAAAAGCTCGCGCGCGCCGGCGGCGCTGATTCCTGCTTGACCGCGAATCAGCTCGACGATGCGGTCGGCTTTCGCGTCGGCGTCGGCTACGGCGCGAACGTGCTGCTCGTTCTTGCGGTCTTCGTCGATCGCCAGGAATGTCAGCAGGCCGACTCCGGCCACCAGGATGCAAACGTACGCGACGTTAAAGAAATGTCCGAGCTTCCATCGTCCAATAAATGGCATCAGGAACATGAAGCCCAACACCGCGCCCGGAATCACCACCGCGCCGTAAAACTCCATCGGGCCGGGAAAATACTTGAGAAACTGAAACAAAAACAAAAAGTACCACTCGGGACGGGCCGCCGAATAATCGTCGGCGGGATCGGCGGGCGCTCCCATTTCCGCACCGAGCACGTCGCCCAGCCGGTCCTGCTCGGCGAGCGTTCGCAGCTCGCTCATGCTATGCGGCGCATTCCAGAAGCAGAGCAACAACACGACGAGCAGCACGCCGAGGCAGGCCACCGCGTCCTTGAGGATCTGATCGGGCCAGAAGGTGGCGTCAGGAGCACGCTGCGGGTCTTTCGCCAGAATTCCGTGCCGTCGAAAAACGTAGATGTGCAGGACGAGAAATACGATCAACAGACCCGGCAGCAAACCGGCGTGCATGGCAAAGAACCGCGTCAGCGTGTGATGCCCGTATTCGGGGCCGCCGACAATCAGTCGCTGAATCGCCGGGCCGGCTTCGGGAATGATGCCGGCCAGCTTCGTTGCGACTTGCGTCGCCCAGTAACCGCGCTGGTGCCAGGGCAATAAGTAGCCGGTCAACGACAGGCCGAGCACGATCTGCATCAAAATCAAGCCGAGCCAAAAGTTGACTTCCCGCGGCGCCTTGTAGGCGCCGTCGATGATCACCTGCATCAAGTGCAGCGCCAGCAACACGACCATGAGTTGGGCGGTGAAGTGGTGGATGCCGCGCAACAGCCAGCCAAACTGCATCTCGTGCTGGATGTAATAGACGCTTTCCCAGGCGGTCTGCGAGCTGGGGCTGTAGGCCATCCACAGAAAGATGCCCGTGACCACTTGCACGGTGAACGTGAAGACCAGCGTGCTGCCCCACACGTACCGCCAGCGCGATCCGCCCGGAATGCTTTCGTAAAGCGCGTCGTTAACAAGCTTGCGGTAGCCGGTCCGCTCGTCAAACCAGTTCGCAATGGCGTTCATGCTTCCTGAATCCGATCGTTGATTCCGCCCCGGAACTTTTCGAACTTGACCCAGATCTCCGTCCCGTTCTTGATCTTCACAACGAGCGGATCCATTCCGCGCGGCGCGGGACTTTTCGGGTTGGCGATCTCGCCATCGGGTTGAAACGAGCTGTCGTGACACGGGCACCGAAAGAGATTGCCCTCGCGATCGAAGCCCACCGGGCAGCCGGCATGCGGGCAAGTCGCGCTCAGCGCCCGCACGTCGGTGTCGCCGGTCTTCGTGAGATACACTGCCCCAATCGGTTCGTCCGGGAAAATGTTCCAAGCATCAAAGAGATCGTCAATGACGACAAACCGTTCCGGTTGATTGGCCTGCAAACTATCGAGCGAGGCTGAGATGCGCAGGAAGCCGTCTTCGTCGCGCCCGCTGCCTTTGGCCGACGCCTTCTTTCGCAATGGGTCTGCAAACACCGCCAAGCCTGCAGCGAACGGAAACAGCGTCACAAAACCGCCGATGAGAATCGCCAGCACTCGCTCCATAAAACTTCGCCGCGTCGGCTGAGGCGCATCGTCGGGACTGCGATCAACCGCCACAGCCGCCGGGCGCGCAGCGGTTCGTTGAGCTTTGCCGCTCATGATGTTGACTCCTTACAAGCTGTCACGGCTCATTCGGTCGACCGCGCTCTCGCCGTCGTTTACAGGGCGCCGTCGCCGCAATGGCAACGAAACGGAAAAAGTCCGCGGTTCGATTTTCAGGGCAAGGCATGCACGTTGGTGGGACGATCGGACCGGTCCGCGGTCAGATCGGCTTGGGGGCGGCAGGACGATGTTCGCCAAGGACTCCGTCTCCTTGCGCGTGTCCTGGCTCCGTCCGACTGAGGGCTGCATTCAATTCGAGCAAGACGGCTGTCGTTGCCGTATCAAGCTGGCCCGGCAAGACGGCGCCCGCGGCTTGCTTGTGGCCGCCGCCGCCGAACTTCTCGGCCACCGCGGCCACGTTCAAATCGGTGCGGCTTCGAAAGCTGATCTTCACTCGCTGGTTGGGTTGTTCGATGGCGATAAAGGCACACTCGGTGCCGGTTATTCGCAGGCATTCGTTGACGAGGTCTTCCGTATCCACCGGCGTAGCGCCCGTCGCCACAAAGTCCGACAACTGCACCCACGTATAGGCGATTTTTCCGGTGCTGTCGAGCGTCGCGCGGCTCAGGACCCGGCCCGCCAGGTGAATGCGCGGAAGCGAGTAATTCTCGTACAACTGCTCATATATTACGTTCGGCCGCGCTCCCAAGTCAATTAAATGGCCGACGATGCGCATCGTGCGGCTTTTTGTCGACGAAAAACGAAACCAACCCGTGTCGGTGGCGATCGCGCAGAACAGCGGAACGACGGCCTCCGGCGCGATTTCATACCCGAGCGCCTCCGCCATCTCGAACACCAGGCTGCCCGTCGCCTCGGCCGTGACGTCTTTGAACTCGAGCGCGCCGATGTTGTCGGAGCTGAGGTGGTGGTCGATGAGGACCTTGACGGCTTTCGTTTTCTTGAGCAGCTTGCCGACGCCGAGAAGTTGCGCCCAGGCACTGGTGTCGAGGATGACGTGCACGTCGGTGTCGGCCGCTTCCTCTTCAGAAATTCCCACGCCCAGCTTCATAATGCGCCGCGCGGGATCGAGAAACGACAAGTTGCCGGGAATGTCGGAAGGATTGACGATGCGGACCGATTTTCCGCGCCGCTCCAATAGCCCGGCCAACGCCAGCTCCGAGCCGATGGCGTCGGCATCAGGCCGCACGTGACTTGAAAGAACGAACCGCTCGTGCGATTCGAAGATCTCGCGCAGCGGCTCCCAGTCGATGCTCATGATGTCATCTTAAAGTGTCGAGAGGACCGTTGTCACGCGCGCATGGCGTCGATTTGGCCTCAAGTGCAGGGTGCCATCCGCCGCGGCGGACGGCTCTGCGTGGCCATGTCTTCGGGGGGCATGCCCACCCAAAGCGGTAACGGTGTCCGGTACTTCAAAACGAAACGAATCGCAAAACGGCAATTGTAGTCTTTCGGAATCTGTGCGCACGGTTTTGCCCTTTCAGGGCGATGGGTCTTGTGCGGCAACCAAGTCCCAGGGCGTTGCCCTGGGCTGATTTGTGTTAGCCTTTCAGGCAAAATGTAAATACCTCGATCAGCCCGAAGGGCTCAAACATGTCAGCCCAGGGCAACGCCCTGGGACATCTGTCGGATTTCTGTGCGCGATAGCCCTGTAAGGGCGTCACAAGTTCGGTGATTCTCAAGTGCCCGAATTCCCGGACACCCTCACCCAAAGCGGACTTCGGCGAGCTCGACTCGACTGAGCTCGCCGAGCTCAGCCGAGTCGTGGGCAAGGCACCCACGATTTTGTGCTGGCCCGTTTACTCGTTTTTGGCCCGGCCGACAATCTCGCGAACGCGTTCGACGTCGCGCGTCATTTGGCTCTTGAGCTCGTTGGCATCGCTGAAACGAATTGTGCCGCGGATGCGGTCATAAAGATCCACACAAAGCAACTCGTCGTACAGGTCGCCGTCGAAATCGAGAATGTGGACTTCCAGCTTCCGGGCGGCCTCGCCGAACGTTGCATTCGGACCAAGATGCACGGCTGCGGGATAAACACGCTCGCCGCGCCGAACCGCTCCGGCATACACGCCGTCGGGTGGAAGCTGCGTGACGACGTCGACGAGGTTCGCCGTCGGAAAGCCCAACTGCCGTCCGCGCGCCGCTCCTCGCGCCACGCGGCCGCTGATTTGATAGGGATGCCCGAGCAGGTCGATCGCAGCGGCAATGTTCCCTTCGGCAACGCGTGCGCGGACCGCGCTCGAGGAAATCACTCGATCGCCGATTTGGATCGGGTGCACAACCTCCAACATCAAGCCCGCCTGTTCGCACAGACGTTCGAGGGTGGCGATGTCACCCGAGCGGTCGTGGCCGAAAAAGAAATTCGGTCCCTCGACCAGGCCGCGCGCCGCCAACTTGCCGCGAACAATCTGGTCGAAAAACTCGTCCGGAGAGAGCGCCAGCAGCAACTCGTCGGTGGGATAAGCGATCACGCAGTCGACGCCAAGGCGTCCGAGCAACTCGGCCTTGTGCTCGACGGTGCTCAACGAATGCGGCACCTGCCCGGGCCGCAACAGCGCAATCGGATGCGGATCGAACGTCAGCACGACCGACGGCACGCCCGCTTTTCGCGCATGCCCGACCAGCACCGAGACAATCTGCTGATGTCCCCGGTGCACGCCGTCGAAGTTGCCGATCGAAACGAATCCCCCTCGAAAAGCCGAAGGGTCTTCGAACCCGCGTTGGAGTTGCATGTGTTAGCTATCAGCCGTCAGCTTTCAGCATTGGTTTAGTTTTCAGTTTTCAGTTTTCAGTGTTCAGCAAGAAGACGCAGGCTGACGTCGCACTGAACACTGAAAACTGAACACTTTGCTCGCTCCGCACTCCGCGCTCCGAGTTCCGCGCTCACTGGGCGCGGAACTTTTCCAGCACCCCCCGATCGATGTCGATTCCCAAACCCGGCTTGCACGGTATCTCCAGCCAGCCGTCGGCGTCGAGGCGGAACGGCTCGGTCGGCAGCTCTTCGATATACGCGCACGGCGTCAAATACTCAACATACCGCGCCACAGGCATTGCTGCAGCCAACTGCAGGTCGGCGGCCAGGCCGACCGCCGTGTTCCAGCCGTGCGAGACCATCAAAATGTTGTGGTCGAAGGCGGCCCAGCCGATCTTCCGCGACTCGCTGATGCCGCCGTTCTTGGTGCAGTCGGGCTGAATGATGTCGACGGCTCGGTTTTCGATCCACGGCAAAAACGATTGCCGCCGCGTGAGAACTTCGCCGGACGCAATCGGCACCGGCGAGACGCGCGTCAGCTCGATGTAACCCGCCATATCGTCGGGAGGCAAAGCCTCCTCGAACCAGACGATCTCGTAATCGGCGAGCATCTTGGCCGTCTCGCGCGCCCAGTTCAGTCCGTGCGGCCAGAACTGCTCGCTGCCACCCGCATCGACCATCAACTCGACTTTGTCGCCGACCGTCTGGCGAGCCGTGCGGACCAGCAGCTCGTCGTATTTGCGATCGCGGCGACCGAACGGCCGCCAACCGAGCTTGATCGCCCGAAACCCGCGCGCCACCGTTTCCGTCAAGCGGTCGCGCAGCACGTCGGGCTCGGCGAACAATATCGAACCATACGGCTTGATGCGGCTGCGATAGTTGCCACCGAGCAGACGCGACACAGGCTGCCCGCAGACCTTGCCCATGATGTCCCACAGCGCGATGTCGATCCCACTGATGGCATGCTCGACCGCCCCGCCGCGTCCCTGCCAAAACGTCGCTTGCCGAAGTTTTTCGGTAACGCGCTCCGGCTCGACGGCGGATTCGCCTTGCAACAGCGGCCAAAGCAACTTCATCGCCCCGGCCACCAACCCGCCCGACGTAAAGCAACTGCCAAACCCGCTGACGCCGTCATCGGTGGTGACCAGCAGCAGCGTATGCAGATCCTCTTCCGGCTCATGCCCCTGCGGCCACCCGCCATCGGCGGTGGCTCCTGCGAGTGGAATGACTTCGACGTTGACGATTTTCATGGAGTTTTTAGATCCTTCGACTGGTACAAATCGGTTAGAGGCGACCGACGCGTTAGAGGGCATTGCAAAACCCCTCTCCCCTCAGGGGAGAGGTTGTGAGAGGGGTGAAAACTTCGAGCGTCCCGACCCTCGACTCGACTGAGCTCGCCGAAGTCGCCCAAACTCCTCCATGGAAGGGAGGGGAGTTTTGAAACTGCCTTTATCATAACGGCGATTTGATCCGAGTGCCGAACGCGACTCGGTCTAAACCGACTTGACGCAGTAATGATGAGGTGACACCACAGGCGGAGTGGAACCCGCAAGGCCCGGAGCTCCGACTCGCCTGCGGGAGCGGCCGGCTACGATCGGGGCCTCGCGGCTCATCAGATTCGCCCGCTCGTGGGTCACGCACGCCTCCCTGCTTTACGGCAGGGGACGGCCGC
>JBBDVZ010000107.1:0-8933 GCA_040903115.1 Planctomycetaceae bacterium
GGAGGGGGGTATCGAAACTGTCTTTAGACACGATCGGTTTCCGACGCATTGAGGCGTCCGGCGGCGACGATGGCCAAGCCTTGCAGAGCGAGGTGCGGCTCTCGAAGAGCTTCAGGGAATTGCGGGGCGAGCAAAGCCGCGCCGCCACCGGTGAGGATCACCTGCTTCGCGGCGTTGTCCAACGCGGCAAATTGGCCAATCAACTCGCGCACGGCGCCCACCTGTCCCCAAAACAAGCCGCTACACAAAGCCTGGCGCGTGTCCTTTCCGAGCGGCTGCGGTTGGGCTGCAAGCTCCTCGATTGTGATCAGAGGCAACAATGCCGTGTACTCATGCAGGGCGCGTGCGGACAATTCGAACCCCGGCAATATGGCTCCGCCTGCGAAGGCGCCCGACGCATCGACATAATCGACGGTGGTTGCGGTTCCGGTACTAACGATGATTGCCGGCCGGGAGTCGCAACGGAGTCGGTTGGCTGCGACGGCATTCAATAAACGGTCGACCCCAACTTTCTCCGGCGCCGCGACTTTAACGTCGATCGGAACCCCGGTCGGTATGTCGATCACCAGTGGTCGCGGCAATTGTTTTGCCGGCCATGTGTCGAGGACACGCTGGACGCCGCGCGGATTCGCACCCGCGACAATTCCTTTCACGGACGCGTGCGGGTCGATCCACTCACGAATCGTTGGCCACGGGAGATCGGCGTCGACCGCGACCGTCATCGACTCACGACACGTCGGCAGCCCTTCGCCGCGAACGTCCGTCGCCTCAAACAAGCCACACTTAATGCGACTATTGCCGACGTCGATGGTGATGAAATACGCAGGCATCCACGCGAACTCCGGCCTTGTGCACAAAGTACAAGGTGCAACAACCTTGACCGTGACAGTCCGCTACGCCTTTTGCAAGGCTTTGATGATTTTCAGAACCACTTGCTTGCCGTCGCCGAAAAGCATCAAGGTTTTGCTGGCGGCAAACAGCGGGTTGGGAATGCCCGCCATGCCGGGGCTCAAGCTCCGTTTGATCACAACGACCGAGCGCGCCTTCTCGACGTCGATGATCGGCATGCCCGCGATCGGGCTGTTGGGATCGGTGCGGGCAACCGGATTCACCACGTCGTTGGCGCCCAAGACGATCGCCACGTCGATCTGATCCATCTCGGAATTGATTTCGTCCATCTCCTTGAGGCGATCGTAGGCGATATCCACTTCGGCCAACAAGACATTCATGTGCCCCGGCATTCGTCCCGCGACCGGGTGAATGCCGAACTCGACATTAACGCCCCGCGAAGTCAGTACGTTGGTGAGGTCGCGCACGGCACGCTGCGCTTGTGCGACGGCCATCCCATAGCCGGGCACGATCGCCACGCGGCTGGCGCCTTCCAGCATCATCGCCACTTCCTCTGCCGACGTCGACCTGACGTTGGCGTAGACGTCATCGGCCGATGCGCCGCGGCCGGACGAATGCAGTGTGCCGAACAGCACGGCAGGCAGCGAACGGTTCATGGCCCGACACATGATGCGCGTCAACATCCAGCCCGTCGCCCCAACGAGCGCACCGGCGATAATCAACGCGTCGTTGCGAATGACAAAGCCGGTGGCGGCCGCCGCCAGTCCCGACAACGCGTTCAACATTGCAATCACCACGGGCATATCAGCCCCGCCGATGCGGTTCACCAACAGCATTCCCAACGCCAGCGACAAGAGGCCGAGCAGCCAATACAAGCTGACGGCCGACTTCGGGTAGAAGACCAGCAAAACGCATAGCAGCAGGCACAACGCGCCCAATCCGGCGTTCACCAGTTGTTGTTGGGGGACATCCCATTGCTCGATGAACTCCAGCTCTTCGAGCTTGGCACACGCGACCAGGCTTCCCGATAAAGCGAGGCCGCCAATCAGCCCGGAGGCCGCCATTGCCGTTAGTACGGCGGCTGTTCTTTCGCTCGGATCGAGGGTGAACAAGTACGCGCCCGCAACCAGCAGCGATGCGCCGCCTCCCAGCCCGTTCAACAGGGCAACCATCTGGGGCATGGCGGTCATCCGAACCGATCGCGCCAAAAAGGCGCCGATTCCGGCCCCGATCAAAATGCCAAAGATGATTAACGTGTAGCCGGCGACTTCCCGATCGAACATGGTGGCCATCATGGCGATGGCCATTCCGACGGCACTCATGATGTTGCCGCGCACCGCCGTCCGAGGATGCGTAAGCCCCTTCAGTCCAACGATGAAAAGGACCGAGGCAACCAGGTAGGCAAATTCGATGAACGCTTCGCGCACGGAATCAATCTCTTGACTTGTCAGTCTGGATCTTTTCGCTGGAACATCTGGAGCATCCGCTGCGTCACCGCAAACCCACCCACGACGTTAACAGTCGCCAATATCACCGCGAGAAAACCGACAAAGTTGGCCCATCGGCTCCCGCTGGTCGCCGCAACCACGAGTGCGCCGATCAGCGTGATGCCCGAAATGGCGTTCGAACCGGACATCAAAGGCGTGTGCAGCGCGGAGGGAATCTTCGCGATGATCTCAACGCCGGCGAGGAGCGCCAGCACAAACACGGTCAGTAGCAGCACGTCGGTCGCGCCGCTGGCGGCAAGAAGCGGCATATGAGTCATGAAGGTCTCTCCGTAAGTGACGGCTGGGTGGATTGCGGCTGAGGCGCTGCATTGAGCCCGAGCAGCTCGCGGACGACCGGCTGAACGACTTCGCCACGGTAGGTTACCAATGTTTCGCGTATGATCTCATCGTCCAGATCGAGCTGCAGCTTTCGGTCCTCGATCAGGTGGAGCAAAAACGACGAGATGTTTCTCGAATACATCTCGCTGGCGTGGAAGGGGATGCTCGCAGGAACGTTCAGCGGACCGAGGATCGTGACGCCGTGTTCCACAACGGTTTGGCCCGGATTGGTCAACTCGCAATTTCCGCCGCGCTCCGCCGCCAGATCGACGATGACCGAACCGGGAGCCATACCGGCCACCATGTCGCCGGTGATGAGAACGGGGGCCTGCTTTCCGGGAACCACCGCGGTGGTAATGACTACGTGGTTGGCGGCAACGACCTTGGTCATTAACTCGCGTTGCTTCCGGTAGAAGTTTTCGTCCATTTGCCGCGCATATCCGCCCTTTTGTTCGGTGTGGGCCGTATCGAGTTCCATTTCGACGAACTTGCCGCCCAGGCTCTCCACCTGTTCTTTGGCTGCAGGCCGAACGTCGTACGCCTGGACCACGGCACCCAGGCGCTTCGCCGTCGAGATGGCCTGAAGCCCGGCAACCCCTGCTCCCACGACGAAGACCCGCGCCGGCGTGATCGTGCCCGCGGCGGTCATCAGCATCGGGAACATGCGGGGCAAATGGTCGGCGGCCAGCAGCACGGCTTTGTATCCCGCGATGGTCGCCATCGACGACAGCACGTCCATGCTTTGAGCGCGGGTGATGCGCGGCACCAACTCGAGCGCGAAAGCGCTCACGTTGCGCCGGGCGAGAGCCAGCATGGCCTGCGGATCGATCAGCGGATCGCACAAGGCAATCAGCAACTGGCCGTCGCGAAACAACTCCAGGTCGGCCTTCGAGCCGTCGGGGTTCGCAGCGGCGGCCCGCACCTGAAGAATGATCTTCGCCGATTCGAAGACCTCGGCGCGACTCGCGACAACTTTCGCGCCTTGATGTATGTACAACCGATCGGGAAAGCCGGCCCGCACTCCGGCCCCTGCTTCCACGATCACCTCAACGCCCTTCTTTACCAGGTTTGCGGCGGCGGCGGGAACCAGCGCGACCCGACGCTCGCCAGGCGAAGTTTCGATTGGAACGCCGGCGATCGGGACGGCTACGTCCGGGCGGGTCCTGATCAGCGGAATTGTTTCAGCAGGCGTGGTCGTGATAGTGCGTCTCCAAGCACGCTTCGTGAATGTTGTGGCAGTTCCGTTTTCGGACACTCTTTATAGCGAAATCAAAAACGGCCCGACAGCATTGGAGGCAGTTTCCCCGCTGGGGTTTTCTCGGATTGGAACGGACAATCCGATCTAGCTCCAAGTGGCTACGGCTGGTACAATCCGCGGTCCTGCATTGGTTGCATTTGTCACAACACCAATTAGTGAAAGCCTTTAAGTCGACATATCTACCGGCGGCCCCACGGTCACTTCCGGGCCAAATTTCCCGCCGCTGCAAATCGCCAGCGAATCGCGCGGGACAGCACCAGCAAAAAACAGCGAAGGACTGCATCGATGATGAGCAGGACGCTCAGGCAGGTCGTACTTGCCATTTATCTATGCGCCGCGACTCTTGGGCCGACGAAAACGACGTGCTCGCAAGAGGATCAACGTCCTGAACGGCCGCGCGAATCGGAAGGCGCGGACAATTCGTCGGATCCTGATTCGGAGAAACCGGATCGCCCCGAACCCAACGCGATGCGGATTCCCAAAGTCTCGCCTGAGATGATGGACATCCTCAAGAGATGGGAAATCGCGACCGCGAGAATCGAAAAGCTGCAGGGCGAGCACATCCGCCGCATTTACGACAGCGTCTTTGCGGTGGAAAAAGTCTCAATTGGGAAATTCTACTTTGAGGCCCCAAACAAAGGTCGCATGGACATTGAGGGCCCAACGCTAAAGAGCAAAGTTTCGGCGCGTAAGGATGAAGCCGGCAAACCCTACAAGCTGGAACCCGACCGCCCCGAGATCTGGATTTGTGACGGCAAATTCCTCTTTCAAGTCAATGAGAGTCAAAAGCTGGTCGAAGGCGTTCGGCTTCCCGAAAAATTCGAGGGAAATAGCATCGTCGATGCACAGCTGCCGTTCCTCTTTGGAATGCCGGCCGAGAAGGCCGTACAGCGCTATGTGCTCGCGTTTTCGAAAGACAGGCCGGCAAACTGGCCGAAACATGAAATCTGGCTGGACGTCAAGCCGCGATTGCCGCGCGACGCAGCCGAGTGGAGCAGCGCAAAGGTCATTCTCGATACGGAAACGTTTTTGCCCCACTTCGTGAAGTTGATCGATCCGTCGGGCAATTTGGAAACCGTTTATACGTTTTCGAATTGCAAGATCAACAAGATCGCCATCCTTCCCTGGAACGATCCGTTCAAGCCCCCACGAATCGGATACAAATACAATATTAAGAACGTTCAGCCTGCGGCTGCCATGGCGAACAACGTGCCGTCGGCGATCGGAATGACATACGCGGCTGCCGAACAGGTAATCAAGCAATCGGGATACGAGGTTGATGTCGTCCGGGGCACGCCGGCCAAGAATCCGAACCTGAAATACGTTGTTTACGAACAGTCGCCCGGTCCCAGAAAGCAACTCAACAAAGGCGAAACCGTCACGCTGACGGTTTATGACGCCCCACTGGAAACACGGGCCAAGCCGCCAATACAACAAATCGAAGGCCAAAGGCCGGTAAACGAGTGATGCCCAAGCTGGTGTTGACCGAAAACGGCAAACCACTTATCTTCCCGCGTACACATCTTTTTTAATTTCCCGCAACTGATGTCGGAGAGCCCGTAACTCTCCGAAACCAAGACCCCTTCTCGATCGGTGTCCCGATCATCATTCGGTGGGCACACGCCCATCGGAGTCTATCGACCCTTCCCGCTAAGCGCTCGGTCTATCCTGTACGCACGGTGGCGTCGGGAGAGAATGAGCGTGAGTCCCTATGAATCGTCCCGCACGGGATTCGAAAGGATTCGTAATGAAGACCCTTTGCATCGCTTTGAGTGGAATTTCCTTAATGGTCGCCTCCATGGGTTGCTGCTGCGGCCTCGGTGGTGGTCAATGCTGCGGATATGGCGGCGGCGGGTGCCCGACCGGTGGATGCGGCGTCGGCGGTCCGACCGTCTATCCGCAAGGCGCGTTCTTGAACGACGGGTCGATCCAGGCGGCCGCAGTGCAAGTGCAACCGGCTTCTCAGGTCGCCTCGGCAACTCCGATTTACAATCCGGTGTACCGAACCACGCTGCTCGATCCGCTCCCCACGTTTTGACGGGGGGTCCGGACGGGACTGCGGCAAAAGCGCTCGCCTTGAGGCTCGCGGCTAAACAACCTTCTTCAGGTGATGTTTGGCGCGACCGACGACGGCGCGTGTCTGGCGTCGCGCTCCTGGGATCGGTTGCCTCGACCGCTTTCGGCATGCGGCTTATAATGCGGCCAAGGGCCAATTTACGGCTGTTTGCATGTCGAAAGATTCATGGAAATCGTCCATTATCCGCATCCCGCGCTGCGCTGGAAGTCGAAACCGGTGCGGGAGATTAACGCTCGCTTGCGCACCGTCGTTCGCGAGATGTTCGAGCTCATGTACCAGTCCAAAGGGATTGGTCTGGCTGCCAATCAGGTTGCGCTGCCTTACCGCGTATTCATCATCAACGTCGGCGGTGAACGTGATGCGGCCGATGAAGAGCACGTTTTCATCAATCCCGAGATCGTCAGCCGCAAGGGCAGCGTTGAGGGCGAAGAGGGTTGCTTGAGCCTACCTGAACTTTACGGGCAAGTGCGACGGGCGGAGGAGATTGTGGTCGAGGCATTCGACCTGAAGGGGCGGCCTTTCGAGATGTCGCTGACCGAGCTGCCCGGCCGGGTGGTGCAGCACGAGACCGATCATCTCGACGGCGTTCTGTTCCCGGATCGCATGAGCGAAATTCCGCGCCGCGAGCTCGAGCCCCGCCTGGCCGATTTCGAAACGATCTTTCGCCATCAGCAAAAAATGGGCGAAATTCCCTCGGACGAGGAGATCCAGCGCCGGCTTCGCGAGCTCGAGCAATGAAATCGCCGAGTGGGAATTGCGAAACCCCTCTCCCCTCAGGGGAGAGGTTGGGAGACTTCGGCGAGCTCAGTCGAGCCGAGGGGTGAAAGTTTCAAGCGCTGCGAAGCGATCGATGCGTTCCACCCTCCCCCAACCCCTCCCTGGAAGGGAGGGGAGTTTTGAATCGCCCTTTAGAGGAGTCGACCTTCGTGGCGCTGCGTCTGGTGATGATGGGAACGGGCGGCTTTGCCCTGCCGACGTTCAACAGCCTGCTTGAGTCCGATCATCGCGTCGCGGGGCTCTTCACGCAGCCGGAGCGCACCGGGCGGGGCCACCATCATCATGCCAACCCGTTGAAGGACGACGCGATCGAGCATGGCATTCCGGTCTTTCAGCCGGACCGCGTCAACGCGCCGGAGGCCCTGGCCGACTTGCGCGCGCTCAATGCCGATGTGTTTGTAGTGGCAGCCTACGGCCAGATTCTCTCCGACGCACTGTTGTCGATACCCCGCTTGGGGGCGATCAACGTGCACGCCTCGCTGTTGCCGAAGTATCGCGGAGCGGCTCCGATACAATACGCCGTCCTCAACGGCGAGTCCGTAACGGGCGTCACGATCTTTCGAATCGAGCCGAAGCTCGATTCCGGACCAATCCTCGCGATGGCCAAAACTCCGATCGGTCCAAGTGAGACGGCCGGTGAGCTCGAAGAACGATTGGCGGTGATGTCGGTTGGACTTGTCCGCAGCGTGCTGCACGACATGGAGGCGGGAACTGCGCGCGGCACGGTGCAGGATGCCGCGCAAGCCACGCGCGCACCGAGGATACGCAAGGAGTTCGGTCTGATCGATTGGTCGAAAACCGCCGCGGAAATCGACTGGCACGTGCGCGCGATGCAGCCTTGGCCCACCGCATACACGTATCTTGCACGAACCGGTGACCAGCCGTTGAGGCTGATTGTGTTGGAGGTACAGTCCGCCGACAGATCCAGCCCCGGCGCCCAACCCGGAACGATCCTCGACACGATGGGCGGGCGAATCATCGTCCAGACCGGCTCAGGTTCGCTGGAAGTCGTCAGGTTGCGGCCTGAGGGCAAGAAGACGATGGCCGCCGACGAATTCCTGCGTGGGCATGCCATCCGGCCGGGCATGCGATTCGAGTCGCGGCAATTGCAGGGCTGATCCCATATTGCCCTAAACCCTTGCTTCTGCGAGGATTCCGGCCTTCTTTGCCCCGGGTGCAATCTTTCTCAACGTGCGAGTCGATGAGAGATGTCAGCCTGACAAGCCGATTTGTGCGCGGCGCTTCCGTAACGCGCGCTGAGGATGCGCCATGTCTGCTGGTACGTTGCGAGGCGGCGACATGGATGGCGGTGCCGGAACTCGTCGAGGAACTGTTCGACGAGCGCGGGTTGAAACTGTCCCAATGGCGGAATTCGGGACGCGCCGAGGTGGTGAAGGATGGAGTGCACCGCACGGTCTACCGGCTGCAACTCGACGCCGGCGGGTTTTACTTGAAGCACTATAAGGCGACGCGCTTCCCCAGGCGATTGCAGAATCTGTTGCGCCCCTGCCGGGCGTCGCTCGAGTGGACCGCGGCGCGACGCATCGCGGGATTAGGCATCCCAACCTTCGAACCGGTGGCCGTCGGGTATTGCCGCCCGGGATTGGTTGTTGGCGACAACTATCTCGTCACTCGCGAAATCCCGAATGCGATTCCCCTGGATGACTTCGTATTGGCAAGCTTGGGAAATCGGTCGGCACCATCCGTCGTTCGAGATTCGATTGCCATCGAGTTGGGGGACTTGGTCGCCCGGCTCCACGCGGGAAGGATTGTCCACTCCGATTTGCATGCCGGGAACATCCTGGTGCGGATTGGAGCAAACGGTCACGCCCGGCTGTGGCTGATTGACCTGCACCCGGTGCGGCAAGGGTCGAGATTGTCCGTCGGCTCGATCGAGCACAACCTGTCGCTGTTGAATCATTTTTTTGCAGGCATGGCGACCCCCTCGGACCGTCTCCGATTCTTCCGGTCCTACATGCGCACGCTCGAGTCGGTCTCTTCGACCACGCCGTTGGCGGGCACGACCACGACTCGTCGTTCGATGCGTGCGCTGTCACGGCGCTTCGACGCATATTGCGCGAATGCGGTGTGGCAGGGCCTTCGCAAAGCCGACCGAAAATGGATCACGGGAAATCGCCGGCTGATC
>JBBDVZ010000108.1:0-1022 GCA_040903115.1 Planctomycetaceae bacterium
TCTGCGTGGCCATGTCCTAAGGCATGCCCACCCAAAGCGGTGGGCATGGCACCCAACGTTTTTAACTGATCGGTCTGGTACGGTGGCGACGACAGGGCGAATATTCAGATTTCGCGCCATTCTGTTGAAACGCGATTTGCAATCGTTGACAAACTTGGGGACCCCGACTACCATTGCGAGTTTCCCGCATTTCGGTGCGGTTGGAAAATCATCGTAAACCTTTTGAGACGGGAAGTTTGGAGTGGCCGCGGCGAGTCAGGAAAAGATTCGAATTCGAATGGAGGCCTACGACCATTCGGTGCTCGATCAGTCCGCATCCGATATCGTTGACACTGCGAAACGGACGGGGGCTGTGGTGCACGGCCCAATTCCCCTGCCCACGCGGGTCGAGCGGTACACCGTGTTGCGGAGTCCGCACATTGACAAGAAATCCCGTGAACAGTTCGAAATTCGGACACACAAAAGGCTCATCGATATCATCCAACCGACAGGGAAGACGATCGACGCGTTGAACAAGTTGTCGCTTCCCGCGGGTGTAGATATCAAGATTAAGGCGTCGGCAGGCGCAGCTTAGGCGGCATGTCACGGGGCATGTGCCTCGCGACGGCTTGCCCGGGCGCGTGGGGCGTTGGTGCAGTGGCGACGTCGCACGGCCGGTGAATTCGCAGGCAATTGCCGTCGAGTTCGCAAACATTCGTCGCCGCCGGGCGCCGGTTTCCAAGATAAAAAGCGATCGTTGTATAGAGAGTGCATCATCCCAACGGGTTCGCCCGCGAATGATGCCGGGTCGAGCAGGTGGAAGGCGTAACAATGCCGGTCGGATTGTTGGGACGCAAAATAGGAATGACGCAAGTCACCGGTGACGACGGGCAGTTCATTCCCGTCACGGTCATCGAGGCGGGTCCGTGCGTCGTCTTGCAAGTCCGCACCCTCGAGAAGGACGGCTACGACGCCGTCCAGATCGGGTTCGCCGACAAGCTGCGCCGCCTGGCCAGCCGCGCCGAGCGCGGCCAAGTAACCAA
>JBBDVZ010000108.1:1032-8926 GCA_040903115.1 Planctomycetaceae bacterium
TCGGTGGCAAACTACAAAAGGCGAGGACGGAAGCGGGCGTCGCCGTCCTTCCCAAGGCCGAATGCGAGCCCAAGCGGTTTATCAGAGAATTTCGCACAGACGGTGAGGAACAAGGCTGCCAGGTCGGCCAGTCCCTCACCGTCAGTGTTTTTGATAACGCGTCGCACATCGACGTGATTGGAACGACGAAAGGCCGCGGCACGGCGGGGGTGATGAAGAGGCATAACTTCTCCGGCCAGGGCGCCGCCCACGGCGTGAAGCGCGTGCATCGGCACGGCGGCTCCATTGGCTCCAGTGCCGATCCCTCTCGCGTGTTGAAGGGAACAAAGATGACGGGGCGCTACGGCCATTCGCGCGTTACGATTCGACATTTGAAAGTCGTCCGCATCGACGCCGAGAACAACATGGTGTTGGTGCGCGGCGGCATTCCCGGACCCAACGGCAGTTTTGTGATCCTGCGACATGCAAACAAAAAGTGAGAGCCTCAAAAGCGGAATGCCGCTGGATTTTGCGGTCGAGAGCGTGGAGACATCGGTAGACAACCATGATTTCTGTTCCCGTTCATAATGCGTCGGGCAAGAGCACCGGCGAATACAACTTCGACCCCGCCGATATTGCGCCGGGTGTCAACAAGCAGTTGCTGCACGACGTAGTGGTCATGTACGAGTCGAACAAGCGCGTGGGAACGGTCCGGACCAAGTCGCGCGGCGAGGTGGAAGGCAGCACCAGAAAGCTGTTCCGCCAAAAAGGCACCGGCCACGCGCGCATGGGAACGATCCGCACACCCACGCGTCGAGGCGGCGGCCATGCCTTCGCCAAGCGGCCCATCGATTGGAGTTACCGCATGCCGAAAAAGGCCATGCGGCTCGCGACGCGGATGGCGCTTTTGAGCAAGTTCCTCGATAAACAAGTGACCGTGCTCGACGGCCTGACGATCGACGCGCCCAAGACGAAGGTCGTCGCGGGCATGTTGCGGGCACTCGGTCTCGGAGAAACCAGTTGCCTGCTGGTCATCGATGAGCACGACGCGAACATTTGGAAGTCATCGCGAAACATTGCGAACCTCGCCGTCTCGTCCGCGGGAGGTCTCAACGCATACGACTTGCTGCATCAGCGACAAATGATTGTGACGAAGTCGGCACTCGACCGATTGAGGGCATCGAAAGCGAAGTAGAGGACATTTCTGAACCCCTCTCCCCTCAGGGGAGAGGTTGGGAGAGGGGTGAAAGTATCGAGCGTTGTGAAGCGTTCGTTGCGTTTCACCCTCCCCCAACCCCTCCCTGGAAGGGAGGGGAGTTTTGAAAACGCATCGAGACAGAATTTCACGCAAGGCGGCAGTCAGGGACAGAACGCAATGGCAGTCATCACAAAATCGGGGGTCGAGCTCGAAGCGTACCAGGTGGTGTTGCACCCCCTGGTCACCGAGAAGGGAACGCACCTCTCCGATAGCTACAACTCGTACACCTTCGCGGTCTCGCGCGAGGCCGACAAAGAAGACATCAAGCAGGCCGTCCAGCAACTCTGGGGCGTTCGGGTCCTCAAAGTTCGGACCCAAAACCGCAAGGGCAAGCCGCGGCGGCACAAAATGAAACGCGGTCACACGCAGCAATGGAAGAAGGCCATCGTTCATCTTCACGATGAAGACAGGATCGCTTTCTTCTAGGAGCATTTATGCCCCACTCCCTTTGAGGGGAGAGGGGTGAAACCACAGGCGTTTCGACCCTCCCCCAACCCCTCCCTGGAAGGGAGGGGGGTCTTGAAACACGGTGACTTATGGGCATTCGATTTTACAAACCAACGACGTCGAGCCGGCGGGGCGCGAGCGTCAGCGATTTCTCCGAGCTGACCGATCGCAAGAAGAAGCCGGAAAAGACCCTGCTCATCCGCTTTAAGAAGAAGGGCGGACGGAACAACGAAGGCAAAATCACGGCAAGGCATCGGGGCGGCGGACACAAACGGATGTTCCGCCTCATCGACTTCAAGCGCGATAAAGACGTCGTTCCCGCACTCGTCGCGGCCATCGAATACGATCCCAACCGCACGTCGCGCATTGCGCTTCTGCACTATGCCGACGGCGAAAAACGGTACATTCTGGCCCCCCAGGATCTCAAGGCGGGCGACACGGTCTCCAGCGGCGAGGACGCCGAGCCCAACGTGGGCAATTGCCTGCCGCTCAACCGCATTCCGCTCGGCACGACAATTCACAACGTCGAGATGCGTCCCGGCCGCGGCGGACAGTTGTGCCGCAGCGCAGGCTCCTCGGCCGTCATTAACGCGCGAGAAGGCCGTTGGGCACAAATCACGCTGCCGTCGGGCGAAGTGCGGCGTCTGCCGAGCACTTGCCGCGCAACGATCGGCGAGATTGGCAATTCCGAACACATGAGCATCGTCTTGGGCAAGGCGGGCCGCAAGCGATGGATGGGGCGGCGACCGCACGTTCGCGGAGTGGCGATGAACCCGGTCGCCCACCCGATGGGTGGCGGCGAAGGGCGATCGTCGGGCGGGCGGCATCCCTGCAGCCCGACCGGCAAGCTCGCAAAAGGCGGGCGCACGCGCAAGCGCCGCAAGCCGTCATCGAAGGCCATCGTTCGCAGACGAAGGTCGCGGCGGTACGGGCTTGTGAAGATTTAGCGGGCGGCTTGGCGGCCGGCCGCAGGTCGACTTTGAAATAACGGGCAGTTGGGAAAGAAAACGTGAACAGTATCCGCAGTGGATTGGAATTGGTGAGGGCGGTGTAATGGGCCGATCGCTCAAAAAAGGTCCCTTCGTCGATGAAAAGCTGCTGAAGAAAGTCGAACGACTGAACACAGCAGGCCAGAAGGACTCGATTAAGACTTGGGCCAGGCGCTCGACGATTAGCCCGGAGTTTGTCGGGCACACATTTCTCGTGCACAACGGTCGTGCGCACGTCAACGTGTACGTCACCGAAGAAATGGTGGGCCATAAGTTGGGCGAGTTTGCCCCCACGCGAACGTTTCGCGGTCACGGGGCGAGGGGCAAGCACTAGTTTGAAACCCCTCTCCCCTCAGGGGAGAGGTTGGGAGAGGGGTGAAACGTTCGAGCGTTGGTGCATGTTCGATCGTCTTGACCCTCCCCCAGCCACTCCCTAAGAGGGAGGGGAGTCGGAGCAAAGTAATGGCAGTCGTCAGAGCAAGTCATCGTTTCGCCAGGATTTCTGCCACGAAAGTGCGCCCGTTTATCGACCTGGTCCGCGGGCGCACGACCGAAGACGCCCTCGAGAAGCTGCGCTACTTGCCCAACCGCGGGGCGCGCTTCCTCGAGAAGGTGCTCAAAAGCGCCGTCGCCAACGCTGAGGAAAAAGGGGCGCGCAACGTCGACAACCTGACGATCGTCGACGCGAGAGTCGACGGCGGCCCAATGTACAAGCGAGTGCGGCCAAGGGCGCGCGGAATGGCGTTTCTCGTCCGCAGCCGGGCCTCGCATATTCACGTGGCAATCGACGCACCCGAGCTGCCGTAACGCAACCGTACGGCGAAAGAAAATACTATGGGACAAAAAGTCAATCCAACGGGATTCCGAGTCGGGATCGTCGAGACGTGGCGCAGCCGCTGGTACGCCCCGAAGCGCGAGTTCGGCGACCTGCTGCTCGAAGACCACAAGATCCGCAAGTTCATCAAAGAGAAATACCAATTTGCCGGCATCCCCAAGATCGAGATCGAGCGGACGCGCGACCAGGTGGTTGTCCACCTGCATACGGCTCGGCCGGGCATTATCATCGGCCGCAAAGGCCAGGAAGTCGATAAGTTGAAGGCCGAGCTCGAAGTGCTGACCGGCCGCCGGATGGAACTCAAGATCATCGAGATCAACAACGCCCAGCGCTGTGCGCTGTTGGTCGCGGAAGACATTGCACAGCAGTTGATGAAGCGCGGCAGCTTTCGCCGCACGATCAAGCGGGCGCTCGATCAGGTGATGGAGGCCGGCGCGCATGGAGTGAAGATCGAGTTGGGCGGACGTTTGGGCGGGGCCGAAATGTCGCGCCGGGAAAAAGCCAGTCGCGGATCGATTCCCCTTTCGACGCTGCAGCGGCACATCGACTACGGCTTCTGCGTGGCGAAGACGTCGGTCGGGTCGATCGGCGTAAAGGTGTGGATCGACCTGGGAGACTATAAGGACGAGGAGATAACCAGTGGCGCTGATGCCAAAACGAGTCAAGCATCGCAAAAGTCAAAGAGGGCGCATAAAAGGTAATGCCACGCGGGGCAATACCGTCGCCTTCGGAGACTGGGGCCTGCAGTCGCTTGACGCCGGACATATCAATGCAACAACGCTCGAAGCCTGCCGTATCGCGGCCACGCAGTACGTGCGCGGCGAAGGGCGGCTTTACATCCGCGTGTTCCCGCAGAAGTCGGTCACCGCGCGGCCGCTGGAAACGCGAATGGGCAAGGGAAAGGGTGAACCCGACCACTGGGTCGCCGTCGTCAAGCCGGGTTCCATGCTGTTCGAGCTGGGCGGCGTGGCCCGGGAAGCGGCGCGCGAGTGTTTCTCGCGCGTGGCTCACAAGTTGCCGGTCCGCGTGCGATTGGTCGGCCGCCGACCGAAGATTTGAGATGGACCATCAGTCATGACAAAAGCCACTCACTTCCGCGAAATGAGCGACGACCAACTGAAGCACGAGTTGCTGCAGACACAACAGGAGTTGTTTCGGCTGCGGTTTCAGGCGGCTTCGGAACGCCTGGATGCACCCAGCAATCTGAGAAAGTTGCGGCGAATCATCGCCCGCATTAAAACCATCCAGCGCGAACGAGAGCTCGCGGAAGCTGAGTCGGCGCCGGCATAGTTGCCGGGATCCGGTAACTTAGAAGGACAATCGAAGGTATGAGAGACGCAGACGACGCGGTTCGAGGGATTGATCGATGAAGAAAAGGCTGATAGGCATCGTGACTGGGGCCAAGATGCCAAAGTCGTTGCGCGTCGAAGTCGCGCGGCGGTACCGACATCCCCGATATGGCAAGATTGTTCGCGGCCGCACGGTGTGCCACGTGCACGATGAAAAGGGTGAGGCCCACCGCGGAGACACCGTCGAAATCGTCGAAAGCCGTCCTCATTCGAAAACCAAGCGTTGGGAGCTGTTCCGCGTCGTGAAAGCCGGCGAAGGGGTGATCGAGGAAATCGAGTCGGCCGAATCTCAGTGACAACAGCGAGGGAATCGGTCCTCGCGGGAAAATCGGGACCGGCTGCAGGCCGTCGGGTCGCACAAAGAATTGCGGTGTGTTGAGATAAATCCATGATCCAAATGCAGACAATGGTAGACGTCGCTGACAATTCGGGCGCCAAGACCGCGCGCTGCATTCGCGTGCTGGGCGGCACCAAGCGACGCACGGCGGGCCTCGGAGACATCGTCGTCGTCAGCATTCAAAAGGCCATCGCCGGCAGCGCGGTCAAGTCGGGCACCGTCGTCCGCGGCGTGATTGTCCGCTGCCGCAAGCCGACACGCCGTTCCGATGGCAGCTACATCCGGTTCGATCGCAATGCCGTGGTGTTGATCGACCCCGACGGAAACCCGCGTGGCACTCGAATATTCGGCGCGGTGGCCCGTGAGCTGCGCGACCGGCGGTTCATGAAGATTATCAGCCTGGCCAGCGAGGTGGTGTGAGCCATGAGAATTCGACAAGGCGACTTGGTTGTCGTCATTTCAGGAAACGACGCCGGCCCCACGCCGCACAGGGTCACCCAGATCGTTGATGGGGGGCGGCAACTGGTGGTCGAGGGCATCAACCGGGTCTTGAAACACGTGCGCCGCGGGCATCCCAAGAGTCCGCAAGGCGGCAGGTTGAACCTCGAGAAGCCGATTGACAGCTCAAATGTCATGTTTTACTGTGACGCCTGCAAGCGGGGCGTGAAAGTGGGTTTTCGCTATACTGACGATGGCGCCAAAGAGCGGCACTGCCGGAAGTGTCAACGCTCGCTGGGCGCTCTGAGCCGCGCCAAAGCCGGCCACGCAAAACAAAACGTCTGAATGAATATTCGAAGAAGCCCGGCTTCTTCGAGAAGCCGGGCTGCTGGCGTGTGTCGCTCGAGCCGGCTTTGAACTGACTAGAGATTTCCGCCGTGCCGGCCGATGGCCGTCGACGGCTTCCGAAAAAAACACAAACAGTACTCACAACGTCCATGGTTGACAGGCTTCAGGAACGGTATCGCACGAAGATCGCGCCCGAGCTTCGCAAGCAGCTGGGCCGCGAGAACGTCCATTCTCTCCCGCGTCTGACGAAAATCGTCGTCAGCATGGGAGTGGGAAAAGCCACCGAAGATCGCAAGCTTCTCGACGAAGTGATGGAGCAGCTCGCTCAAATCACCGGTCAGAGACCGCAGCGAACCCGCTCGAGAAAAGCGGTCGCCGCGTTTCGGTTGCGCGAAGGGATGGAGGTTGGCTGTCGCGTGACGCTGCGGGGCCAGCGGATGTACGAGTTTCTCGACCGCTTGGTCGCACTCGCGCTGCCTCGGGTCCGCGACTTTCGCGGCCTCAACCCGCGCGCCTTCGACGGCCGCGGCAACTACAGCATGGGACTTGGCGAACAGTTGGTCTTTCCGGAAATCAACCCCGACAAGGTCAACGCCGTCCAGGGAATGAACATCACACTGGTGACGACTGCCAAAAACGACGACGAAGGGCGACTCCTGCTGCGAGAGTTGGGGCTCCCGCTGCAAAAGGAAGCGTAAGGGCAGGTCCGGCAGTCAGCAATTTGGAAAAGGTCTATGGCCAGCAAAGCGAAGATTGAAAAAGCCAACCGCAAGCCGAAGTTCAGCTCGCGCAGCGAGCGGCGATGTCAACTGTGCGGGCGTCCGCGGGCCGTCTATCGCAAGTTCAAAATCTGCCGCATCTGTTTCCGCAATATGTGCCACGAAGGCGTCATACCCGGAATGAAAAAGGCCAGTTGGTAATTTGAAAACCCCTCTCCCCTTGAGGGGAGAGGTTGGGAGAGGGGTGAAAGTACCGAGCGTGGTGAAGCGTTCGATGCGTTTCACCCTCCCCCAACCCCTCCCTGGAAGGGAGGGGAGTTTGCTTAAGACGAAGAATCTCGCGTAGTTCGCACAGCCGGAAAGTTTCAGCCATGATGACAGACCCCATTGCCGACATGCTCACGCGGATTCGCAACGCGATTCGCATCGAGCGTCCGTTTGTCGACGTGCCGGCCTCGAAAATCAAAATCGGCATTGCCGAGGCGCTGCAGCGCGAAGGTTACATTTGGGATTTCGCGGTCATCGAACAACAGCCCTGCAACATCCTGCGAATCAATCTGAAGTACGGCCCCAACGGCGAGTGGGTCATGCAGAAAATCGACCGCTCGAGCAAGCCGGGCCGCCGCGTGTATGTCGGCGTGGACGACATTCCTGAGATATTGCAAGGCCTGGGAATCAGCATCCTTTCCACCAACAAGGGCGTCCTCAGCAATCGCGAAGCGAAGAAACAAGGTGTCGGCGGCGAGGTGCTCTGCACGATTTGGTAGCGGCGGAGAAGGCTGACGCGGCTTACCGAAGCGGCCGTCGTCATTAGGGCGGATAAACAACAATGTCTCGAATCGGAAAAAAACCGGTCACCGTGCCTCAGGGCGTCGATGTCAACGTCGCGCCGGGTTCGATTTCGGTGAAGGGGAAGCACGGCGACATGAAGTTGGCGTTTCACGCCAACATGAAAGTCAGCTACGATTCCGGCGCTCGCAGCATCGAAATCAAACGTCCCAACGATGAGCCGCAAAACCGCGCGCTCCACGGACTGACTCGCAGTCTGATCAACAACATGGTTCGCGGCGTGACCGAGCCGTTCGAGAAGCGGTTGGAGATTCAGGGCGTCGGTTACAACGCCACGCTGCAGGGGAAGGTCTTGCAGTTACAGGTAGGCTATGCCAATGCCGTGCGTCTGCCGATCCCGCCGAAC
>JBBDVZ010000109.1:0-8835 GCA_040903115.1 Planctomycetaceae bacterium
AAAGCTTTTCGAAAATCAATCGTGATGATGAATTGAACGGTATTGGGATAAACCCACCGGCTCGACGTAGCGGCAGTGTTATCACAACCGCGTCGTGCGGAGCCGCAGCGCATTGGCGATGACCGAGACCGAGCTGAAGCTCATCGCCGCCGCGGCCACCATCGGGCTCAATAGCAGCCCGAACACGGGATACAAAACGCCGGCCGCCAGCGGCACGCCCAGCACGTTATAAACGAAGGCGAAAAACAGGTTCTGATAAATGTTGCGGATCACGCGGCGGCTGAGTTGAATCGACCGCACGAGACCCCGCAGGTCCCCCTTCACCAGCGTCACGTCGGCGCTCTCGATGGCCACGTCGGAGCCGGTTCCCATCGCAATTCCCACGTCGGCCTCCGCCAGCGCCGGCGCGTCGTTGATTCCGTCGCCGGCCATCGCGACAACGTGCCCCTCCGCGCGGAGCGCTGCGATCCGCCGGTGCTTGTCGGCAGGTTTGAGCTCCGCCTCGAAGTCGTCGAGATGCAATTCGCGCGCGACGCTGCGTGCGGTTCGCGCGTTGTCGCCGGTGAGCATCATCACCCGCAGGCCCATGCGGTGCAGCGATTCGATGGCGGCAGGCGTGGTCGGCTTGATCGGGTCTGAAACTGCCAACAGACCGGCTGCCGCACCGTCGACGCCCATGAAGATCACCGTTTGTCCGCGTTCTTGTCGTTCGGCCGCCCGCGCTAGCAATGAATCCCAGCCTGAGATGCCCTGCCCCTTAAGAAAGTCAGGCGTGCCGATGACGACGCGCGTTCCGTCTACGCGGCCCGCAACGCCGCCTCCGGTCGTCGAGTCGAAATCCTCGACGGGCGGCAGCTTCAACTTCCGTTGCCGGGCCATTTCGACAACCGCGCGCGCCAGCGGATGCTCGCTGTGACTTTCCAGCGCCGCAGCCAGCGACAACAGGCGTTCCTCGTTGAACGACGCCGCAGCACCGATTTCCGTCAATTTCGGGCGTCCTTCGGTCAACGTGCCGGTCTTGTCGACGACAAGCGTATCGACCTTTTGCAGGATCTCGAGCACCTCGGCCGATTTGATCAGGATCCCTTCGCGCGCTCCGCGGCCAACGCCCACCATGATCGACATCGGCGTCGCCAGCCCCAACGCGCACGGGCAGGCGATAATCAGGACGGCGACGGAATTGACCAGCGCATTGGCCAGCCGTGGCTCGGGGCCGACCGTCGCCCATGTCACAAACGTCACCGCGGCGACAAAAACCACAGCAGGCACGAAGTACGAGGCAGCCACGTCGGCGACGCGCTGGATGGGCGCGCGGCTCCGCTGGGCCTGGGCCACCATGTCGACAATTTGCGAAAGCACCGTCTCTGCGCCCACGCGCTCGGCACGCATGAGAAATGAGCCGGTCTGATTGACCGTCCCGCCGATGACCTCATCTCCAAGCTGCTTGCTGACGGGAATCGGCTCGCCGGTGATCATCGACTCATCGACGCTGCTTTTGCCTTCGATGACTTTACCGTCGACGGCGATCTTGTCGCCCGGCCGCACGCGCAGCACGTCGCCGGTTTGAACCTCTTCCAGCGGAACTTCGATTTCCTGCCCGTTGCGGACGACTCGTGCGGTGGGCGGAGCCAGCGACATCAGCTCGCGAATCGCGCCGGCCGTTCGACGCCGGGCACGCAGCTCCAGCACCTGGCCCAACAGCACCAGCACGGTGATCATGGCGGCGGCTTCGAAGTAAACCATCACGTGCCCATGCTCCCGAAACGAGTCGGGAAACGCGTCCGGAATCAGCACGGCGGCCACGCTGTAGCCATAGGCGGCTCCCACTCCCAAGGCGATGAGCGTGAACATGTTGAGGTTCCAGCTTCGCAGCGAGTTGAACGCACGGACGAAGAATATCGAACCGCCCCAAAGAACCACCGGCGTAGTGAGCAGCAATTGCAGCCACAGGGATAGATCGGGCGAGAGAAATGCCTGCAGATCGGCTCCGAGCATCGGCAACATCGCGAGCAGCAACACGGGCAATCCCAGCGCGAGCGCTGCCCAGAACCGCCGCGTCATCGCGCGCAGCTCGTCGTCTTCGTGCTCGTCCGGTGTGCTTTGGACGAACTTGAGCTCGAGGTCCATGCCGCAGATCGGGCAGCTTCCCGGGCCATCCTGCTCGATTTGCGGATGCATCGGGCAGACGTAGACTCGTTTCGACGCCGCTCGGGCCGGCGCTGCCGCTTCGAGCGCCATGCCGCACTTGGGACACGCGCCGGGCCTATCGCTCTCGACGCCGGCGCACATCGGACAGAAATAGGCGGCAGATTTCGCCGCCGCCCGCGCGGGTGGAGCTCCGAGCGAAACGAGTTGGCCCGGTTCGCCGTGATGGCCGTGAGACGACTGAGGCGCAACCCCTAGAAATTTGTCGCGACAGTGCGGGCAGCAGAAATAATACGTCTGGCCATCGCGCACCGCGCTCAACGCGGTCTTCTCATCGACCTGCATGCCACAAACGGGATCGATAGCCATAACCAAGCTCCCGACGCGTGTCCCCCTCCCCCCTCGGGGGCCTGCGGCGAGCTCCGCCGAGCGGGGAGGGCCGGGGTGGGGGGGTGAACTATCCTAACGCATCATTCTATGGCAGCACGTTCGAGTAAGAACGTAGAGAAGCCCGGCTTTGAGGAAAAAGCCGGGCTTCGTGCGGCGGTCACTTGAGCGACTCCAGAAATGCCAGCAAGTCGGCCACCTGTTGCGCGGTCATGTCGCGAAGCAGCAATTCCGGCATCAGCGATTTGCTTTGAGGGACCAACGTCTCGACGTTGTCGTTGGCGATGCGCAGCGTCTTGTCGTCGGCATCCTTGAGAACGACGGCTTTGTCCGTTCGCTCCACCAGCAACCCCGTGTGGACGAGTCCGTCCTTCGTCTCGACAACCCAGGCGGCAAACTTGGGATCGATCACCTTCGAAGGCTCCAACATGCTTTCGAGGAGTTTGGCCCGGTCGTTCTTTTTGCCGACTTCGGTGAGTTCCGGGCCCACCTGTTTTCCTTCCTTGCCGATGCGGTGGCAATTCTTGCACACAATTCCCGACGTGTTGAAAAACGTTTGCCGGCCCCGCGCGACGTCACCCGCAATCGACAAGAGTTGCTCCGGCTTGATGACGTTGCCGAGCCGTTGCACGCGCTGCGATTCGGGCACGAAGCGTTCGAACAAGTCGCGGACCTGCACGTCGGCATGCGCTGCTCCCGCGCGAACGACCTCGTCGCGAATCTCACGTGGCAACGTCGCTTCATCGATGGCCGTAACCAGCATGAGCGCTCCGCTCGTGGATGAAAGAAGTTGGCCGATCAACGGCTGTCGCTCGCCTGGCGTGTGTTTTCCCGCGCACAATTCGGCAAGCAGACGCTGTCGATGCTCTCGAGCAGCGATCGCGGAATTTGCGGCAGCCGTAGCCGGCGCCGTCAGGCTTTCGATCCAATCGCCCATGAGCCGCAGGCCGGCTTCGTCGACCAGCGACGAGCCCAAATGCGGCATGCGACCCCGCCCCAGCTTGGCCATGCGATAGAAGAGCACCGACCGGCAACGGTCGCTCGCCGCCACAATTTCGGCCCCGTGCAGGCCAAATGTTCCCTGCGTGGGCCGCGTGCCGAGCAATCGGGTGGCAGCAATGTCAGAATCATAACGGAGGTTGATCAAAGCCGTCCCGCCGCCGCCGGATCGATGACAGTGCGAGCAGTTCGCATGCAGATACGATCGAGCACGGTCGCCAACATTGGCCGTCGCATCGTGCGGATTGGTCAATCGAGGAATGTTCGCATCGAGCGGCTGCGTGAACACGCCAACGTGCGAGAAGGCGTGAAGCTGGTTGTCGACAACGTCGCCGTACTCGCAGTCGCGGTTGAGCTGAATAGTATTAAAGCCGCAGACCGAACCGCCGTCGTAAGCGTTATGGCAAAGCAGGCATTCCGTTCGGCTCGCGAACCGCCACGTTTGCCGGCGACGTCCACCGGGGGCCTCTGGGTCGATAATGTCGATCGTCCGTTCGGTCCCGGTCGCGTCGGCCAGAACGGCGTCGTTCTGCTCGTCGTTCCAGATGTACGTGTACGGTCGCCACACGTCGACGTCGTAATGCAATATCTGAGTCTCGAGACGCCTCAGCGATTTCGGATTGCCGCGCTCGGTTTCGATCGAAATCGTTTTGGCAAGCACCGCGTTGTTGGGAAACGTCCACACTCCCTTTTCGTTGCAGATTTGAGTCGAAACCAGATCCGAGGCCCCAACTCCCGACGCTTTAGGAGGGAGACACGCCATCGGCACGGCTCCGCTCGGAGCTTGTGCAGACTCTGCCGGCGCGGTTGGGGGTTGTTCAGCGGTGATCGCGGGCAAGGCGACAAAACGCTCCGCGACCGCGTGATCGCTCCACGGCTCGGCGTTGATTCGATAGGGCAGCACGCCCGGCTGCGGATCGTGATCTTTCACCGAGCGAAACAAGCCTGTCTCGCTGAGCCGCGTGGGAAACTGTCGGTTCTCAGTCCGTGCCGGGTTCGGTATCAAACGGTAGAGGGCGGCGCGCTCGCCGTAATCGACGATGTACAACTCGTCCTGCGCATCGACTCCGAAACAGACGATGTGCACGGTCGTGTCGGCCAGCTCCTGTTGCCATGTGACCTTTTTGCCGTCGTGGCGCAGTCCCCAGATTTTTCCCGTCTCGTAATCGCCGTAGATATACGCGTCGCGTAAATCGGCCAGTCGATTGCCGTGGTAGACGTATCCGCCGGTGATCGAACGCGATTCGATGTGCGAATGTGCTGCCGTGGGTGGCAGGATCGGCGTGGGGCCGCGTTTGCGTTCCTCGTGAACCGGCTGCGGGCCTTCCATGATGCTCCAGCCGTAGTTGCCCCCCTTTTCGACGCGGTAAATCATCTCCCACAATTCCCAGCCGACGTCGCCGACCCACAGCGCTCCAGTGGCGTGGTCGACGCTCATTTTCCAGGGATTGCGGAATCCGTAGGCCCATTTCTCTCCGCGCGCACCGGCCAGATCGACGAAGGGATTGTCTTTGGGAATCGAATATTTCTTATCCGCGTCCGGCTTGTCGACGTCGATTCGCAGAATCGCACACAACAGGTTCGAAACGTCCTGGCCGGCATTTAGCGAATCGGGGGGAAACGGTCCCGCACCGTCGCCGGTCGAGATATACAGAAACCCGTCGTTTCCGAACTGAAGGCAGGCGCCGTTATGTCCGCCCGAAAGCCACGTGATAATGATCTCTTCGCTGGCCGGGTCGATGCGCGGCGGATCGAGGCTCGTCACCTTGAAGCGGGCCACGCGCGAACCGTCGGCGATGCCCGAGCCGATCACGTAGGCTATGTAGCAGTAATGGTTCTCGGCAAACCGCGGATGAAACGCGAAGCCATAGATGGCCGTCAGGTCGGGATGCACATCGCGCAGGTTCATCGCCAGGTCGGCGGATGCAACGTCAGACCGGTTGGGAAACGTGAGGATGTTGCCGCCCAGCTCGGCAACGAGCAACCGCTTGCTCGCCGGAACGCGCACCAACTCGACCGGATTGACAAAGCCCAGGTTCTGAAAAACCCGCTCGACCTTAAACGGCGACGACGGGTCGGGTGAGCCGACGATTCTCGAAGTTATCCACGGCTCGCGTTTATTGAGTCCGTACGGGCGTTCGTTCGACGCTGGCTGTGCGACCGTCTTGCTTTGAGCGTCGGCGGATTGCGCTGCAGTGACCGCTGTCACGATAACAAAGCTGGCAAAAAATCGCGACGAAGTACTCGATGGCATCAACTGCATCAAAATCCTTTCAATTTGCGCGGAAGCCCGTCGACAGTTCTTTTAAGGTAACCACGGATGTCACGGATTCCACTGATGAAGATAAATCAATTTACGCTCCCATCGAGCCACCAACGTATTGCATTTATCAGTGAGAATCGGTGTTATCCGTGGTCAAAATCCTCTTGCCGAGGTGTGAGAATCGTGGAACCTATTTCCATCGTACCAGCCGGACGAGCCAGGTTCCTCTGAACGCCCGCGAAATCTGTCAGAGGATGGCGAGTCTCCTGCCGTGCCGTCGCGATTTGCCCACGAATTGCGCGTATCGACACGAATGAAAGGCGAAGAAAGAGCCTCTCAGGAAGCCAGGAAACCGGGAATTCATACTCGCCGCATTTTCCTGGGTTCCTGGGTCCCTCATAAAAAAACAAAATCTGTGTTCATCTGACTTCGGCGAGCTCGACTCGACTGAGCTCGCCGAAGTCAGCCGAGCCGCGAAATCTGTGGATGTATTCTTTTCTCGTCGTCTTGCGCGCCGAACATTCGCGTTCATCGGCGGTTCCTCTTCGCTGCGGCATTTGCGTCTCCGCGGTAAGCCAATCCGCAATCCGCAATCCGCAATCCGCAATCCGCAATCCGCAATGGAAACGATCGTGGATACTCCCGCTGCTTTCGAGTACCGTGAAGCGGTCGGTTTTTTGGTGAATGCTGTCCCCGGCCGTCAAAGGGGTCTCCGATGGTGCGTCTCTGTGGGTTGATATTTTTTCTGGTCTTCTGTTCTCAAACGCTCGCCGATGAGCAGGCGGATCTCAAGGCGCTGCTCGAACAGCGCATCATCGACCCCGACCTGCCGACGCGCGAAGTGCGCGCGTTTACGGCGGCTCGAATTCTGCCGATGCCCGAAGTGCAGACGGTCCAGGGGTGGGAAAAGCATCGAGACCGCATGCGCGCCGAGACGCTCGAGCAGGTGGTCTTTCGCGGCGAGGCGGCACGTTGGCGCGACGCCGAGACCAAGGTCGAGTGGCTGGACACAATGGAAGGCTTCGCGGGCTACCGCATCAAAAAGCTGCGCTACGAGGCACTCCCCGGTCTGTGGATTCCGGCTTTGCTGTACGAACCCGAAAAGCTCGAAGGCAAAGTGCCCGTCTGCATGAACGTCAACGGACACGACGGCAACGGCAAAGCCGCCGTCTACAAGCAAATCCGCTGCATCAACCAGGCGAAGCGCGGCATGCTGGCCCTCAACGTCGAATGGCTGGGAATGGGACAACTCACCGGCGAAAACTACGTTCACTACCGGATGAATCAACTCGACCTGTGCGGCACGAGCGGCTTGGCCCCGTTTTATCTTTCGATGAAGCGCGGGCTCGACCTGCTGCTCTCGCTCGAGCACGCCGATCCGGAACGTGTCGCAGTCTCCGGCCTCTCGGGGGGAGGCTGGCAGACGATCATCATCAGCTCGCTCGACGAGCGCGTCACTCTCGCCAACCCCGTGGCCGGATACTCGAGCCTGCTCACGCGGACGGGCGAACCTTCAGATCTGGGCGACTCGGAGCAGACTCCCGTCGACTTCGCCACCACGACTGACTACGCGCAGCTTACCGCGATGCGGGCGCCGCGACCGACCCTGTTGACGTACAACTCCAAAGACGACTGCTGCTTCAAGGCCGATCACGCGTTGCCGCCGTTGCTGGCTGCGGCCGGGCCGATTTTCAAGCTCTACGGCAAAGAAGCGAACCTTCGCTCGCACATCAACAACGATCCGGGCACGCATAACTTCGAGATCGACAATCGACAGCAGTTCTACCGGATGATCGGCGATCACTTTTATGCTGGCCGCAAAGATTTTGATGCGACGGAAATTCCTTGCAACCTGGAAATCAATCTCAAGGATGACCTGCATTGCAGCATGCCCGACGAGAACGCGAGCTTTCACTCGCTGGCCCTCGAACTGATGGAACCATTGCCGCGGCAGAGCGAGCTTCCAACAGAAAAAACGCAGGCTGCCAAATGGCAAACGGCGGGCAGGACGAGGCTTGCTGAAGTGATCCGCGCAAAAAAGTACGACGTGCAGGCAATCGTCGCCGGCGAAAAGTCGGTGGGCGACGTCAAGGCCACGCTTTGGAACCTGCGGCTGGAGGGAACCTGGACAGTCCCGGCCGTCGAGCTTTCGAAGGGTAAGCCGACTTCAACGGCGATCCTGATTGCCGATGGCGGTCGTGCAACAGTCGCCAGCGAAGCGGCCGCATTGCTCACAAAGGGCCATCGCGTGCTGGCCGTTGATCCGTTCTATTTGGGGGAATCGAAGATCAACGTCCGCGATTATCTCTTCGCGCTGCTGGTGTCGGCCGTCGGCGATCGTCCATTGGGGCTGCAGGCCAGCCAGGTAGCCGCGATTGCTCGTTGGGCGCGGAAGGAACACAGCGACGCCCCGGTGAGCGTGCATGCGCTTGGACCGAAGAGCAGCTTGATCGCCCTGACAGCCGCCAGCCTCGACGATTCGTCGATTTCCGGCGTCAATCTGAGCGGCTCGTACGGCAGCTTGAAAGAAATCATCGAGAAGAACATGGGAGCCAACGACGCACCGGAGCTATTTTGCTTCGGGCTGCTCGAGCAGTTCGACATCCGACAGTTGGTGGCGCTAGCCGCGCCGCGACCGGTGCGGTTCTCTCAACCCAGCGACTGCGCGAAAAAGGAACTCGCGGGCCTCGACCAATGGTACGCGACGCTCGGCGCGCAGTTCGACCCGCTGAAATGACGGCAATCTGAGCCGCAGAGACGCAGAGAAGAAAAGACGGGAAACCGCCGATGAACGCGGATAAACGCGGATGAAATTGTAATGAGGAGCACAAGAAACCAGCAACGAGAAGGCTTGATTTCTATTCCGACAAATTCTCCTTCACTTCTCCTGCATTCCTGTCTTCCTTAGCAGCCTCTCTTCATCCGAGCAATCCGTATTGCAAACGGTCAATGTCTTTGCATGGCGCAAAGATTCTTGACTACGGATAACTCGGATGGCTCGGATAAAATGCCCACGAATTGCGCGAATCGACGCGAACCAG
>JBBDVZ010000110.1:0-8765 GCA_040903115.1 Planctomycetaceae bacterium
ATGGGCATGCCGACGGCGCGGCGCAGTTCGCGACCGAAATCTGATTGAGAAACGGGGTGCGGCGCCGAAGCGATGTAGGCCCCCTGCATGGTGGAGTCCGTCAGGCCGCGCTCGAAGAGACGATTCAAGTCCGCCTCATGAATCCAACTCATCCCCTGTGTGCCATCTCCGACTTTGCCGCCCAGTCCCACCCGAGCCAACATTCCGAGCGTATCAAGGGCGCCGGCGCCCGCCCCACGGTTTCGGCCCAGCACGAAACTGGTTCGCAGGACGACGCCTCGCTGTGAGGGCAATACACTCGAGTGGAAGGCTTCTTCCCACGCTCTTCCTACAGACGGCGCCAGACCGTAGCCAAAGGCCGACTCTTCCGTGCAAACCAACTTCGGCGGATCTCCATAGATGTGCGCCGTGCTCATCTGCACCCATGCGGGCGGAGGCGAATCGAGACTCCGCAGCGCTTCTCCCAAAACCTGTGTGGACTCGACGCGCGACCGAAGGATTTCGTCTTGGTGATCTGGCGTCTTGATGCAGTCGACGCTTCGGCCGGCGAGGTTCACCAAACCAGCCGCTTCGTTCAACTCGTCTCGCCACGACCCGAGCGTCCGCCCATCCCAAGAAAGATGTCGCCAGGGACCGGTCGCCTTTGGCGGATTGCGAGAGAGAATCACGACTGAGGCGCCGCGGTCGGCGAGGTGATGGGCGAGAGAAACGCCAAGGAAACCGCTGCCGCCAGAGATGACGATTCTTTTGTTTTCGAGGGCACGGGACATGTAATGACCTCCAGCGGCGACTGCCGCCAGCGAAAGAACCGTCGAGCGGCCCCCAAGTTAACCGGAATTTAGCTTCTTCCTTTGGCGAAGAGGCTGTCCGCCAGGCGGGCTCGGGCGGCGCCGACATCGAGGCGCCCATCGAGACGTTGGCAGCGGGACGATATGGGCCACTGCTGTCCAATGCCTCAAATCGTTCATTTGGCAGCACGTTCTCCGCCAACGCCTTTTGCCGTCGGAATTTGCTTACACCTAGTCCCGAATTGCCGCGTCGCAAAACTAAACGCCGGATTGCCGTGCGAGCGGAGGTTTACAACACATCCATTCGGCTCGTTGCTCGACATCACGTTTCGCAGAGTGATCGGACTCGAGTTCCTGCGAGCCAAAAAAACGCATTCGAATTATTGACAAGCACACGTGTGATGGTTACGATTTGGGAGTTGACTGCCAGTGAATGGTGGTCGAGAGATTGCAATGAGAGCCCTCCCGTGACAATAGCGCGGCGAGGGAGTTTTTTTGGCTACGGCGGCCCCTGCGTGCAACTACGGCACGGCAGGTTTTTTTTGTTGGTCCCACGAGAAAGGTCGACGTGGTTGGCGGCGGAGCAGTATTGGATGGATTTCAAGGAACAGGAACATCCAACGCACGTCGGCTCAAGCAACAAAGACCGCGGGCCGAGCACCTGCCCGCCGAAATGAATTAAAGCCGCGCGTTGACTGTCGGCGAATGGCATTTTTAACAAAGGAGTGACCGATGACGACGAAGACGCATGCCGAGCTTCATGCCGACCATATGCATTGGCGGAATGAAATCAAGATGTGGCGAGACGATATCGAAGAGTGGAAGAAGGAGCAGGCGAAGCTTTTTTGCGAGATGGAAATCGCCCTCGGGGCGAATGCTGCAGGCTTGAAGGAGCACGCTGGTTCGGTCAACAGACACGAAGCGAGCATCGTACACCACGAACATTTCATTGCGGAATGCGAGCGATCCACGACATCCCCGGGGAATGCTGGCGCGGTATTGGCCGAAGATCATAAGAAGGAAGTGGGCAAGCATGACGGACTCCGCGAGGCCCACGAACGAATCAAGCGGTATCATCACCGCGCCATGGCGAAGCTGGCGGCAGTTTTGCGCATGTTGGGCAATGGGGTCTGAAGGGACGGAAGGTCACACTGAGAATCGTCGAAGTCGGCCGCGTCAGGGACGGCGCCGCGTTGAAGCCCTTTGTGCCGAGTGCAAATCCGGATTTTGAGTTTTGAGGGGGAATCTGCCATGAAAACTTCGTACGCGACAGAGTTGCGCCGGTTCAGCGAGCGAATGCTGAAGGCGGGAACAACTGCAGGACGAAAGGCCGGAGACGTCGCTCACGAAGCCATTCGTGAGTGGGCCGAGATCTGGCACCGCGTCCTCGGAGAGAACGGCCATTCGGCCTCAACGGAATCGAAGTCGTCGAAAGACCAAATTGTCGCTCGAGCCTATGAGATCTGGACGTCGAAAGGCTGCCCAAAGGGCACGTCGGAAGAAGACTGGGCACAGGCCGAGAGGCAACTCTCGGGCAAGTAGACGGCGACGTCCTGCCCATCGTTCCTATTGGCCCGCGGTTCAAAGTTGCATAGGGAGACGATAACAATGACCCACAAGCATTTGTTGTTCAAGGCAGCCGCTCGGGAGAAGATTCTCGAGGGGGCCAGCCAGTTGGCCGATGCCGTTCGCGTCACGCTCGGTCCGAAATCGAAGTGCGTCTTGATCGAGAAGAAGTGGGGCAAGCCGATCGTCTGCAACGACGGCGTCACGATCGCGAAGGAAATCGACCTGAAGGACCCGGAAGCGAACCTGGGCGCCCGCATGATCCGCGAGGCAGCCGAGCGGACGGGCGATGCCGTGGGGGACGGAACCAGCACATCCACAATACTGGCCCATGCCATCTACGCCGAAGGAACCAAGAACGTTGCGGCTGGCGCCGGCGCCGTGGATTTGAAACGCGGCCTGGACCGCGGACTGGCAGTGGCGGTCGAGGCGATCAAAGCCCTGTCGACGCCGGTCACAAGCCGCCTGGAAAAAGCGCAGGTTGCCACGCTCTCGGCGCACAACGATCCTGCTCTGGGCGAGCTTGTCGCCGATGCGATGGAGAAAGTTGGCGGAGAAGGGGCGGTGTCGGTCGAGGAATCCAAGGGAACTGAAACGTCGCTCGAAGTTGTCCAAGGCATGCAGTTTGACCGCGGCTATCTTTCGCCGTATTTCGTCACCGACTCCGAAAAAATGGAGGCCGTGCTCGAAGAGCCACTCATCCTGCTCTACGAGAAGAAGATCAGCACGGTCAAAGACCTGATCCCGCTGCTCGAGCAACTCGCCAAAGTTCGACAGCCGCTCCTAATCATCGCCGAAGACGTTGAGGCGGAGGTCCTGGCAACGCTGGTTGTCAATAAGCTGCGCGGAGTCCTGGCCTGCGCCGCGGTCAAAGCGCCCGGCTATGGCGATCGGCGGAAGTCGATGATGGAGGATATCGCCATCCTCACGGGTGGCCAGTTCATCGCCGAGGAACTCGGATTGAAACTCGAGACCGTCACGCTCAACGATCTCGGGAAGGCGCAGCGGGTCGTTATCGACAAGGAGAACACGACGATTATCGGCGGTGCCGGCGCTAAGCCCGCCATCGAGACGCGCTGCAAGGAGTTGCGCAAGCAAATTGAGAAGACGACGTCGGAATACGACAAGGAGAAGCTCCAGGAGCGGCTCGCCAAACTCGCGGGAGGAGTTGCGGTGATACGCGTGGGAGCCGCCTCGGAAGCAGAAATGAAGAGCCGTAAGGAAGCTCTCGAAGACGCGATCAGCGCCACCAAAGCGGCCATCGCCGAGGGGATTGTGCCGGGATGCGGCCTGACCCTGCTGCGGGCCATCGACGCCATCGAACGGGAAGAAGCGAAATACGACGGCGATGTCCGCACGGGATTGAGAATCCTCAAAAAGGCGCTGGAAATTCCGACCCGGCAAATCGCCGAAAATTCAGGCGTCGATGGCGGCGTGGTGGTCGGGCAGATGCGAAACGGGAAAGGCAGTTACGGTTTCGACGCCGCCGCGAACAAGTATGTCGACCTTGTGGAAGCCGGCATTGTGGATCCGACGCGAGTCGTTCGCATGGCGTTGGAGAACGCGGTTTCGGTCGCCAGCGTCCTGCTGCTCACTGAAGCCACACTCACCGAAATTCCCGAGCCGAAGGAACCGGTCGGCGCGCCCGGCTTCCACGAGGAATGAACCACTTTGAAGAACGTCATGTGGTTTCGCATCACGCATTCTTGACAAGTCAAGAAATGTGCGATCAACGCTGAGTTGCAGTGCGGTTCATCAACAGCTTACCGGGAAACCAAGAGCAACACGCCATGACGTGCGTGATCGCATTGCTGTCGTACTCATCGCCGGAACGATACGTTTCGAAGAATCGGTTCAGTCGCTCGACGCGCGCCGGGTGAGCACCTACGGCTTGCAGACCGATTGAGACGCCGTAATTTGTGAAGGCAAATTTCACGTGGGGCGAGGAAGGCTCGCGGCAAAAATAGCCGGGAGGGTCGATCCACATCGAGTCCAGCGTGCGCAGCGAGCGCTCTCGGATGGCAACAGCCCACGGTTCCCGTGCGAAGAAATGCGACATCCACAGGAGCATGCCCAAGCCAAGATCTTGCGTGACATCGAGCCGACGATACGACTCCTGAACAAGCTCGTCCAGATCCGCAATCTCGGCTGCGAGCGCCTGCGCATCGAGCAAGCGATACACCACCAGACCGTGAAACGAGTCCAACGCTCCCAGGCCATAGGGCGGGAACGGCCCGCTCAAGTCCTCAAGCATCTTCCAGCGGACGCCAACGCCGGGAATGACAAAGCGCGGATGAATGGTCCGCGCGAGCTCGACAGCCCGGGTGTGATACACCGGCCTGAACTGGCTCAGGCGCCAGAGCGCAAAGAGCCACATCGCCAAGTAGTGATAGTACTGCCCCTTGCGGTCAGGTTCCTCGCCGATGCGAATCCCCCGCGGGCGGCCCAGCACTCGATCGACTTCGGCGACCACCCGTTCCGCCTCCTTGAGATACCGGTCCTCTCCGAGTTCCTCGCACAGTGACACCAGCAGCACCACGCCAAACGCGTCGGTCCACAGGTACCGCAATCCGTTCGGCCAGATCCGCTCGCGGCGCATCCATTCGAGTTTGCCCAGGACTTTGTCGATGTCGTGTGGCATCGTTTGAATTAGTGCCGCAGAGAGAACGCATGCTCTGGAGGAAATTGCCGCGCTTCGTTGTTTGAGATCGGCTCGACCGCCCGTGTGTGATCGAACCAAATGAATTCGTCGAATTGATGCGCCAGCCGCGCGTGAAAATAGTGGCTTGCCAGTTCGCTGTCCGGCCGATAGACGACTCCAATGGCTCGCTCCAAGCGAGATGCAGCTAACTCCTCGCGAACATCGGGCTTGCGGGGTTCGCGCAAGGGAAGCAGGAACGCCTCGATGCGCGAGTCGTGGAACAGGCTTTCATAGCTGCCCGGATAGCCCGGCCGAACCTGCATGATTTCGACCGGCTCGTCCCAGTTGGCAGCGGCGGCGACGGTTCCATGATCGGTGCCCTGTCCAATCAAGTACGCCGACGAGCCGTATCGCGTTCGGCAAAGCTGTCCGACGTTTGTTTGTCCGCCCGCGCCCATTTCGGTGGCGGCGGCATCGCCCAAGTGCGAGTTGTGCTCCCAAACCACCGCTTTCGCGCTCGCTCCATGGAACCCCAGCAGCAAATCGAGCGTGTCGAACATGTGCTGGTCGCGCAAGTTCCACGATTCATTCGAGCCGTAATACATGACCCGGTAATACCGCTCCGCATCGGCTACCAGCCGCGCGTTTTGTATGACATCCATGAATCGGGCGCCGTCATATTGCGCATATCTCAGACGCTCCTTCAAGAGGTCTGTGAGCGTGGCGACGGCCTCATCTTCGCAAACCCGGTACTGCCCCCCGATGGCCATCCGGCCGTACAAGGCCGGATCGCCTTCCCAGGGAGTCAGGCAACCGTATCGCAGTCGTGCGATGCGAGCGGCCTCCGGGTCGACCCGATCCAAATAGTCGAGCACTGCGCGGATGGATGTAAACACGCTGTATAAGTCCAAACCGTAGAACGCGACACGCTGCTGCGGGTCATCAATGGCGTCGTTGTGTGCGCGGAGCCATTCCACAAAGTCTAAAACTTCGCGGTTGCGCCACATCCAGGTGGGAAACCGTGAAAAGGCCTCCCAGCGGTGGCCGTCGAGCGGCTGTAATCGCCGCACGTATGCGTCGACGCGCGCCGCATCAGGCCAGTCTGCCTCGATGGCGACGAAGCGGAAACCGCGCCGAGTGATGAGCTGTTTGGTAATCTCGGCACGCATCCGGTAGAACTCGGAAGTGCCGTGTGTGGCTTCGCCAATCAACACCAGCCGGCTGTTGCCGATCCGCTCCATCAGCGGTGCCAGATCGAAGCCCTCGATTTCCTGGAGTGGCTCCGCGGTCTCCCGAATCAACTCCGCAACAAGCGCCGGCCGGCTGGGGGGACGGGACGGGGCAACAACCCGTTCAGTCTCGGCTTCATCGGCCTGCCATCCTCCAGCGCCGATGAGCGGCACAAATCGCACGTCGCACAGCTCTTCGCGGTTGTAGTTGTTCGGGCCGGTTCGAGTGATGCGAATAAGGCTCTGCAGGGTCCTTTCCTCACCCACGGGAATTACGAGGCGCCCACCGATCGCCAATTGATCCAGCAGCGGCCGCGGAACGTCACACCCGCCGGCGGCCACGACGATCGCGTCATACGGCGCGTGCTCCGGCCATCCCAAAGTCCCGTCGCCGTTCAGCACTTGCACGTTATCGAAGCCGTGTTCGCGCAAGCGGCGCGCGGCCTGATGCGCGAGTTCGGCATGGCGCTCGACTGTGTACACCGCTCGCGCGACTTTGGCCAATATCGCGGCCGCGTACCCCGAGCCCGTACCGACCTCCAGCACCCGGTCCGTCGGCTTCAGATCAAGCGCTTCGGTCATCAGGGCGACGATAAAAGGTTGCGAGATCGTTTGCCCCTTCTCGATCGGCAGAGCTCGATCCAAATAGGCAAACTCGGCCAGCTCGGCCGGCAGGAAGAATTCCCGTGGAACGGAATCGATTGCCGCCAGCACAGCAGGATCAGAAATACCGCGGCCCTTGATCTGGCGATCGACAAGCTGCCGGCGTTGCTCGACGAACGAAACCATGGCGGTTCGCTCCTGGAAATTGCAGTCAATATGCCGTTCTATTCAGACGTCGAGGAGGTAGCATTCCACGGTCGTGAAAAGAATGCTGTAACACGGCCTGTGAATTCGACAAAAACCCCCTGCTGTAATGCACAGAGGGCTGTCATAGCTCAATAAAAAAACCCTTGCGTGAACGAAGCTCACGAAAGGGCCGCCGTAGCCAACTGAACTGCCGTTCTTCGGCAGATGGAGTTAAATTACCGTTCCGATCGACGAATGTCAATCGCCTTTGAATTGTGATACTGCCACTTAGGCCGAGGTTCGCTCGGCATCGAAGTGACAATACGAACTCAATTTGGGACGACTTCCGCCATGTCCAGTTTGCTGCCCTCAATGCCCGAGTTGGAATTTGAAACTGCGGCGGAGCACCATACCCGGATCGTGCCCATTGCCTCTCCCGACGACCGCGTCGGACTGGTATGCGCGCGATTGCGGGGCCGGAGATTCGATTCGGTTGCCGAGATTGTGGTTCTCGGCGATCACGATCGCCTGCAGGGACTGGTCAACATCGAAGACCTGCTCGCCGCCGAAGACGGAACTTTGCTGAAGGACATCATGGATCCGACACCGCCCGTGGTGTTGCCCGGCGTCGACCAGGAAGTCGCCGCTTGGGAGGCGATCCGACACAAGGAGACGAGCCTGGCAGTGGTCGACGGCGAGCATCGCTTTCAAGGTCTCATCGTGCCGCGCCGAATCTTTGAGGTGTTGCTGTGGGAGCATGACGAGGATACCGCTCGCCTCGGCGGTGTCTTGGCAAGTAGTTCGGAGGCGTACGCGGCCAGCGGCGAGCCGGTTCCCCGCCGGTTGCTGCATCGGTTGCCCTGGCTGCTTCTGGGCTTGCTCGGAGCCTTATTGTCAGCCGATCTGGTTGGCATTTTCGAGACGAAACTGGAGGCGAATGTGATTCTGGCGTTTTTCGTGCCGGGGATTGTCTACCTGGCGGACGCGGTCGGAACGCAGACCGAGACGCTGGCAATCCGCGGTCTCTCGGTTGGCGTTCGCATCGAACGCGTGTTTTTCCCCGAGCTTGTCACTGGCCTTCTGATCGGGATCGTGCTGGCGGGACTGGCATTTCCTTTCGTCGTCCTGCGGTGGGGACGAACAGACGTCGGAATTGCCGTGTCGCTGGCTCTGTTTGCGGCCTGTTCGATCGCGAGCACGATCGCGATGGCATTGCCCTGGCTACTGCGACGGTTCGGACAGGATCCGGCCTTCGCCGCCGGCCCACTTGCGACCGTCATCCAGGACCTGCTTTCCGTTCTGATCTACTTTCTGGTGTGCCTGGCAATTGTCTAGGTCGAGAGTCCGGCTGGAAGGTCCGGCCATCCGACGGAGTGCAGCCCAGTGGGCCAGCGAGGAGCATTCGATGAAAGCGATGCTGCTTGATCGCGTGGGAACTGTTGAGACGGAATCGACGCCACGATACCTCGCCGACGTGTCCGAGCCTGCACCAGCGGATGACGAAGTCCTCCTACGAGTCCAAACGTGCGGTGTTTGTCACACCGAATTGGATGAGATTGAAGGACGCGCGCCGCCGGCCAGGCTTCCGATCATACTGGGCCACCAGGTTGTCGGGCGCGTTGTTGCACTGGGGAAAGACGTGGGTCAGTGGCACCAGAACGATCGCGTGGGTGTGGCGTGGATCTTCCGAGCCTGCGGAACATGCAGTTTCTGCAAGACCGGTCGCGAGAACCCTTGCCCTCAGGTGCTGGC
>JBBDVZ010000111.1:0-8757 GCA_040903115.1 Planctomycetaceae bacterium
CGCCAGTCCCGCCGCCAATGTGCAAACGATTCCCTTGTAGAAGATCTCGGTCGTGCCTCCGAGCAAACCCATTGTCATGCCATACGTCGTGGTGCCCACCACGGCCGTCGCCAGCAATGCCCCCCACACCCACCAGGCATAGCGCACCTCTTGGTTATTCCACCTCACGGCGAATGCCTCTGGGTTGCGAAGCGCTTCGCCCACGTGAGCGATGCCGGACTTAAGCTGGGAACGAAACATCCGCATGTCTCCTGGAAAGTGAATGACCGAGAGGACGCAATTCCCCAACTGCTGCTTCAAAGAGATGACCGTAAAAGGGCGTGGCCGATTAACGAGAAACTCATCAAGTTTTTCGCGATTGGACGGCGGGGCAAGTAAGCACGAAGCACGAATGACGAAAGAAGCACGAAGGTCCAAAGCTCGAAAAAGAATTCGTGCTTCGTGCTTTGGGCCTTCTTTCGTCATTCGTGCTTCGGATTTCCCGCTCGGCCGCGGGGTTGAACGTTCATCACCGGCACCCTACGCTGGGTGATGTCGCTGTCGTCTCACAAGTCGTACTGCCGCGCGCAGGGCCTCATGTTCGATCGAATCCGCTATTTGCTCCTGCAGGTCCGCAACGACGACGACCCGATGCGGCGGCACGAAGTCGACTGCTTCGCGCGGGCGCTCGGCACGACGACCGAACAGATCGGCGTGTTCGATTTGCTGAAACTCGGCCTCGCTGCCGGCAATTTCCGCGACGTCGATATGTTCCTGCTGGGTGGCAGCGGACACTACTCGGTGACGAGCGAAGAGAATTGGCTCGACCGGGCATTGGAATCGCTGCGGCTGGTTCATTCGTCGGGCAAGCCGACGTTCGCCTCGTGTTGGGGCTTTCAGGCGATGGCCCGTGCCCTGGGCGGACGGGTCGTTAAGGATCTGTCGCGCGCGGAAGTGGGAACGCACGAGCTACGGTTAACTGATGCCGGCAAAGCCGATCCCGTCTTCGGTCCGCTGGGGGAGACGTTTCTGGGACAAATGGGGCACGAAGACCATGTCGTTGAGTTGCCGGCCGGTTCGACGCTGTTGGCATCGTCGGACCGCGTGCGGAACCAGGCGTACCGTTTCGAAGACGCACCAATTTACTGCACGCAGTTCCATCCCGAACTGAACCCCAGCGACCTGATGCAACGCGTGAAAGTCTATCCGGAGTACGTCGAACGCATCGCCGGATTGCCTCCCGAACGGTTCGGCGAAATGATAGAAGAAACGCCCGAGGCCGAGGCGATCCTCAAACGGTTTGTCGCGCTGCACTTTGGAGATTGAGGGTCGAAGCAACGCCCGCCGCATGCCTGCGGCATTGCGGCTAAACGACGCATCGTCCGCAAACTGAAAACTGAACACTGAAAACTGAACACTGTCCTCATGCACATTGCCATTGTGACAGCCGGCGGCGCGGGAATGTTCTGTGGCTCGTGCATGCACGACAACACGTGGGCCCGCGCGCTCGCGTCGCAGGGCGCCGAGGTGACGCTGATTCCCGCGTACACGCCCATTCGCGTCGACGAGGACGACCTCAGCCGCCATCCGATTTTTTTCGGCGGCATCAACGTCTACCTCGAGCACCGCTTGCCGTTTTGGCGGAAGATTCCGCGCGCATTGACGCGTCCGCTCGATGCCCCGTGGGTGATCAACCTCGCGACACGCTTTGCAGTGAGCAGCGATGCGAAACGCCTTGGGTCGCTGACCGTCGCGATGCTGAACGGCGAGTCGGGGCCGCATCGCAGGGAAGTCGCCGAGCTTGTGGACTTTCTCACGCGGCAGATCACTCCTGACGCCATTTGTTTCAGCAACGCGCTCTTGGTCGGATCGTTACGAAGCCTGCGCCAAATTTTTTCCGGGCCAATTTACTGCGTGTTGCAGGGGGACGATATTTTTCTCGAACAGCTCGCCGAGCCGCACCGGTCGCAGTCGCTCGCGTTGATCGAGCAGCGGGCGCGCGACTTCGACGGGTTCCTCGTGCATAGCGCCTATTACCGCGACTTCATGTCCGATTACCTCAACCTGCCGATCGAACGATTCCACCTGATTCCGCTGGGCATTGATGTCCAGGGGCACGCGCCGCAACCCCCGGCGGCGGTCAATTCGTCTTCCAAAGATGACTCGACGTTTACCGTCGGTTACTTCGCACGCGTCTGTCACGAAAAAGGATTGCACCGTCTCGTCGAAGCTTTTCGCCTGCTGCATTCCGAATTCCCCAACACGCGACTGCGCGCCGGCGGATACCTGGGCAAAGCCGACCGGGCCTACTTTCGCGCCATCGAGCGCAGCGCGCGCGACTTGGGCGATAGTTTCGAATACATCGGCAGCCCAACCGACCGAGCCGCCAAGGTGGCGTTCCTGCAATCGCTCGACGTGCTGTCGGTGCCGACCGTTTATCGCGAACCTAAGGGGCTCTACGTGCTCGAAGCGATGGCCAACGGCATTCCCGTCGTTCAGCCGCGCCACGGCGCCTTTCCAGAAATGATTGCAGCCACGGGCGGCGGTTTGCTTGTCGACCCCGACGATAGCCACGCCCTCGCGCGCGGCTTGAAAGAGCTGTTGCTCGATCCACAGCGTCGCCTTGCGTTGGGAGCAGCCGGGCACGCAGCGGTCCGCGCCCGCTTCGATTTGGCGACAATGGCGCGTGCGTCGTTGGACGTTTTCGAGCAGGGTTTGATCGCCTCGCCGACGGCATGAACGGCGCTCGACGATCAGCGATCTTTGGGCGCGTCGCCGTCCTTTTGCGCCGACTTGCTCACCAGAAGCTCGTACTGCAACCGCCCTACCTGCCACATGAAGTTCGGGCCGTAGCCGCCTTTTGGGGCCCAGGTGTTGGCGACGGCTTTGCGAAGGTGCTCGACGGCGGGCTTTTGCTCGTCGCGAACTGCGTGGTTCAAGCCGATGTAGAGCTGCGCGTAAAACAGTCGTTTTTCGCGTTCTGCGTCGTCGATTTTCGCCTCGTGGATCTGGCGGAGGATTTGCTCGGAGGCGATCTCCGCGGAGAATAGCTTGTAGACCGCAGGAAACGGTTCGCGGTCGTCCTTTTCGTATTTGAGCAATTCGCCACGGGCCTTCTCAACACCGCGCGCCTTGACCTGCGAGAAATACCGCCAAATTCCGTTTTCTCGATCCACGTGGTCGATCGTGTCGTAAATCTCGAACTGCTTCGCAGCCCGCGCGAACTCGCCGGCATAAAAACAGGCGATGCCGCGTCTCCAGTGCGAATTTTCGAGGTTGGGGTCGAGCTCGACCATCTTGTCATAGTCGGCGACGGCTTCCTGGAATCGGCCGAGAAAAAAGTAGCCGTCTCCCCGCCGCGAGTAATTCTCCACGCGTTCGGCATCGCGCGCGATCGCGCGGTCACCCTGCTCGACCATCTGCTCGCACGCCTTACGCAACTCGTCGCGTTTCTCAGCAGACAGCGGATGCTCGTCCGCCGCAGCCGCGTAGCCGCAGACCGCCAGAATTAAAACCGCCGAAAAAGATCGTGTCATGGTAAGCGCGGAAAAGGGGAGGAATACGATCCACAGATTTCGCAGATTCACGCAGATTTTTTATCAGGAATCCAGGAATTTAGGAAATGGAACCACGGATGACACTGATGCGCACGGATAAATGCAGACATTCAAAGTGCACCAAAGACAAATTCCTGCATTCCTGCTTTCCTTAGCGGCCTTTCTTGTTTTCTTGTCTTTTATATCCGAGCTATCCGTGAAATCCGTGGTAAAAAAATCTGATCATCGGCGTTCATCAGACTTCGGCGAGCTCGGCTCGACTGAGCTCGCCGAAGTCAGTCGAGTCGCGTTCATCCGCGGTTTCGTCTCCTCAACGTCGGCCATCCAACGTTCATCGCTCAACAGCTCGTTGGCGTCGTCGAAAACGACCCAGCGGTCGTTGGCGAGATCCTTGAAGATCCGCGCGAAACGATCATCGTCGTGCATTTCGCCGTGCGAGTTGCGGATGCAGATTCGCAGGATTTTCTCCGGATAGCGTTGCGCCAGCTCCACGTACAGTTCGGGATCCTGTTCGCCGGAATCGCCGAAAAATACGAATTGGCGCTGCGGAAAAGCCGCGAAGATTTCCTCGATGGCCGCGCGTTTCTGCTCTTCCGAGCCGGCCAGGTACTGCTGCAGGTTGCCGTCCTTCAGCCGGAAGTTGCGCAAATGGAAGCTGCCCGCGGGAAAGCCGTCCTGCTCGAAGAGTGCTCCGAGCGGCTCGAAGAGTTGCCAGGGGCTCGAGGAGACGTAATGGAACGAAGCGCCGTGCTCCGCGAGTCGCTGAAACACCGCCGACATCGACGGCACCACGCGAAACTCGCGGAGGAACGTGTTCATCAGCAGCTCGCGGCGATTGGTGACGCCGGTAATTTTGATGGTGTCATCGATGTCGGTGATGACGGAGATGCCCCGCTCGGAGATCAATTCGAACCGCCCGGTGATCTCGCGGGGATCTCCGTCCGGCAGCAGGAGTTGGAACGACAGCCAATTCGTGTCCTGGCCGTTTTCGTGCCGCAGGGTTTCGAAAACGTCGACTGGAATCTCGAGAGTATGGCGAAAGTGCCCGTTCGGTTGCGATTCGGGCATCTGATACACGTGTTGCCCCAGCCGAATCGCGACGTGCTTGCCGTGCCGATTGTCCGCGACGAACGGCCTGAGACGTGTTCTCAGCGTTGCCGACTCGATGTCCTTATCCTTTAAGCCCAACCAGCTTCGCAGCAGCCGAAACAATCCGTTATGCACCAGCGAGCGCTCCTTGGTGACGAAGATCCAGCCGTGCACGTCGACGTGCCAGTGGCAGCCGTCGGCACTGCGGTACGCGTACGTCGGAAACAGAACAACGCGCTCGTGGGCCTGAATGGCTGTCTGAAGCCGGAACATACCCCCATCATAACGGCTTTCTTGCGTCGCAGACACATCGATCCGTAAGCTGTGAGGAGAGAATACATCCACAGATTTCGCAGATGACGCAGATTTTTTAATTAGGAACCCCGGAAGCCAGGAACATGAAACTTCAGAGTTTTTCTGCTTTTTTGCATTCATCCGTGCGCATCAGTGTCATCCGTGGTTTCACTTCCTTAATGCCTGGTTTCCTGGATTCCTTATAAAACAATCTGCGTTCATCAGACTTCGGCGAGCTCAGTCGAGTCGCGTTAGTCGGCGGTTCCGTTTTTGTTCTTCGTATTCCCTGTGGCCTCGGCGTCTGTGCGGTAAACCTTCGAAACTTGATGGGGATGACGGCATGAATCGTCTGCACGATCGAGTGGCCGTTGTGACGGGCGGCGGTGAGGGTATTGGCCGCGCGACGTGCCTGCGGCTTGCCGAAGAGGGGGCCGCGATCGTCGTCGCGGAGATCAATCCCCGCACGGGAGCGGCCGCAGCGGAAGTCGTCCGGGCCGCAGGAGGCCGGGCGATCTTCGTCGAGACCGACGTCTCAAACGAAAAGAGCGTGCAGAACATGGTGCGCGTCGCGGTCAACGAGTTCGGCAAGATCGACATTCTGGTGAATAACGCGGCGATCTTCGTGCTGCACGGAATCGAGGCGTCGGTTGAGGACTGGAGAAAGATTCTCGATGTCAACGTGATGGGCCCGGCCCTGGTCGCGAAACACGTCGTGCCGGAGATGAAAAAGCAAGGCGGCGGGGCGATCGTCAACCTCGGCTCGATTTCGAGCTTCATCGCCCAGCCCAACTTCGTGACCTACAACGCCACAAAGGCGGCAATCGCCAACATGACGCGGTGCATGGCACTCGACCTCGCCGGCGACAACATCCGCGTAAACGCCGTCTGCCCGGGCACGGTTTGGACGCAGATTGTCGAACGGCTGACGAAGGAAGCGGGCCTCTCGCCTCAAGAGGCGCAGACGCATCCCGACTGGGGCGGCTCGCACATGATCAAGCGCATCGCCGATCCGCGGGAAATCGCCAACGCCATCCTGTTCCTGGCATCCGACGAGGCCTCGTTTATCACGGCAGAGTGTCTAATGGTCGACGGCGGCTACACGGCGAAGTGATCGACGCGACGAGTTCCGAGAGTCTGCATCCTACCGCAGAGACGCGGAGGTCGCGGAGAAGAAAGAAATGCATCCACAGATTGCGCAGATTGCGCAGATTTTTATGAGGAGGTCGGGAGTGCATTTATTTATCCGTGCGCATCCGTGCCATCAGTGGTCAAAATCCTGGTTTCCTGGTCTGCTTATAAAAAATCTGCGTCATCTGCGAAATCTGTGGATGTATTCCTCTTCTATTGAGCGCTGCCGACGTCGGGCCGCAGTTTCTTCGCGTCGTTCAAGTAAACGTGGACGATGTCGGACTGCTTTATCTCGGTGTTGACGTGGAGCAGCACCCGGATGCATCGGGGCATGCTCTGGGCCACCGGGATCTCGCAGGCGCACAACAGGGGAACCTGGTTCATTCCCAGGGCTCGCGCGGCCTCGGCTGGAAATGTTGAGGTCAGGTCGGCGGTGGTCGTAAAGATGGCCGAAACGATCTCGTCGAACTCTTTGATCGCATTGGCGCGCAAGATTTCCTCCAGCAGTTCACGGGTGGCATCGAGAATTTGCCCCGGAACGTCTGCCTGAACGCTGGTCGCACCGCGAATGCCACGCACTGCCATGGGAGAATAACGTCGGTGAGAGTTCGAAGAACCGGTTGAAGAGGACTTTTGACCATCTTGGCCGCCCCCAATCTAGCACGGTCGCCGGTCATTGGCCAGCAGCCTGAGAGCAAAGCGATCTTGCGTCAAGGGAAGAATTTCGGGTAAAAGTCCGCTCCGATTGGCTGGCGGGCAAGACATGACACAAGAGCCGCGTTGGCCCGCTGCTTGAGCGCGCGCCAGAGACGCATTGTGCCAAAGCCCACGCCTCGCACGGCGTGGGACCTTGGAAGAGTTTCGGAGCGGGAGAGGATACGGAAATGGCGGTGACCGCTCAAGAATTGGCCGCGATCATCAAGGGCGAAGTTCACGGCGATGCACAGGTTCTGATCGACGACGGGCGGACGGTCGAGCGGGCCGGCCGGCGGCACGTCGTATTCGCCGGCAGCGAGGCCTTTCTGAAGAAACTCGGCGGCTGCCGCGCCGGAGCCGCGATCATCACGCGGTCGTTGTTTAAACCCGAGCACCTGGCAGTTGGCATTCCCGCGATCATCGTGGTCGATGATGCCCAGCGGGCGTTCGGGGCCGCCCTGCAGCACTTTCGCCCGCCTCGCGCACGACGCATGATCGGCATTTCGCCCGACGCCTATGTCAGTCCCAGCGCCACCGTCGGCGAAAATACGTGCATTCATCCGGGCGCTTTTATCGACGATGACGTCGCCATCGGCCGCAACTGCGACATCTACCCGGGCGTCTTCATTGGCGCTGCCAGTCGGCTGGGCGACGACGTGACGCTTTATCCGAACGTGGTCGTCTATGGCAACGTCAGTCTCGGCGATCGCGTCACGATTCATGCGTGCGCGGTCATCGGCGCCGATGGGTTCGGCTACCGGCTGCACGGCGGCAAACGCGAAAAGGTCCCGCATTTCGGAGCGGTGCGGATCGAGAACGACGTCGAGATCGGCGCCTGCTCGACGATCGATCGCGCGATGATCGGCGAGACGATCATCGGCGAGGGGACGAAAATCGACAACCTGGTGATGGTCGCCCATAATTGCGAATTGGGAAAGCATAACATCCTGGCGTCCCTGGTGGGGTTGGCGGGGTCGGTCTCGACGGGCGATAACGTCATTTGTGCCGGACAGGTGGGCGTCGCCGACCATGTCCATCTCGGCGAAGGCTGCGTGCTGGGCTCCAAAACGGGCGCACATAAAGATGTGCCCGCGGGCGAGACGCATCTCGGCATGCCTTCACAACCGGCCGCCGAAGCCATGAAGGTCATCATGTCGCAGCAGAAACTTCCCGCGTTGCTCAGGACCGTCCGCAAACTGGAAGCTCGAGTCGAAGAACTGACCAAAAAGGTCGATGCGCTGTCCGCGTCCGGCCCTTCGGAGTCCTCGAAGACGGCGGCGTGATCGTCGGGGGAAGCAATGCTCAAATTTCCAGGAACGGTACAACCCGAGCGAATCGGCCTTCTCGCCGGAGGAGGCAGGTTTCCGATCGCGTTTGCGAGGGCTGCACAGCAACAGGGGCACAGCGTCTTTTGCGTCGGCGTGCAGGGGATGGCCTCGGACGAGCTGGGCGATATCTGCGACGACTTTGTCACGACCCCGCTGGGAAGACTGGGCAAAGCCATCCGGCTGTTCAAGAAGGCGAACGTCAAGCAAGCCGTGATGGCCGGCAAAATTGAAAAGAAGGTGCTGTTTCAACGGTTCCGCTGGCTGCACAACATTCCCGACTGGCGCATGCTTCACATGTGCTGGACCTACGTTCGCGACAACAAGTCCGACGATTCGCTGTTGTTGGCGGTGATTCGCGAGTTCGAACGCGATGACATTCGCTTCCAGTCCGCACTCGATTTCTGCCCGGAGCTGCTCGTGCAACACGGTTTTCTCACTCGACGCAAGCCCTCGTCCGCGCAATGGCGCGATATTCGTTTCGGTTGGGACACTGCCAAGGAGATGGGCCGGCTCGACATCGGCCAAAGCGTGTGCATCTACGACACGGCGGTCATCGCCGTCGAGGCCATCGAGGGCACCGACGAGGCCATTCGGCGCGCCGGGCTCTTGTGCCGGCGCAGCGGGTTCTGCGTCGTCAAAGTCGCCAAGCCCCAGCAAGACATGCGCTTCGACGTGCCCACGATCGG
>JBBDVZ010000112.1:0-8739 GCA_040903115.1 Planctomycetaceae bacterium
CGTGGAAGCAAATCTCAAGAAACGACGGTCCGTCCCGGAGGGACGGAGGACGCGCGCGAACGTCTGACGACTCGAATGATTCCTTCGCCCACTCCGGGGCGAGTGACTGCAAAGTGCACCTCCTTCCACGGGTTGCGCGTCGGTCGGCTTGCGCCGCCGCGCCGCTTCACCCGTGGCTACAGACCATCGCCCCTCCGGGGCTCACCCGCACAGGCGTGGATTGAGCCTTTGAACGCTCTTGGTTTCCGTTGACAGGGCTCCGATCGCGACTTGAACGTGGTCTGTCGCCCCTGACGGGGCTATTCCGACTCGCCGGGCCGCGACCCCACACCCCACAGTTGAAACTGTGGGCTATTCTCGGATGTCCCTGCCGGGACAGATTCACGATCCAGTAGTTCTCTGAAATTGAACTGGAGTTATCGCAGATTCCTTACCGCGAAGGGGTTGCATATCACAGCCCGGCGTCAGCGCAGCGCCACGCCGGGTTGACGGTTGCAACGATTCGCAAACCCTGTAGGGGTTTCATCAATCTGGCAGTTCCAATTGCCATTGATGCAACCCTTACAGGGTTGATGAAACCGCGCGGGACTTTGACCCAGGGCGGCGCTGCGCTTGGCCCTGGGCTTTGATATTCAACGCCTTCAGCGTTGAGAGATTCCATTCGTTCGATTGTTCGTGCCGAAGTTGGAACTACTGTCATGCGCGTGAGTCGTGCGGGCTTGGGCGGTCGGCGATGTCGCATTTGCCGCGGTTGCAGCGTTTGCAGAGGATTTGAAGGTTTTCGAGGACCGTTTCGCCACCTTTCGACCAGGGGATGATGTGGTCGACTTCCAGGCGTGCGCCATGTTCGGGGCGCGCGCCGCACAGTCGGCACGTCGCTCCGTCGCGCAGCAGCACTTGAACCCGTTGCCGCAAGGTCGGCTGTCGCGGCGTACGCCTGCGCGAACGCGCACCTATTGCCGTACGGGATTTTTTTGAACGGTCGGCAACCGATAGCTTCAGCCCAGCCCAATCGGCGAACGCTTCGAGAGCTTTCGCGTACGTTCCAAAGCGGGCCACGTAGGGGCCGGGTGAGTATCGAGATTGGCGGCGACGCAGATCTTTTTTTTGCGGCTGCCGTCCGAGCTTGAGCCACAGTTCCGCGAAATTCTCCATCAGGTCCGCTTCGGAGCTGTTTCTGTGGATGAATATTTCGAGTCCGGCTGCAACCAGAGCGGCATTCCAGGTGCCAGTCCGGGCGGTCAATGTGGCTGGATGAAATTTCCCGCGCTGCTGGTAGTGAGACTTGGAGAGGGACCGTGCGCCGAGGTCGGAGGCCACGCGGCGTAGATCGTCGAGCAGTTCTTCGAGAGGAATGTCGCGTCGGTTCAACTTGACGCGATCGATCGGCCAGCGCCGAGGGCCGCCGGGCAGCGATTGATCTATCATCCATGCCCCTGCCTGTCGCGGGCGATCGACGGTCGGCCACCGGCCGGCTGTCGTACGGAAGGTTATCCACGGGAAACGATGAAATCCGGTTCCCGACGGAATGGAACAGGCAAGTATCCCAAAAACCGCCGCGGTCAGTCAATAACTTTATAACAGTTTATTTAGAAAATATATTATTTTATGCAGAATGGCCGCCGGCGCGCGGCGATCATGCGACAACGAGTTCTGTGGGGGCGGCGGTGACTTTGCATCGCAGCGACGCACGTGCGATGAGGAAATCCCGAATGACGAAATCCGAATGACGAAGGAAATCCGAAGCACGAAATCCGAAACGGTGACCTCTACCGGTATTCGTTTCGTGCTTGAAGACTTCATGCTTCCTTCGTCATTCGTGCTTTGTGCTTTAACCTACCGGCATCGTCTCGTCAGCGGGCGACGAGGGCGTTCAGAACGTCTTGCACAGCGTTCCACCGTCGACCACCAGCGTCGCTCCGGTGATGTAGCTACCGGCGTCGCTGGCCAGAAGCAAGGCCGGGCCGGCGAGCTCGCGCGGATCGCCCCAGCGGCCTAACGCCGTCCGGCTGGCGAAAAACGCCTTCTCGTCGTCGCTCAGTATGCTGCCGGGCAAATCGGTGAGGAACGGCCCGGGATTCAAACAGTTGACCGTGATGCCGAACGGACCCAGTTCGAGTGCGTGTGCCCGCGACATGCCGACCAGTGCCGCCTTGGTGCCCGAATACACGCCGCGGCCCTCCTTCGACGCGAGCGCCATGATCGACGAAATGTGAATGATGCGCCCCCATTTCCGTTCTTTCATCTGTGGGACCAGGGCGCGGCACAACCGCATGCCCGACGACAGATTGAGTTCAACGATCCGGTCCCAATTCTCATCGGTGGTCGATTCGAGTGTTTCGGGCGAGTTCGAACCGGCGTTGTTCACGACGATGTCGACGCGGCCCATGGCAGCCAACGCCTCCCGCACCAGCCGATCGACGTCGCCCCGCTTGGTCATATCGGCGACCACATACTTGCCGCGGACCTTTGTCCCCTCGGTGATTTCCGCCAAGGCGGATCGCAGCTCATCTTCGTGCCGGCTGGAGATGACGACGTCAGCGCCCGCCTCGGCGAAAATGCGGGCCATCGCCTTCCCCAATCCTTTGCTGCCGCCAGTCACCAAGGCCACGCGTCCGCTGAGATCGAAGAGGGTATTTTTCATGGGATGCTTTCCGGTTCTGTGATGGTGTCGTCTCTAACGAGCAGACTATTTAACCGTGATGTCGTTGACAACGAGCTTACCGCACTCATTTCGACGCCGCAACTTGCGCCAGTCGCGTGATTTCGAGTCGGTGGGTTTAACCCACCGGTCCGATCCGCGTGCAAATGCGAGAAACGGGCGGGGGTGGTGAGCGATCGCCGAGGACCGCAGGGATAAACCCCGCGGCTCAACAGGATGTGTCATTCAACCGGCGATCAGCGCGATGTGTTCCGCTTGCCGCGGGTCGGTTTCCGGGTAATCGCTGCGGTTGTGGACGCCGCGGCTTTCGCGGCGCTCGCGGGCGGCGGCGATCACCAGTCGCGACACCAGCAGCATGTTCTGCAGCTCCCAGCCTTGCGGATCTGAAAACTCGCGATCGGAGACATAGCCGTCCCAAAAGTTGACCTGCTCGTCGGCGGCCTGCAACTCGGCCTCATCGCGCACGATGCCCACGTTTCGCCACATTAAACTCGCCAGCGAGTTGCGCAGGTCGGTGAGGTTCAGCTCGTCGTCCTGATGCGCGTCGTTCGACCAACGGGCGCCAAGGGGCAAGGCCGTGTAGCTGTCGGGCGTTTCGAGCGCCCGTTTCGATGCGCCAAGACCCGTGCGGCGTCCGAAGACCAGACCCTCCAGCAGACTGTTCGATCCCAGCCGGTTCGCGCCGTGCAAGCCGGTCGCGGTCGCCTCGCCCGCGGCCCAAAGGCCCGGCAGCGTCGTGCGGCCTTCGAGATCGACCGTCAGCCCGCCGATCATGTAGTGCGCTCCCGGTCTCACCGGAATTTGATCGCGCGTGATGTCCAAGCCGAACTCGGCACAAACGTCGCGAATGTGGGGAAACCGCTCGAGCACAATCTTGCGGTCGAGATGAGTCAGGTCGAGGTACACGCAGGGATGCCGCGTCATCGCCATTTGCTCTGTGATGGCGCGGCTGACGACGTCGCGGGGAGCCAGTTCGCCGGCGGTGTCGTATTTGTCCATGAAGCGTTCGCCGTTGCGGTCGCGGAGCACGGCGCCTTCGCCGCGCACCGCTTCAGAAATTAAGTGCCGCGAGCTTCCCGCGATGTACAACACGGTCGGATGGAACTGGACGAACTCCATGTCGCGCAGCTCGGCCCCGGCTCGAAACGCGATGGCATGCCCGTCGGCGGTGGCGATGTCGGGATTGGTCGTCTCGCGATACAAACGCCCCGCGCCGCCGGTGGCCAAAATCGTTTCCTTGGCCCAGATGAACGTCTTGCCGTGCCGCGGGTTCCAAACAAGCGCGCCGCGACAGGCCCCTTCGTGCGTGAGCAAATCGAGGATGAAAGTCTGCTCCCAGATTTCGACCGATTCCTTGCTGCGAACGGCGTCGTGCATCGCGCGCATGACTTCTTTGCCGGTCGCGTCGCCCAGAGCGTGAACCACGCGGCGATGGCTGTGGCCTCCTTCTTGAGTCAGCGCGATCTCGCCGTCTTCGACGTCGAAATGGGCGCCGTAACCGATCAGCTCGCGGATGCGCTCCGGCGCTTCGCTCACGACAAGGTCGACAACTTCACGGTCACATAACCCCTTCCCGGCCGCGATCGTATCGGAGGCATGGCTGGCGAAATCATCGCGCGGGTCCATCGCCCCGGCAATGCCCCCCTGCGCATAAGCACTGTTCGACTGCGACAGCGAGTCCTTTGTCACGACCAGAACATGCAGCCGCGGATCGACAGCCAGCGCGGCACGAACGCCGGCAATTCCGCCGCCGAGAATCAGCAGGTCGGTAAACGAATGCGGAATCCGTTTCGGATCGAACCGAACCAGGTAACGCCGCTTGGGACTGAGTTTGAGCAATCGCACGTGGGTCTCCGATCGCGTCATTGTACCGGGTCGAAGCGGTGCAAGAAAAGCGGCGTGACGCGGAGACGCGGAGAAGGGGGGACGCGGGGACGATATTGAATTTGGGTGCCGCACTCCGCAAACTGAACACTGAACACTGAACACAAAATTCACCAGCCGGCTGACGCCGGCCGCTCGCCTTTCACTCCGCGTTCCGAGCTCCGCGTTCCGAGCTCCGCGTTCCGCGATTCCTCAAATCGTCATCGCCATAAAGCCGCCGTCGACGACGATGTTCGCGCCGGTCAAAAAGCTGCCGGCTTTCGGCGAGGCCATCAGCAGCACGGCGCCGGCCAGCTCGTCGGGCGCGCCGAACCGCTGCATGGGCGTGTGCTGCATCACGCGTTCGATGCGGTCGGGGGTGAGCACTTTGCGGTTCTGCTCCGCGGGAAAGAAGCCGGGCGAAAGCGCATTGACGCGAATGCCTTGCGGGGCCCATTCGCGGGCCAGGTTCTGCGTGAGGTTGATGACGGCCGCCTTGGTTGCCGCATAGGTAAACACGCGCGACAACGGCGTCATGCCGCTCAGCGATGCAATGTTGATGATTGATCCCCGCGTCTGCGTTTCGAGCATGTAGCGTCCGAACACCTGGCATCCGATGCGGATGCTATTCAGGTTGATGTCGAGAATCTGCCGCCATTCGTCGTCGGAGATTTCCAGAAACGGCGTGGCGGCGTTGATTCCGGCGCCATTGACCAGCACGTCGGCGGTGCGGCCAGCGGCCTGCAAATGCGCGACGATGGCTTCCATGTCGCTGCGGCTCGTCGAATCAGCTTGAAAGAATTCCGCACTTCCGCCGGAGCGCCGCAACTGATCGGCACAGTCTTCGCCATTTTTAGCATTGCGGCCGACGACGAGCGTGTGCGCGCCGGCCCCGGCCAGTGCGCGGCAAACCGCGCCGCCGAGCACTCCCGTCCCGCCGACGACGATGGCCGTGCGACCGCTCAAGCCGAAGAGATCGTCGAGGTAATCGGCAGAAGCCATGGAATCGATCCGCTTTCGAAACCCAGTAGTGCCAACTTCAGCATGAACAATCGATTGAACGGAATGTTTTAACGCTGAAGGCGTTGCAGAACATAGCCCAGGGCCAGCGCAGCGCCGCCCTGGGTCAAAGGTCGCACGCCGATTCTCCAACCCTGTCAGGGTTGCATCGACGGCACCGCAAAATCCATGTTTCTGAAACCCTTTCAGGGTTTTGAATTCGTTGTAATGACCGCCAACCCGGCGTGGCGCTGCGCTGACGCCGGGCTATGATATCCAACCCCTTCGGGGTAAAGGAATTGCGACAGCATCCAGTTGAATATCGAACTTGGCACTAATGAAACCCGAGCTTTCCAGAAAGCTGGGCTTCTTCAAATTACCCGATGAATTCGAGCTCGACGGGGTTGGGGATGACGCCGGCCTCGTGCCCGCGGCGAAGCAGCGTCGCGACCGCTTCGCGTCCGCGCGGCCCGAAATCGAGCGTCCAGTCATTCACGTACATGCCGACAAACTGATCGGCCTTGCTGCGGTCGAGGTCGCGGCCGTACTGCAGCGCGTACTCCAGGGCTTCGGCACGATGGTCGAGACCGTAGCGAATGCTCTGCTTGAGCAGAGCGGTCACTTCCTGCATCGCCTGGCGACCGAGGTCTTTGCGGATCGCGTTCGCGCCCAGCGGCAGCGGCAACCCGGTTTCATCGAGCCACCATTTGCCGAGGTCGACGATCAGTTCCAGTTTCTGGTCGCGATAGGTCAACTGACCCTCGTGAATGATCAGGCCGGCGTCGACTGCTCCCGAGGCAACGGCGTCGAGAATCGTGTCGAAGGACCGCACCTCATGGGAAAAGTCATCTCCCAGCAGCAGCTTGAGCGTCAGGAACGCGGTTGTGAGTTCGCCCGGGACGGCGATTTTTTTTCCTCGCAGGCTGCGGACGCCGCCCGGTTGCCGCGCGACGACCATCGGCCCGTAGCCGTCGCCCATGCTCGCGCCACAAGCGCACAGCGCGTAAATGTCCGTCATGTAGGCGTAGCCGTGCAGGCTGACGGCCGTGAGCTCCAGCTCGCCTTTGAGCGCGCGGCGGTTGAGCGTCTCGATGTCCTGCAGGGTATGCGTGAACACGTAGTTGCCCGTGTCGATTTTCCCGTTGGCCAGCGCGTGAAACATGAAGGCATCGTCGGGATCGGGGCTGTGTCCGACGTGGATTTGCGTTTGTGTCGCGTTGGTCATGCGAATTTCACAATTCTGCGTCGATTTTCGGTGATTATTAGCATGCTTTCAAAGCCTAACCCGCGGCAGTGGCTGCTGCAAGCGTCGAATGTCGGCGGCATTGCGAGCGTCTTCGACGACGAAACGCTCCGGTTGGACCGTCGCAAACCGATGCACTAACATGAATCGACTTGCAACCGTTCCGAAGAAGCCCGGCTTTTTGAAAACGCCGGGCTTCTGGTCGAACCAATGCGGGTGCCACGGGCTTTGCCCGTGTTTTAGGCGGCGTCAATCTCCTGAATTGAATGGGTTCCACAGGCTGAGACATATTCGATGACGCACTGAAAAAAAGCACTGGCATAGCCAGTGGCACCCTTTTGCTTGAGATATCTTCGCACCGAACCGTAATTTTCAAAGTGCTTTAACGTGAGTTTTATCGTCATTCGATGATTCTGCTTTCTGCCCGCGACCTGAGCCGACAGTTCGGCGCCCAGCCGGTCTTCCGGCACGTCGAGTTCGACGTGCGCGCGGGCGAGAAGATCGGACTTGTCGGGCCCAACGGCAGCGGCAAAACGACGCTGCTGAACATATTGGCCGGCCGCGACGATGCCGACGAAGGCGCCGTCGAGCTGCGGCCGTCGTGCGATATCGTCTTGCTCGAACAGCAGCCCGACTTTCCGCCCGGGCAAACGTTGATCGACGAAGCGCGGCTGGGGTTGGATCATCTTTACCGGCTGCAGAGGGAAGCAGTCGAGCTGGCCGAGTTGATCGCCAACGAGACGGAGGGGGACGACCTTCGCCGGCATCAACGCCGCTACGACCAGATTCAGCACGAGCTCGAAAGGCACGACGCCTATCACGTCGAGCATCGCGTCGAGGAAGTTCTCACCGGGCTGGGGTTCGCCGAGCAGGATTACGGACGGCCGCTCGTCCAATTCAGCGGCGGGCAACAAAACCGCGCGCTGCTGGCGCGAATGCTGTTGCACGAGCCCGACCTGATGCTGCTCGACGAGCCGACGAATCACCTCGACATTTCCGCCACCGAGTGGCTCGAGGGCTACCTGTTGAAGAGCCGGCAGGCGATGCTCGTCGTCAGCCACGACCGCTACTTCCTCGACCGCGTCACCAATCGCACGCTCGAGATCGTGCAGGGCAAGGTGACGTCTTACTCGGGAAACTTTTCCGCGTACAGGAAGCAGAGGGAAGAACGGGACAAGGTTTTGCGGCGAACGTATGAGCGGCAGCAGGAGTTTGTCGCCAAGACGGAGGACTTTATCCGCCGCAACAAGTACGGCCAGAAGAGTAACCAGGCGCACGACCGCGAGAAAAAACTCAGCCGCCTCGAAGAGGTCGAACGGCCCCGCGAGGAGGCCGCGCCGGCGATGCACTTCGGCGAGGCGGCGCGCGCGGGCGACTGGGTGATCGACGCGGTCGGACTATGGAAGGGCTTTGGCACGCCGTTGATTTGCGACTTCACGTTGCGCATCGCGCGCGGCGACCGTGTGGGAATCCTCGGCCCCAACGGCTCCGGCAAGACGACTTTGTTGCGGACGCTGATCGGCGATCTGCAACCGGACCGCGGAAGCGTGCGGCTCGGGACGGGCGTCGAGATCGGCTATTTCGACCAGCAGTTGAACAGCGTGCCCGCCGATGCCACGGCGATTGATGCGGTGCGTCCGCCGGGCGACATGTCGTTCACGCCGGCGGTCGCTCGCCATCACCTGGCGCGTTTTGGCGTTCGCGGCGAGACGGCATTACAAACGGTGGCCCAAATGAGCGGCGGCGAGAAGAGCAAAGTCGCATTGGCGCGGCTGGCGGCGCTCGATGTGAACCTGCTGGTGCTCGACGAGCCGACCAACCATCTCGATCTCTGGGCGCGCGAATCGTTGGAAGAGGCGCTCAAGGAATTCGAAGGAACGCTGTTGTTCGTCAGCCACGACCGTTACTTCATCGACCGCGTCGCCGAGCATGTGATCGTGCTCGAAGACGACGGCTGGCGCTATCACGCCGG
>JBBDVZ010000113.1:0-8689 GCA_040903115.1 Planctomycetaceae bacterium
TCGGCTTCTCGATGGTCTTCGTCATCTTTCGCGACGAGGTCGATTACTACTGGGCGCGATCCCGGGTCCTGGAGCGGATGAACGTCGCGGTGACCAAGCTGCCGCCGGCGGTCGTTCCCGTGTTGGGGCCAGACGCCACGGCCCTCGGCCAGGTCTACTGGTACACGCTGGAGTCTGACGGCGTCGATCTGGGACAGCTCCGCTCGCTGCAGGACTGGTACGTGCGCTACCAATTGCAGTCAGTGGAGGGAGTTTCCGAAGTGGCCAGCATTGGCGGCTTTGTGAAGCAATATCAGGTCGATGTCCACCCCGACAAGCTGCGCGCTCATCGCGTGTCGCTGCCGGAAGTCTACGAGGCGGTCCGCAAGAGCAACATCGACGTCGGCGCCAAGGTCCTCGAAAACAGCGGCTACGAGTTCTTCGTGCGTGGAATCGGGTTTATCAAGAGCGTCCGCGATGTCGAGAACATCGTGATCCGCCAGGAGGGTGGCACACCGATCTTCGTGAAAAATGTGGCCACAGTGCAGCTTGGGCCGGACTTCCGGCGGGGTGTTCTGGATAAGGCCGGGCGCGAAGCCGTGGGGGGCGTCGTGGTGATGCGGTACGCCGAGAATCCCCTCCGCGTGATCGATCGCGTCAAAGCAAAGATCGCGGAAATCGAGCCCGGCTTGCGGGGAACTCTGAGTGACGGTCGTCAAGTCCCCGTACGCATTGTCCCTTTCTATGACCGCACGGACATCATCCACGAGACGATGGACACCCTCAAGGAGGCCCTCACGCAAGAGGCCCTCGTCGGCGGAATCATCGTCATCATCTTTCTGCTGCATTTGCGCAGCTCGCTGACGATCCTGCCCACGCTGCCTCTGTCGGTGGGCATGAGCTTCATCGTGATGTACTTCATGGGGGTGGACAGCAACATCATGTCGCTGGCCGGCATCGCGATTGCCATTGGCGACGTGGCCGATATGGCGATCATCATGACGGAAAACATCTACCGGCGCGTGGCCACCGAACGCGAGCGACCCCATGCGACCGTCGTGTACGAGGCGGCCACCGAGGTCGGACCGGCAATCGTCACCGCAGTGTCCAACACGATCGTATCATTCATTCCCGTCTTCGCCCTCACCGATCAGGAAGGCAAGCTCTTCAAACCGCTGGCCTACACGAAGACCTTCGCGATTTCGTCGTCCGCAATTCTGGCCCTCACGCTGGTGCCGGTGCTGTGCTACTACTTGCTCAAACCGACACAGTGGTCGCGCCGGCGATCGCTGCTGTTCGCCGTCCCCTTGGGCTTTGCCGCCGCGCTCGTCACTCATTCCGTTCTGATGTGGCAGTTGGAAACAACGAGCCACTTTACGGGGTGGCCGACGGCGGTTGCCGTGGGTGTGATGGTGGCTGCTGCGGTTTACCGCATGGGGCGTGAGCGGCTTTTACCCCTGGAACACAACCTGGTCGCGCGCGCGATCACCGCCGTGTACCGACCGTGCCTGCGGTGGGTGCTCGAACACAAGGTTGCTTTTTTGACCATTCCACTCATGATTGCCTTTTTGGGGCTGACCATCTGGCTTGGTTTTGCGCGATTGTCGGCGCCCCTCCGGGCCGGCCTGAACGTGGCCGGCCTGCATCCCGAGACGACCGGTTTGTGGGACAGCCTGTCGCGGCGGTTCCCCGGAATCGGTCGCGAATTCATGCCTCCACTCGACGAAGGGTCGCTGCTCTACATGCCGTCGCTCTTGCCGTCGGCTTCACTCACGGAGGTGCAGCGGGTGCTGGCGAAACAAGACGTCGCCATCCAGGAGGTTCCCGAGGTCGCGAGTGTCGTGGGGAAAGCCGGCCGCGTCGAATCGGCCCTGGATCCGGCGCCCATCGGCATGGTGGAGACGATCATTCTGCTGAAACCCGAAAGCCAATGGCGAATGATCGACGACGAAAACGGCAAGCAGCGACGCATTACAAAAGAGGAAATTCTTGCCGAACTGCAGACCAAGACGAACATCCCCGGCGTGCTCCCGACGTGGCTGCAGCCGATCCAGACGCGGATCGTCATGCTTCAGACCGGATTCCGAGCGATGATGGGGGTCAAGATCTTCGGCAACAACCCCGAAGTGATCGAACAGATCGGGCTCCAGATGGAGCAGATTCTTCGCAAAGTGCCGGGTGCCACCGACATCATCGCGGACCGTATCGTCGGCAAGCCGTATGTTCAGTTCGAGATTGACCGCGAGGCCATCGCCCGCTACGGCGTCAATATCCGCGACGTGCAGGACGTGATCGAGATCGGCATTGGAGGCGAGAACCTCACGATGTCGGTCGAGGGACGCGAGCGATATCCGATCCGCGTGCGCTATCCGCGCGAGCTGCGCGAGCGGTTCGACGACCTGGAGCATATCCTGGTGCCCACGGCGACGGGCGCTCATGTCCCCATCGCGCAACTGGGAAAAATCCGGTATTCACTTGGGCCACAGGAGCTCAAGAGCGAGAACGGCCTGTTGGTCGGCTATGTCACGATGAATACCCGCGATCGCGACGAAGTCAGCGTCGTCGAGGATGCCGAGCGGCTGTTGCAGGAAGAAAAGCGTCGTAGCGACGAACTCGTGGCCGCCGGCCGGCACGAAGAGGCAACGCTGGTCATTCCGCCTGGATACTACTGGAAGTGGTCCGGCCAATTTGAGAGCCAGCAACGGGCCACTGCGCGGTTGTCGATTGTCGTCCCGCTCGTCTTGCTGACGATGTTCGTGCTGCTGTATATGGGACTGGGCCGGTGGTGGTTGGCTTTAATCGTTTCCTTTGGCATCATCGTGTCAGCATCTGGCGGCTTCCTCATGCTTTATCTATGGGGCGTCAACATGAGCGTCGCCGTCTGGGTCGGTTTCATCGCGCTCTTTGGGATCGTCGACGACGACAGCGTCGTAATGCTGACCTACCTCGAAGACAATTTCCGCAAACGCACCCCGAGCAGCGTCGATGAGATCCGGGCGATGGTGCTGGATGCCGGCCTGAAGCGAATTCGCCCTTGCCTGATGGCCACCGCGACAACGGTCATCGGCCTGATGCCGATCTTCCTCACGCACGGCCGCGGCTCCGACGTGATGCAGCCGATGGCCATTCCCAGCGTGGGCGGCATGGCCATCCAACTGCTCACGCTGTTCATTGCCCCCTGCCTCTACTGCGCGGTGCAGGAGTGGCAGTTTCGGCGATTGGCTCGCAAAGCGGCCGAGTAAGGCGAAGGTGCGTGCCCGATACACTGTCTCGTCCTGCGGCCGGCCTGCTACGTCAACGCGATCCGACAACAATGCGCGACTGCAGTACGGTGACGCGCGACCGCCCTGTGCAAAAACCGGATCGTGCGAATCCAAACGTAGATGAACAGCATCGGAGCAAGCCGATCGCGTTGTCATTGACTCGATGCCGCGCCCGTAACCCGGACAGACGCTACCCCGCCTTGCGGTAGTAGTGCTTCAGCAATCCGCCGAGCTTTCGCTCGCAACGAATGTCGGATCGGCGGAGCGTCGTCTCGGGATTGGCCGACTTGCCTGTTCGCCGCCTCTTCAGGCGAACGAGCAACTCGTTCTCCTGGCCCTGGTGTGGACGGCAACGGTGGTAATGGTCGAGGAACACGGTACACAGGTCATACAGGTGCCGCTCGTCGAACACGATGAAGTAATCGAGGCATTCCTGGCCCAGCGTTTGGATGAACCGTTCGACAAAGGCCACCGTGTTCGGGGAACGATAAGCCGACTTCATCACCCGTAACCCACCGGATCTCAGCCGCTCGTCAAAGCCGGCCGTGAACTTCGTGTCGCGATCGTGCATCACGATCTTCGTACCCAGGCCGGTCTCGTTTACGTGCTCCAGAAAGGCCTCAGCCTGCTCCTTGACCCACGCTTCATTGGGATGATAGGTCGCCGGCGCAATGAAGACACGTCGCGTTTCGACATGCAGAAACACGAGCAGGAAGAGATCGCGCAGCCCCTTGATGGTCAGCACTTTTTTCGAATAGAAGTCGCATTGCCACAGCGTCGCCGCGTGAATTTTGAGGAACTCGTCCCAGGTGCCGGCCCCTCGTTTCGGCCCCGGCTCAAGCCCGTTCTCCTTGAGGATGTTCTTCACCGTGTTGCGCGACACCGCCTTGACGCCGAGCTTGCGAAGCTCGCCGAGGATGTGGGTATAACCCCAGTCATTTTCGCGCGCCAGTTTGATAATCAGCTCGCGAATCTCCTGCCTCGTTTTGGGGCGGCCGCGCGGCGCAGGCTTCCGCTTGGCTCTCTTGCTCGCCTCCCGAATCCAGCGCCGCAGCGTGTCCGGGTGCACGCTCGTCACCAAGGCGTTGAGAGCCTTACCGAGCTTCGTCCCGAACTTGACCAGGCGATGTCGGTCCGTTTCGGTCACCGGCACGATCCTCGGCAGCTTCGAGCGCAGGATTTCGTTCTCGATTTTGAGGTAACGGATCTGGCGTGCCGGTTCCTTTTGTGTAGAATCGGCGATCAACAGCAACAGACGGTGGTACAGATTTTTCATCGCGATATAATGCCGAAGGTGTTGATATCACGGACGTTGACCCCATTTTTGCACTCCGGAGTCGCGGCCCGAAAGACGAGAGTTGCGTCGCACCAGCATTTCCTCTCACATCGCGGCGGTTGTAGCGCTCGCGCAAGCTGTTAACACAGCGGCGTCGGTTTCGATCGGCTAAAAAATTCAGCCGTGGGTTAACCCAACTTCCCCAACCGTCGACGTAAGTGCTTGCGCTCCAAGGGGCGGTTCCCGGATTTTTGCACTACAATTCGGTGGGGTGCAAGCGGCCGGGGAGTTCCAAGCCGAGTTGGCTCAAGAGGATTTTCTGATGGTCGCTGGGCTGTGTGATGCAGCGCGTGCGGATCTCCCGGCCGTCTTTGGTCGGCAGAATGACGTCGACGACGCGGAGTTCACTCAACTCCGCCAGCACGCGCCGTGGTTCGTCGCCGAGACCGGCTTTCCGGCAGAGCTGGCCCAGGAACTTCCAGAGCACGAATGCCAGAAAACAGACCAGAATGTGCGCCAGCACGCGATCCTCTTTCTGATGCCACACGGGGCGGGCCGTGGGCAACTGCTTTCGAACTGTTTCGGAGCGCTCAAAGTACCGAAACAAGGACGGCAAATCAGACCGTGCCAAAAAATGGTCGTATGGCGACACGTGTGAGGATCCCTTGGCGAAAGATCCTAAGAATGCCGCTTGTGTCTGCTCGAGCGTTGCTGCTGCGCCGCTACGAAATCGGTGACTGTCAAACGCGGCAGCTTTACCTTCAGCTCGTTCACAGCGGCGGCGCTGAGTTTGACGTCGGTAACCAGCAGGTGACGCAGCTCGGACAGCCCTGCCAGATGCACCAGCCCAGCGGTGGTCAGCTTCGTGCCGTACAGGTTGATCGCTTGCAGGCGTGTGAGTTTGGCCACGTGGGCCAAACCCGCGTCGCCGACGTCGCACTTGGCCAGATACAACCGTTCGAGGTTGCTCAGTTGTCCGACGAAAACCATCCCCGCGTCGGTCACCCGTGTCGCAGCCAGATGCAACTCCTTGAGCGTGGTGACCGATCCGAGGTGTTGCAGTTCGGCGTCCCCAAACTCGGTGCCTGCGACATCGATCGCCACGATGTTTCCACGGGGATCCAGGCGGCCCAGCCCCAACGCCAACAGGGCATCGGTCAGTGTTCGGCCTTGTTCCCGGACAAACAACCGAACGACGTCGGTGAGTGAGATGGAGGTCCCATTGAAGGAGAGCCGATTCAGACGCACGAGCGGTTTGAGGTGCGTGAGCCCCGCGCCAGTGACACGCGTACCGGTCAGGTTCAGCGCTTCAAGAGCTGTCAAAGTGCCTAACGGGGCTAGTCCCGCATCCGAGATGGGGGTGCCGTTCAGTTCGAGGCGCCGAAGTGCGCGACACTCGGTCAAAAGGGACAACCCCGCGTCGTCGATCCGGGAATCGTGAAGGATGAGAGTTTCGATGAGCTCCCGGTGCCGCAGAGCGGCGAGATCTGCATTCGTTGCATCCGCGGACAAGTCGACGGCGCGATCACGAGAGTGATTCACACTGGAACGGCGATCAAACGAATTCGCCGGCGTTTCAGACGTCAAACGCACGTCGATCGGCCTGGCGGCCGATGGCTCTCGACCGTCACCAGGGGAACCATGGGAAGTTGATCCCGTCAGCTCCGCGATCGGCTCGCCGGTTGGCAGGATCGGGACGGGACGACCAGCCTGGTTGATGAACGTGTGAGCGGGATTGATCCCCATGGCGATATAGATCGTCGCGAGTAGACTTTGGTAGGTCAGCGGTCGCTCATGCGGATGTTCACCTTTGTCGTTTGTCGATCCAACAACCTGCCCGCGCGCCAGTCCGCCGCCGTAGACCAATGCGCAGCCGGCCGGACCCCAGTGTTCGCGACCTGGACAGCCGTTGTGAATGTGGATTCGAGGCGTTCGTCCGAACTCGCCGATTACGACGAGCAGCACGTCATCCTGCATGCCGCGCTCCTCAAGATCCTCGATCAGCGCACTCACCGATTGATCGAACTGCGGTCCACGTTGTCGCATGATCTCAAAGATGTTGCCATGCACGGCGTGATCATCCCAGCCGATCATGGTCCGGTCGTAATCGCCGCGCCCGTCAGGAGAGAAGCGGATGCCGACCATGGCGACGCCCGATTCGACCAATCGCCGCGCGAGCAGGCATTGCTGCCCAGCCAGATGCAGGCCGTACCGCTGCCTGACCTCCGGCATCTCGCGAGAGAGATCAAACGCCCTGGCTGCACCGCCACCGGACAACAGATCGAAGGCCTGCTGCCGAAAGCCCTCCAGCGCCCGAAGCTGTTCGAACGCGGCTGTTCCCGTTGGCACGTTGCTGTTCAGCCGGTCCAGTCGTTCAAGCATCGTCTGACGAGCGAGCAATCCCTGAGGATCGCTTGAGGACTGCAGATTCTGAATCACAAAGTTCGGTTTCGAGGGATCGCCGGCGACCTGGAACGGGCCGTCGATCGGTCCGAGAAACGCCGGTCCCCCCCGATGCAATCCCGCACCAATGTCGATGTACCGCGGTAACGCGTTGCGGTCTGGCCACGCCGGCAGCCGACCGCCCGTGCCGCGCATGCCTTTCGCCAATCGCGGGTCGGTCGACGCACCAAGGGAGATGTCGGCCTCTTCCGCTCCGCTCCTCATCCGACTGATGACGGCCCCGAGATCGGGATAACGGGACTTCGAGCCTTCGGTTTCGCCGTCCCAGCCCGTCAGTACGTTGTGGGAGCCGACGACATGATCCGACGATGGTTGGTGCAACGATCGGATGACACAAGTGCGATGAGCCAACTGCGCCAGTCGCGGCAGAACTTCGCAGTAGAAGACACCCGGCAACGACGTCGGGATAGCGCCCAGTTCTCCGCGATACTCGCTTGGCGCGTCCGGCTTGGGATCGAACGTCTCGAAGTGACTGGGGCCGCCGTCCTGCCACAGCAGAATCAGCGATCGCTTCTTCGCCCTGGGTGTCATCGCGGCGCGAGCTTGCCATTGCAATATCTGTGGCAGGCTCAGCAGGCCTGTCCCCAGCAGCGCCGACCGGAGAAACGCCCGACGGCTGAGGTCGTAGCCGAGTAGTCCGCTCTGAAGATGACTCATGGCGATTCGCTCAATTCTCCGCTTTGGGAGAAAACCCTCCGGGTTCGCCGCGACTGCCCGGTCCGGGATCTGCAATGCCTGTAGCTTCGCGTCTTTGGGGGGGAATTTCAATTGCACGTGTCGATCGCCGCGCTAACGAACCTGTGATTAGAGCATTTGCGGCGATCGCCCACAGCCGTCCGCTGTTCATGACCGACTCTCTCTGGTTCGAAACGAGACACGTGGTTCCATTCCGAAATGCCACTTTTTGGCAAGGTGCCCGGATCCAACCCATCAAAACTCTCTTTGGCTCTGGTTCACGATCCCCTCTTTGTTCACGGGACTTTTCGGAACGGGGCACCGTAGCCAACTGCTTTCGAACTGATACAGGTCGCTCCAACACCGGAATCAGCACGGAAATCAGGCCGTGCTTACGGGACCGGAGGCGGGTCACGGCCCACACGTTCGGGTGAAAACCGCACCTTTCCGTCACCGACTTCTATCGAAGATATGAGTCAGTCGGACGGCTCGTTGGCAACTTGTGGAATCGCTGAACGTCATGTTAGATTAAGAACCGTGGCCGCATAGTCGCGTTCCCGTGTTTTCCTAAACAAGATGAGGCAATCTCATGAGACGGTTCATCGTTGCAGCGTTGGTGGCGGCTGATGCTCAACGTCCTGCTCGCGTTTGCCGGCGGAGGTCTCAACATGGGGCAGGTCATCGGTCAATCGAACGCGCGCGCCGAAGAACCCAAGTCGAGACCGGTCACGCTCGACAACCTGCTGAGAACGGTCTTGCATGCGGCCTTGGACCTGCCGACGGTGCGCAGGCTGCCGGACGTCCCGAGCTTATTGGCGAACACGCTCCAGCGCGCCGAGCCCATCCATGAGTTGTTCACGTGATGTCGCTTTTTGTGTTTTCGAGGTTCGCAACGAATCGGTCATCGAATTCTGAGAGCATTGTCCGGTTTCGAACCACCGCGAGGTCACCAATGCGATTCGTGCTCGCCCCCCTTGTCGTCCTGCTCATCGTCGTCACCCCCGTGCTTGGAATGGATGAGATCGGCAACTCC
>JBBDVZ010000114.1:0-8669 GCA_040903115.1 Planctomycetaceae bacterium
CTCATTGCGTCAGGCCTCGGCTTCCAAGAAGAACTGATTCCGACCTGTCTCGACTGCATAACAAGCGACATTGACTGCAGCGGTCGCGATGGTTGTCTGACGCGCAGCCTCCTCTTGGGCCAAAGCGTAGCCGCGCGCTGCCCTTGAAAAATGGCCGACTTGTCGCTATTTTTCACTTATGACAGGTGATCCGCTGCGCACGTCGCCGTCGGGCGATGGCGATTCTTGGGAAAGTCTCGCGAAAGACTTGTTCGGAATCGATTTCGATACCGTCCCCTCGGGCGAGGAGATTCCGCTCCCTGAAGATCCGCATCAGGTCGAGCCAACTCCCGCCCGGGCCGAAGACGACTTTCCACTGGATGTCGTCGCGGAAACCCTCGAGGCGATCGTCGACATCTCGGCGGAATCCGACGACGTCGATCTCGAGCCCGAGCTGGCCTCGAGCAGCGACGACGATTTCGAAGACGAGGACGACGACGGGACCGCCGTGGAGGATTCCGCCGGCGATGAAGCGGCCGTCGACGTGCGCGAAGAGGCTGCCGACGATACCTACTGGGAAGTCCTCAAGGACTGGGACTGGGATGATGCGCCCCGCGATCGCGACGTAAGGTCCGGGTCCGGTGGCGAAGGACGTCGTCCACAGTCACGAAGGCCGCCCGGGCGTCGGCCCGAGTCGCGCTCCGGCGAGAAACCCCCTTCGCGTCACTCGGAAAAACCGCACTCGCCCCGGCCTGCCGACCGGACCCCGTCCCCGCGTCCGGTCGATGCGCCTAGAAACGAGTCTCCCAAACCGGCCGATCTCCGCGCTGAAAATGCGGCCGAAGATGGCTTCGGAGCAGGGCTCTTCGACGAACCGCGGCAGCCGTCTCCCGCAGCTACCCCGTCGGAGCCGGCGCGCGAGAGCAATTCCGACGAGGAATCGCCACACAAACGCCGACGTCGACGTCGCCGCAGACGTCGCGGGCGAGCCGACAGTGCCGTCGAAGAACGCGCTTCGTCTCCTGGTGATGAAGAACGGTTGGAAGACGAAGCGGTCACAGATTCTCTGGACGACGACTCCGACGTCGGCTTCGAAGATGAATCGCCCGCTGCGATCGCAGCATCCGAGGATGACGACGACGACGAGCCCGCCTGGGCCGTCGCGGAACCAGTCCGAACGTCAGCGCATCGGCGCGAGCTCGAGCAAGATGAACAAGACGACGATGACCTGGACGAGCCGACGGCTGCCGACGCAATGAGCGACTCCGACGACCTCGACGAGGAGGCGGACGACGGCGAGACGTCTCAGGCGGACGAACCGGGCGACATGCCTTACCGAAAGATTCCCACCTGGCAAGAGGCCATCTCGTATCTCCTCAACCCCAGCCGCGTGGAATCGTCGCCTCATTCCGCCTCGAAAGCGCCCGCGGAGGGGCCGGGGCCGGGGCAGGGGCACAACGCCGGCAAACCGGCCGAAAACCAGGATCGAGGGCGCAGGGGCGGACAGGGGCCACCGAATCGCCGACGTCGTCGCCGCTAGCGAGCCGCGGGGTTGATCCCCGCGGTCTTACTCCGACGGGATGAATCCGCGAGCCCGGCTTAAAGGTTCAATGGCCGTCGGGACGGCCGGTTCCTCGCACGTCGCTCGCACCCCGCAGCCCGTCGCGATTTCGTGAAACGGTCTGGCAAAGGGCATCGTCGTCGGGACGTACGACCGCATGGCCGCGTTGCTTGAGCGCTCCCGCGACTTTCGCGAACAGCGGATCCTCGACTTCCAGCACATCGGGCAGCCATTGGTGATGCAGCCGCGGGGCGGCGACGGCATCGGCCGGCGACATTTGGAAGCGCGTCAGGTTGATCAGGACCTGCAAGACCGCGCTGATGATGCGTGGCCCGCCGGAGGCTCCCGTCGCGTACGCCGCACGCCCTTCTTCGACGACAATTGTGGGCGACATGCTGGATAGCGGCTTCCGTCCGGGACCGACCGCATTCGCTTCGCTTTGGATGAGGCCGAAAGCGTTGGGCCGCCCGGGGACGGCGGCAAAGTCGTCCATCTCGTTGTTCAGCACGATCCCATAGGTCGGCTCGACCACGTAGCTGCCAAAAAGCGTGTTGATGGTCTCGGTGCACGCGACCGCGTTTCCCTGCGCATCGATAATCGAAAAGTGCGACGTGCCGCCGTCCGCGACGGGTTGGTACCGGCCATAAGCCTCCAGGGGCTTGGTCTTTTCAGAGTCGATGCGTTTCGCCAACTCGGCGGCGTACTCGCGGCTGATGAGCCTTTTCACCGGCACAGTCGTGTAGTCGGCGTCGCCCAAGAATTCTGCCCGGTCGGCGAATGAGTGCTTCAAGGCCTCCGCCAGCAAGTGGACGTACTCGGGACTGTTGTGTCCGAGTTGTTCGAGCCGCCGCGCGGGTTGTGCGCGTTCGTAAGCCGACAGGATATTGAGCGTTTCCAACAAGGCGACGCCGCCGCTGGAGGGAGGGGGCATCGTAACGATCTCGAACCGACCGATCGTTCCACGCAACGCGCGGCGCACGACAGGTTTCGTCGCCGCCAGATCATCCAGCGTGATGATCCCCCCGCGTCGGCGCAACTCGTCGACGACCGCATTGGCCACCGCGCCACGGTAAAAGCCATCGGCGCCTCGCGACGCGATAATTTCCAGCACGCGGCCTTGCGGCGAATGAAAACGCTCGCCCTGCTTCCACGGCCTGCCGCCGTTGAGGTAAAGTCGAACGAGAGGCTCGTAGCGTTGCATGTCACCCTTTTGACCTGCCAAATCCGCGAGCGTCACCTTTTGCGCTTCGAGATCATGATCTTCGATGACCACGCCGTCGCGGGCGAGGCGCAGCGCCGGCGCTAGCACGCTCGGCAAATCGAGTGTGCCATATTCCCGCTGCGCAAAGCACAGACCAGCCACAGTCCCCGGGACGGCGACGGCCAACGCACCTTTGCGACTCGGCTCGCTGCTTTGGTTCTGGCCATCGGGCGGCTTCGTGAAGAGGTCTCGCGTCGCGGCTTGCGGCGCACGTTCACGATAGTCGATCGCGACAGCTTCCCGTTTTTCCGCGTTCCAGATCATCATGAACCCGCCGCCGCCGATGCCGCAGCTCGCCGGGCGAACAACCGACAGCGCAAACGACGTGGCGACGGCGGCATCGACCACGTTGCCGCCCCGACGCAGAATCTCCGTGCCGGCGGCACTGGCGGCAGGATGATCGGCGGCCACGACCGCGTGCTGATAGATCGCCGGGGACTTAGACGGTTGCCGATTGACCCCGGGGCGCGCAGTGCCCGGCATCGGGTCGGCGCGGCAAATTCCCACCGATCCAACAAATACAAGAACGAGAACGTAAATGGTGGCGCGGCAGGTTTTCGGCATGAACATCTCGTTATCCGTTTCAGCGAACGCCCGATTTTCGAGCAGGCGGCTTACAAAACCCGGTGCGCCCTTTATACTATCCAAGTACGCCCGGAGTTTTGAGGTCTTCGGGGCCGTGGCAACTTTCTTTCACGAATCGCGCGATTCCACCGGGCCATGTCCACACCAACGTGTCGCTTGATCACTCTGGGCTGCAAAGTCAATCAGTACGAAACCCAGTTGGTCAAAGAAACGCTGCTGAAGAACGGCTACCGCGAAGCGGGGGACGCCGATGCCGCGGACCTGTGCGTGGTCAATACTTGCACGGTGACGTCGACGGGCGATTCGAAATCGCGGCAGGTGATTCGGCAATTGGCTCGCAAGAACCCCGGCACGCGCACGGTTGTAATGGGCTGCTACGCGACCCGCGACCCGCAAGCGGTCGCTCGGCTTCCAGGCGTGTTCGAAGTCGTTACTGACAAGCGCGAGCTGCCCGACGTCTTCGACCGGCTGGGCATCGTCGACCTGCCGACCGGCATCAGCCATTTCGACGGCCGCCAGCGGGCCTACGTCAAGGTTCAGGACGGCTGCATTCTCAAATGCACGTTTTGCATCATCCCGCACGTCCGTCCCGGCCTCAATAGCCGCCCGCCTGGCGAGATCGAAGACGAGGTGCGGCGGCTGATCGACAACGGCTACAAAGAGATCGTGATCAGCGGCATTCACGTCGGCCATTACGGCGTCGAGACGACGCGCGGCAAGTCGGGCCTGCCTCCGTTTCGGTTGTGGCACCTCTTCCGCAGGCTGGACCGCATCGCCGGCGATTGGCGAATGAGGCTTTCGAGCGTCGAGGCGGCCGACATCAACGACGATTTTATTTCCGCGGCGGCCGACTGCGAGCACCTCTGCCCGCAGTTCCATCCGTCGCTGCAAAGCGGATCGGATACCGTGTTGCGGCGAATGCGCCGCCGGTATTTCGTGCACCGGTTTTTGGAGAAGCTCGAGCGGATGCGACAAAGGCTCGACAATCCCGCGTTCACGACTGACGTGATCGTCGGCTTTCCCGGCGAGACCGAGGAAGAGTTCCAACAAACGCTCGACGCCTGCCGACAGGCGGGCTTCATGAAGATGCACATCTTCCCGTACAGCGCGCGGCGAGGGACCGCAGCCGCGGCGTTCCCGAACCAGGTCGACCCGCGCGTGAAAAAAGAGCGGTGCGATCGGCTCGCGGCACTCGAACGACAATTGGCGAGCAGCTATTACCGCTCGCTCGAAAAACGCAAGCTTCAGGTCCTGGTCGAGCGCGAGTCGCAGGAGCGGCCGGGCTGGTTTCGCGGGACCGACCGTCGCTACGTGCCCGTCGAGCTCCCCGGTACGTCGCAAGACGTCGGCCGGCTCGTCGCGGCCCGCGGCGAAAGGGCTTTTGAGCATTTTCTCCGCGCCAAGCGGATGGAGGGGGACGATGCTGTCGGCTAATTTCCATCCCGTGTACATCGACGTCCAGGAAGAAGACCGCGTCGCGCGCGTGTCGTTGAAACTGTCGCGGCTCACCGAGGACGAAAACATCGAATTGCTCGGGCGGGAGCTGTTCACCCTGGTGGAACAGTTCGGGGCCAGCAACGTGATTTTGAGCTTGCGAACCGTGCAATACGCGACGAGCGCCTTTTTGGGGAAGCTGATTACGCTGCACCGCAAGTTGCACCGCAAGCAGGGAAAGCTGGTTTTGTGCGACGTCGGTGACGAATTCCGCGAGATCCTGCGAACGAGCCGCTTGCACACGTATTTTCATCTGGCGGCGAACTGCGACGCGGCCCTCGAATCGCTGGGGTGAGCCGTGGCTTTTCTTGTCGCAATCGAAGGCATCGACGGCTCGGGGAAGGGGACGCAGGCCACGCGGCTGCACGAGCGGCTTGATCGCGCCGGCAAGCGCGCGGCCCTCATCAGCTTTCCCAGGTACAAGGCAACCCTGTTCGGCAAAGCGGTCGGCGATTTTCTCAACGGGCGTTTCGGCACGCTCGAAAACGTCAGCCCATTTCTCGTCGCACTGCTGTACGCCGGCGACCGCTTCGAATCGCGAGGCCTGCTGCTCGACTCGATGGCCTCGAACGAGGTGGTGATCCTCGACCGCTATGTGCCGTCGAACCTCGCGCACCAAGGCGCCAAAGTGACGTCGGCAGAGCGAGCCAGATTGATAGAATGGGTGAGCGAGATCGAATACGGCATCTACCGGCTGCCACGCGCCGACCTGACTTTTTTGCTGGACCTGCCCGTGGCCGACGCGCAGCGGCTGATTGCGCAAAAGCAGAGCCGCCAGTACACCCCAAAGAAGGCCGACATCCAGGAAGCCGATGCGGGTTATCTCGACAACGTGCGCGGCGTCTATCGCGACCTGGCGGCAGCCGAGCCGAATTGGTACCGCGTCGACTGCCTCGCCGGTTCATCGCTGCGCTCCGTGGATGAAATCTCCGACGAGATTTGGAACGTGCTCGCGTCGCATTCAAAACCGGCGTGAATCTTCGTCGTAAGCTGCACTTCCTGCGAAGCGGAGCTTCGAGATAGTGCGTTCCCAAGCGGAGCTTGGGAACGAGAGGCACGGTCATCGTTCAGGATATTGTGGGACGTCTTCCGGCCGGCTGGAGGTAACGCAGCGCCAATCCGCCGAGGATCAACGCGCCGCCGATCCAGGTCGCATACTCGACTCGCTCTCGCCAGAAAAGCCAGACCCACACGGGATTCAGCACCGGCTCGATCAGGGTCAGCAGTGCTGCGTCCTGAGCGCTCACCGTCCGCACGCCGCGGGCAAAGAGCACGTAGGGAAGTGCCATCTGCACGATGCCCAATAACGCTACCAGCGACCACTGTGCCGCGTCGAGCGAAACATCGAGCGTGAGGACCCACGGCAACAGCACAAGCCCGCTGACAAGGTGGTTGAGCGCGATGAGCCACGCGGCGTTCTCGCCGCGAAGAGCGCGCAGGCTGACGATCACGCCGGCGTAGGACAAGCCGCTCGCCAACGCAATCAGATTCCCGATGAAGTGCGCCGACGAAGTTTCGCCGGCCACGATGCACACAATTCCGGCCACGACGCAGGCTAGCGTCGCGAGGCTCTTGCGATCGATGCGCTCGTGAAAGAACAGCCAGCCCAAACCGAACGCCCACACGGTGCTGGTGTATTGCAGAAAGATGGCGGCTCCCGCCGTCGTCCGCGTCATCGCCGTCACAAACAGCAGGTTCATCGCGGCAAACGACAGCGACATGGGAACCAGCATCGGGCGGAAGCGGATCGCGTCGCGGCTCACAAACGGAGCCAGAAACGCCGCCGCAAACAGCGCCCGGTAGCAAGCCAACACCGGACCGCGCTCAAACTCAGGCAACCGCTCAAGCGGCGGGCTTTTGAGGAACAAGCCACTCGTGCTCCACAACAAGGCCGCCGCCAGCAATAGTAAGCGCCCACGCGCCGCATGCGCGAAAAGCTCTGGCCTGGAATCTTGGTTCGTTTCCAAAGGTAGACCGGCAGCAAGTCGCTATTTGCTTGACGAAGAAGACGAAGCGCGGACGCAGACGTCGCGGAGTAAATAAGAATGTAACCGCCGATGAACGCCGATGAACGCCGATGCTGGAAATTTATGAGGAATCCAGGAAGCCAGGAATGTTGAATGAGTGCGATTCTCCTGGATTCCGGGTCTCCTCAAAAAAATCTTATCGGCGTTTATCGGCGTTCATCGGCGGTTCCAGACCTCTGTTCCGATCTGCGGTTCAATTCGATTTTCGAAGCTCACGCGCCGGCGGCGGCGCGAACGGCGTCGGCGACGCGGATTGTGCCTTCGTAGATCGCGCGGCCCACGATCGCGCCGATGAGCTTCGGATGTCGGCGGCTTGTCTCGGCGAGGTTGCGGATGTCGTTCAAGGTCGTCACGCCTCCCGAGGCAATCACCGGCAGGCCGAGCTCGGTGAGCTTCACCATGTCGTCGATGGTGGCCCGGTCGACGCCTTGCATCATGCCGTCGTTGGCGATGTTGGTGTAGATGACGGCGGCCAGGTCGAGGTCGGCATACTGGCGGGCCAGCTCGATGGCGGACATCGACGAGACGTCGAGCCAGCCTTCGGTGGCGACCATCGAATCGCGCGCATCGAGCCCCAGCGCGACGCGTCCGGGAAACCGGGTGGCCATCTCGCGAAACCACTCGGGGTGCTTGAACGCCTGCGTGCCGACAATCGCCCGGTCGACGCCGATTTCCTCGAGCACCAGCCGCAATCCGGCCTCGTCGCGAATGCCCCCGCCCAGTTGGCAGGGAACGCCGACGGCCGCGACGATGGCGCGGACGACTTCGTGATTGACCGGCCGCCCGGCCCGCGCGCCGTCGAGATCGACCAGATGCAATCGCTCGGCACCCTCGTCGACCCAGCGCTTGGCCATGGCGACCGGATCGTCACCGAAGACGGTCTCCTGATCGTAGTCGCCCTGACGCAGGCGAACGCATTTGCCGCCGCGCAGGTCGATGGCGGGGAGGATTTGCATGGGAGGTAGTTTTCAGTGTTCAGTTTTCAGTGTTCAGCTTTGAACTTTTCTGGCTGATAGCTGACCGCTGATAGCTGATCGCTATTTCACAGTGCCGCGAAGTTCTCCAAGAGCTTGAGGCCGACGCGCTGGCTTTTCTCCGGGTGGAATTGCGTCGCGAACACGTTGTCTCGGGCGATCATCGAAACAAAGCGGGCGCCGTGCTCGGTGCGGGCCGCGACGACCGATTCATCGGTCGGAACCACGTAATAGCTGTGCACGAAATAGAAGTGGGCGTCCGGCGGAATGCCCGCCAACAGTCGCGGGCGATTGACGGCATCGAGCCGGTTCCATCCCATGTGCGGAATCTTCAGCCCCGGAGCGTCGGCAAAGCGAACCACTTTCCCGGGAATGATCCCCAATCCCTCCCACTGGCCGTCTTCGTAGCTGACGTCGAAGAGCAACTGCAGCCCGAGGCAGACGCCGAGAAACGGTTTGCCGGAAGCGATGTGAGACCTGACGGTCTCGACCAGTCGTTGTTTCTTCAACTCGGCAATCGCGTCGCGAAAAGCGCCGACGCCGGGCAGCACCATTTTGTCGGCGTCGGCCAGCTCATCAGCCGTCGAGCACACGACGGCCTCGGCGCCGAGCTTCTCGAACGCCTTTTGAACGCTGCGCAGGTTGCCCATTCCGTAATCGACGATCTTGATCATGGTTGCATTTTATCCGCGCTTTGCGGCGGGCGGGAGTCCGGAGCTTATCGGCGTCGCGGTGTGTGCGTGCAAAGATTGTGGGCACTGGGGTGGCTGGGGTCGAGCCGCCAGGCT